>JAJZIM010000033.1 GCA_021810565.1 Bacillota bacterium
GGACGGCTACGGCGGCGGCAGGGGTAAAGTGCCCGCCCGGTTCCTATCCAACGGGTTCCCCGCCGCTTTAGGATCTTTTCCTGGTTGGCTTATCGTTGGGACCGCCAGGTCTGCGGCAACCGGAGGGCGCACAGCCGCCGGTTTCCCTTTCATCAGTAGCCAATTGTCAGGCCATGTCAAGTGGAAAAGTCACCTCGTCCATCCCGGTCGCGGGCCCTTTGGACAACCTGACCAGCATGCAGGCGTCCAGCGATCAGCTCGGGCATCGGCCCGAGCGGCGTGCGGGTCCCGGAGGGGATCGCACCGGTCTCGCTCCGGCTCGGTGCCCGCCGCGTCGCCTGGCCAGCCGTCTGAAGGCCGGACTGTTCCCCCGGCGGTCGGCGGAACCGGCCGCGCTGACCGGCCCGACTTTTTATTTGTTCCGAGGGTATTGCTTTTTCCCGAGGTGGGTAGTATACTTAACGAGATTGCGTTTGGAAGTGCGATGAGCCGTGAGGGACCTTTCTGGGGTGTCTTGGGTTTGCGCCGCCGACCGCGAATCGAAATCCCTCAGAAAGGAGTGCGCACACCCATGATCAAGACTCTGTTTGTCGGAAACCTGCCCTGGAGCGTGAACGAAGAGTCCCTGGCCGCGGGCTTCGCACGGGACGCCCAGGTGGAGGTCATCTCCGCTCGGGTGGCTTCCGATCGCGATACCGGACGGTCCCGGGGCTTCGGCTTCGTGGAGATCCCCGCCGATCAGGCGGATGCGGTCGTCCAGGCCATGAACGGCATCGAGTGGGAAGGCCGTTCCCTGACGGTCAACGAGGCTCAGCCGCGGCCCGCTCGCAACGGCAACGGCAACGGCGGCGGACGCCGCTACTAAGAACCACGATCCGGACGGGGATCGGGCATTGCCCGGTCCCCGACAATTTTGGCCTCGGTATTGTTTTTGGCCTGCCCCCGGGGTATAATATGGCCGATTGCGTTTGGGTGGGATGAGCCGCGAGGACCCTTCCAGGGGTGTCTTGGGTTCGCACTGCCGATCGCGAATCAAATACCCCAGAGAAGGGAGAGGACGCGAGGATGATCAAGACCCTGTTCGTCGGGAACCTGCCCTGGAGCGTGAACGAGGAGTCCCTGGCTGCCGGTTTTGCTCGGGATGCCCAGGTGGAGGTCATCTCCGCCCGCGTGGCCACCGACCGTGATACCGGGCGGTCCCGGGGCTTCGGCTTCGTAGAGGTTCCCGCGGACCAAGCGGAGGCGGCCATTCAGGCCATGAACGGCATCGAGTGGGAAGGCCGGCCGCTGACGGTGAACGAGGCACAGCCGCGGCCCGCCCGGGGCGGCAACGGGGGCGGACGCCGCTACTGAGTTCGCGGTGCGGAGGGGGTCAGGCACAGCCTGGCCCCTTCGCCGTTCAGGGCAGGCGCTGGAAATAGGCGCCGCCGGCGCAGGGCCTGCACAGGGGCCGTCCCTCGACCCGCACCTCCTTGCCGTCGCGCACCACTTGGCCGCAGGCGGCGCAGACCACCTTGCGCCGGGTGGGACCCGGCAAGTCCCAGGGGCCGAGTTCCACCGAGACCGGCTCGATGGTGAACAGCTGGGCCTCCGGCATGGTGCGGTAGGCTTGGCGCTGGGCCGTGGTGGGATCGGGAGCGTCGGGGAAATAGGCGAGGGCCGATTCCCGGGCGTCGTCCCGGGTCAGAACCCGCACCGCGCGGTGTTCCTCCAGGTCGACAAAGGTGGCGGCCATGATCCCGTAGTCCCGGAATTTCAGGGTGCGCCGCCCCAGACGGCAGCCGGTGACCAACTCGATGGCGTCGGTGGCGCAACGGTCGATCTCCACGAAGGTCACCAACCGTTCGCGACTTTCCTGGGGATCCACACCCAGCTCGCGCAATCCGGCCAAGGACATGCGGATGCCCAGGATCTGCCCGGCGCAGCGGTGCCCGTAGCGCCGATGCGCCTCCTCCAGCAACTCTTCCAGGTCTTTCACGACTGCACCCAGGGCCGGCCGTAACGCTCGCCGTGCACCTTGGCTACTTCGTACGGGTTGCGACGAGCGGGGCGCGTTTCGGCGGGGTGTCCCACCGCCACCAGGCACAGCACGCGCAGTCGGTCTGGCACCTGCAGGATCCGACGCACGGCCGCCTCGCGCTCCGGTCGCGGGTGCACGGCTACCCACACGGATCCAAGCCCCTGGGCGGTGGCGGCTAACAGCAGGTTCTGGGTGGCGGCGGCGGCGTCCTCCACCCAGTGGTCCGGGTCAGCGTCCGGATCGGCCAGCACGGCCAGGACCACCGGTGCCTGGGCGCACATGTAGCTCCAACGATGTATGCCAGCGAGAGCTTGGCGGAGCGGTGCCTCGGTAACCACCACAAACTCCCAGGGGCGCCGGTTGTTGGCGGACGGAGCGGCCATGGCCGCCTCGAGCAGGGCACCCACGGCCGACTCCTCCACGGGCTCGGCGGTGTAGCGGCGGATGCTGCGTCGCTGCTTGATCAATTCGAGCAAGACGATGTCCTCCCTTGGGGATGTGCCCTTAAGTTTCTCCGTCGGCGGCCATTTTTCCTACGCGGGGTGGCGGCAGTGGTCTTGCATGGTGGATGCGGGGAGGTGGCTCCCTTTGGAGCGGTGGTTTCGATGGGATCCGTCCTTGGACCAATTGCGCGTGCGTCGCGCCCGCGTGCTGCACTACCTGCAGGCCGGGCCCCGGGTGCGCCCGGAGGTGGAGGAGGCGGTCGGGGAGGCCGGGGCCGCCGTGCGCCGGTTGTCCCAGCCGCGGGGCGGCCTGGCGCGCTGTGCGCTGCGCACCGTGGAGGAGGGCTGGGTCAGCCTGGACGGCGGGGATCCTTTTCCTTTGGAGGACGGCTATCGGGAGGGGGCGCGGCAGGCCGTGGTGCTTCTGGCCACCCTGGGGGAGGGGATCCAGCGGGAGAGCACCCTGCGCTTCAAACGGGGCGAGTACCTGGAGTCGCTGGCCCTGGACGCCGTCGGATCGGCCCTGGTGGATGAGCTGGCCGCTCATCTCTACCGCCAGGCCGGAGCGTTGGTGGCGGCCGAAGGGCTGGTGCCCGGGTACCTCCTGTCTCCCGGCTGCCCGCAACTGTTGCCGGAGGTCCAAGCCAATTTGATGCGGGAGGTGCCGGCCCAGGAGCTGGGGGTATACCTGAACGATTCCGGATACCTGGTGCCGACCAAGTCCTTATGCGCCCTGGTCCCCCTGCTGGAGGGCGGCCGCCGTCGCGGCTCGCGGGCGGCCTGCGGCCGGTGCCCGCAGCGCGAGCGATGTTTTCCGCCCGCCGAAGCCCGGTCCTGACCACCCCTGCGGCGCGCCGCCGCAGGGGTGGTGCTTTTCGGCACCGCCAATAAGGTGAAGCATGGGCCGGTGCGCGGTACCGGCTCCCGGCGGTGGTCGGCACGGATGTTGCATTGACCATGGCCGGCGGCAGTACAAGGAGAAGGAGGAGTGACGATGGGCATCAAGGCCAAAGTGGGCTTCTACCCCAGCTGGTGGTTCCGCAACTACGGCATCTCGTTCGGCCGCGACTTTTTCTGGGATCCCGAGTATCGGGTCGACGCTCAGCTCAAGATGCAGCGCATCCTGCACGAGCGTTTCGGCGACATCGGTATGGGCAGCGCGGATCCGCAGCCGGAGGGCTACGTCGACTACGGGATGGTATTGTTGCCGGAGATCTTCGGGTGCGAGGTGGTTTTCGAAGACGAAGCGCAGCCCTGGGCCATCCCGATAAACCTGTCGGAGGACCAAGTGATGGAGTTGGAGGTGCCGGACCTTTTGTCCAGCCCCGTGATGCGGCGGATGGTGGACCAGATGTCCTATCTGGAGGAGAAATACGGGCGGGTGACGGGCTCCCTGAATCCCACGGGGGTGCAGAACCTGGCCCTCAAGCTGCGCGGGGAAGAGCTGTACATCGACTACTACACCAACCCCGAGGTAGCCGAGAAGGTGCTGGAAGTCTCCACCGAGGCTATCCTGGAGCTGGGGCGATACCTGCGGGATCGCCTGGGAATCCTGGCGCCGGCGGTGACTCCCATGGCTCCGGAGGACATGTTCATCGAGCCCAACTGCACCTTGGCGCAGGTTTCGAATGACACCTTCGAGCGGTTTCTGCTGCGCCACGAGAGTCGGCTGGCCGAGGAGTTGCACCCCTTCGGCATCCACCATTGCGGCAACGGCGACGAACTGGTGCCGGGCTACGCCAAGATCCCACACCTGGACTTCTTGGAGGTGGGGCCCAAGACCGACCTGCGCCGCCTGCGGGAGTTCATGCCCCGGGTGCATATAAACGCCCGGGTCGATCCGGTGCGGATGCTGAACGAGGGGGAAGAGGTCATCCGCGCCGACGTGCGGGAGATCGTCGACACCGGCGGCCCCCTGGAGCTTTTGTCCGTCGACGCCGTGGGATGCGATTTCGGCACCCCCGACGCCAATGTGCGGGCCATGCTGCAGGAGGCCAAGGCATACTCGGAACAGGTAGCGAAGGAGGGCGTCCGTTGAGCGTTTTGGAGGACATCCAGCAGGGCATCATCACCTACAAGCCGCCGCTGGTGAAGCAGGCCTGCGAGCAGGCCGTGGCTCAGGGGATGGGACCGCGGGAGATCGTTCAGGAAGGGCTGATCGCCGGCATGGCGGTGGTGGGGGCCAAGTTCCGCCGCAACGAGGTCTTCGTGCCGGAGGTGATGATCGCCGCCCGGGCCATGCACGCGGGGCTCGATGTGGTGAAGCCCCTCTTGGCCCACTCGGAGATTGAGCCCGTGGGAACGGTGGTCCTCGGCACGGTGAAGGGTGACCTGCACGACATCGGGAAGAACCTGGTGGCCATGATGCTGGAGGGGGCAGGCTTCCGGGTCTTCGATCTGGGCATCGACACTCCTGTGGAGCGGTTCATCCAAGCCATCCAGGAGAACAAGCCGCAGATCGTGGGCATGTCCTCCCTCATCACCAACACCCTGCCCCGGGTGGGGGAGACCATCGAGGCGTTGCAGCAGGCGGGATTGCGGAACCAGGTCAAGGTGATGGTGGGCGGCGCGCCGGTGAGTCAAAGCTTTGCCGACCAGGTGGGGGCCGACGCCTACGCCGCCGATGCGTCCAGCGCCGTGGAGAAGGCCAAGGAACTGCTGGGGCTGGCCTAGGAAGGGGAGGAATTAAACTGCAGACCAGAATCACGCGGGGCGACAAGGCCGTCGTTTTCGGTCAGGGGCTGCCCACGGTGATCATCGCGGAGCGGATCAACCCCACCGGCCGCAAGAAGTTTGCGGAGGCGCTGACGGCCGGGAGGATGGATCTGGTGCGGGAGGAGGCCCTGCGGCAGGTGGCCGCGGGGGCCGAGATCCTGGACGTGAACGTGGGCGTGGCCGGCATCGACGAGCCGGCAGTGCTGTGCGAGGCGGTCCAGACGGTCATGGCGGCGGTGGACGTGCCCTTGTGCCTGGACTCCAGCAATCCCAAGGCCCTGGCCGCCGCCCTGGAGGTCTATGAGGGCAAGCCCCTGGTGAACTCGGTCACCGCCGAGGATTCCTCCCTGGAAGAGATCCTGCCACTGGTGGCACGGTACCACGCGGCGGTGGTGGCCCTGCCGCACGACGAGCACGGCATATCTCCCGAACCGGCGGAGCGGGTGCGCCTGGCTTCGCGTATCCTGGAGCATGCGGCTTCCCTGGGCGTGCCGGCCGAGGACGTGGTGGTGGACGGGCTGGCCATGGCGGTGAGCGCCGACGGGACCGCCGGGCGCATCACCCTGGAGACCCTGCGGCGCCTGCGGGACGAGTTGGGGGTCGCCACCACCCTGGGGGCCAGCAACGTGTCCTTCGGATTGCCGGATCGCCCCATCTTGAATCTGACCTTCATGGCCATGGCCGTCTTCAATGGGCTGACGGCGCCCATCGCCGACCCGCTGCTGCCGGGGCTGCGCCGGTTGTGCCGCGCGGCCGACCTGTTCCTGGAGCGGGACGAGTGGGCCATGCGCTACCTGGAAGACTACCGCGGCTTTCCGCCCGCCTAGGTCCATGAAGCAAGCCCGCGTGCGCTTTCTGCCCGGCGGCCAGGAGGTGGCGTGCCCGTCCGGGGCCACGGTGCGGGAGGCCGCCGCCCTGGCGGGGCTGGAGGTGGAGGGCCCCTGCGCCGGGCAGGGCACGTGCGGCAAGTGCCGGGTGCGGCTCTCGGACCCGGCGGGGGAGCCTACGACGGCGGAGCGGGAGCATCTGACCGCGGCGGAACTCGCCCACGGCTACCGCCTGGCCTGCCAGGTGGCGCCCCATGATGGGCTGGTGCGGGTGGAGCTCGGCTGGCGGACCTACCGCCCCGAGGGGAAAGTGCTGTTGTCCTGCCGGTCGGGGGAGGTGGCGGTGGATTCGGGCGTCCGGCGGCGCACCGTGGAATTGCCGCCGCCCTCCCTGGCGGACCAGCGGCCCGACGACCTGCGATTGGCGGCGCAACTGGGCGGCGGGACGATGCTGCCCCGGGAGCTTTTAGGCCGGCTGCCGGGGCTGCTGCGCGGTGCGGGCATGCGCCTGGCGGTGGTGGAGGACGGGCGGCAGGTCCTGGAGCTTGGTCCTCCGCCCGGGGACGGACTTTGGGGCTTGGCGGCGGACCTGGGCACCACCAGCCTGGTGGTGGGACTGTTCGATCTGGAGTCCGGCCGCTCCCTGGGAGTGGCGGCCAGGGGCAACCCTCAGGCGCGCCACGGGGCCGACGTGCTCTCCCGCATCCAGCAAGCCGGGCGTCCGGGAGGTGCAACCGAGCTGCGCCGCCTGGTCCTGGAGGCGGTGAACGAGCTGGCCAGAGAACTCGCCACGGCGGCAGGCGGCGTCCCCGAGCGCATCTTCCGAGCGGTGCTGGTGGGCAACACGGCCATGGAGCAACTTTTCTTGGAGGTGGATCCGACCCCCTTGGGGGAGGCTCCCTATGTGGGGGCGCTGGGCGGCGGGTTCTCCGGCGCCGCCGAAGAGGTGGGGCTGGCCGCGCACCGGCGGGCCAGGGTGCGGGTGTTTCCCACGGTGGCCGGTTACGTGGGCGGCGATACCGTGGCGATGCTCCTGGCCGCCGGCATGCGTCCCGGTTCCCGAGCGCGCCTGGCGGTGGACGTGGGCACCAACGGAGAGATGGCCTTGGCCTGGGCGGGAGGGATCCTGACCTGCTCCGCCGCGGCGGGGCCGGCCTTCGAAGGGGCCAACCTGCGGGACGGGATGCGGGCCGAGCCGGGGGCGGTGGCGGCGGTGCGTCTGACGGACGGCGATCTTAGCTTGCGGGTGCTGGGGGATGTCCCGGTCCGCGGCGTCTGCGGCTCGGGGATCATCGACCTTTTGGCGGTTCTGCGCCGGGCGGGGGCAGTGGATGAGACGGGGCGGCTGAGGTCGCCGGGGGAGGTCAGGCTGCCGGCGGGGCTGGCGCGGCGGCTCATGGAGACGGAGGAGGGACGGGCGTTGCGCCTGGCCGACGGCTCGGTGCGGGACGTGTGCCTGACCCAGGCCGACGTGCGCCAAGTGCAGCTGGCCAAGGGAGCCATCCAGGCCGGCATCGACCTGCTCCTGCGGGAGGCCGGGCTTGCCCCCTCCGACCTGCGGGAGGTGCTATTGGCTGGGACCTTCGGCAACCACTTGGACCGCAAAAGCGCCCGGGACCTGGGGCTCTTGCCGCAGGTCCCCTTGGGGCGCATCCGCTTCGTGGGCAACGCAGCCTTCGAGGGGGCGCGCCTGGCCCTCTTGAACCACCGGATGGAGGAGGAAGCCGACCGCTTGGCGCGCTCCTGTCGCCACTTGGAGCTGTCGGGTCATCCGGGGTTTGAGGAGGCCTTTCTGGCGGGGATGGCTTTTCCGCCGCTGGAGGCCGGAAGGTGAGGCGGCGGCCGGGTTGCAGGAGGAGTGAGGGCGCCCGTCATGGGAAGGGGGCCGGGGAAGATCCCCGGCCCCCTTCGGAGTCGTCCCCTCAGGACAGGGTCAGCACCACGTCGGCCTCGGAGGCGATCTCCCGCAGGAAGGTGATGGGACCCATGAACTCGGCCTCCGGGATGATGTTATCGGAGGTCACCCCGAAGAGCTGGGAGGCCAGGGCGCAGGCATACAGGTGGTAGCGTCCCGTGGCGTGGGCCATGCGCACCCCGGTGTACAGGTCCTGGAAGCGCAGCTTGGCGGCGATGTCCTTCAGCTCCCGTTCCCGATGCCGGTACACGGTTGGGAAGGGAGCCTCATCCAGGGCGCCTTGCTTGAGCAGCTCCACCGCCCAGGAGGTCATGAGCATGTGCACCTCGCAGGGCTCCGAGGCGTCGCTGGAGGCCAGCAGGGCGAAACCGATGGAGGTCAGCATATTGTCCCAGGTGCCCATGCGGCAGATGAGGGCCAGTTTGCGCATCATGCGGCGAGATTCTCCCTGGTGGTCAATTGGCTGTCTTCGGGGCCGGCACGGCGTAGGTGGAGGTGCGGTCTTCCACCATGGCGATGGCGGCCATGAAGATCCCGAATATGGCCAGGAGGATGGTCAGTCCCAAGAGCCCGATGGGCTGCACCGCGTGCAGGCCGAAGACGGACACCAAGGTGAACAGCACGAAGATGCCGATGCCGGCCCAGCCCACCCCGCTGAAACGGGAGGCCAGGTTAATCCGCGCGTTGGGGTTGCCCAGCACCGAGATCAGCACGAAGAGCAGGGTGGCCACGGCGGTGCCCATGTACATGGGATTGATGCCGGCGAAGAAGACGGTGGCCGAGAAACCGGTGAGGGCGTTCCAGAACAGGCCGGTGGCCACCCCCGCGATCATGGAGACCAGGGTGGCCGCAGGCGTGGCGGCCCGCCACAGCAGGATGGCGATGGTGGGGGCGAAGATGGCGGCGTTGCGCAGGGTCATGCCGAAGACCATCCACCAGGCCACCAGATCGGGGCGGGTCAGGGCGTAGGCCAGGATGGCTCCGGCTTGGACGAAGAGGCACCAGCGGCACCAGCGGCGCAGGTCAGGCTGGGAGGCGGTGGAACGCGCCAGGATCCCCAGATCCATCCCCAGGCTGGAGGCGCCGGAGAACATGAGGGGAGCCGACCAGGTGAGGGCGCCCGCCCACACCCCCATGGTGACGATGATCAGCACCGCCGGCGGCGCATGCAGGATCAGCTCCCCGAAGGCCACCAGGCCCAGCTTGGCGGTGGGGAAGGCCACCCGGGCGGCCATGCCCATGAACACCGGCAAAGCGGTGAAGAGCACCAGCACCGCGGAGGCCAGGTAGACTCCCTTGCGCCCCTGGGCCGGATCCTTGCAGGAGCACACCGCCTGGTACTCCACCTGGGCGCTCAGAACGTTGATCATGTCCATGATGATCCAGACCACGATGATCCCGATCCCCACGCCCAAGGGGCTGTAGAACTTGGCGGGCATGGCCGTGGTCAGGTGGTGCCAGCCCACATGGGAGACGGCGTACACCGTGGCCACCACCAACCCGATGAACATCATGAACAGGTTGGGCACTTGGGTGTAGGCCAGGGCCCAGATGCCGCCGGCGAAGACGTAGGCGATGATGATGACGGTGGCGGCCACCAGGGTCAGCCAAAGGGGCCAGCCCAGAAAGACATGGAACAGGGAGGCGGCCACCAGGATGTTGACCATGGCGAAGATGGGGAAGGTGAAGGCGATGACCAGGGCGGAGATGGCCCGGGCCACCTTGCCGAAGCGGTCCCCGATCAGCCCGGAGTTGGTGATGAACCCAAGCTCCCGGAACGGGGTCAACAGCAGCAGGGCCACCAGGATGGACATGATGATCACGGCCACTCCGAACCAGAAGGCGGACACCCCGGCCAGAAAAGAGGTCTCCAGCTCCGTGCCGTAGATCCAGGAACCCCACATGGCGGCCACCAGGAAGAAGACGTAGCCCATGCCGAAGCGGCGCCCGCCGTGGATGAAATGCTCGGCGGCCTGGGCGCGACGGAAGCCGGCGCGGCCCAGGTAGATCAGAAGCAGTGTGTATATGACCAGCGCCAGGATGGCCAATTCGATGACCACAGAACCACCCCTCTGCCATATGTGCGGTGCATGCCTGCCGACGTGCGGTGCGCTGGCGCCCCGGGGAAGGAGATGCCGATATGGTCCGGGAGGGGCGCCGGCTACCGCTGGGCCTGGGCCTCACCTGCCTTTCGACGTCGGCGGTTGGACCGCCGAACCAAAATAGATGCAATATTCATGCCCATACAAAAGATTGTGTCGAAATTTGTCGGCAACTGAAAAGGAATGGAAGAGCCGACGTAGAACTTATCTAAGGAGGACACCCCAGGGGTGGACCGGGAAGGAGCATGGAGAAGATGTCGCAAGCTGTCGCCAAGCCGTCCCGCCCTAACCAGGGCCGGGACGCGCGCCGGCTGCGCCTGACGGACCTGGCCGAGCGGACCAGGGTGTTGGATCCCTCATTTCCCTTGCGGGAGGCGGCCGAACTCCTGCTGCGGGAGGGGGCGCGCACCCTCCTGGTGGGGGAGCCCGCGGGCGAGATCTTGGGAGTGGTGGACGCCCGCGGGTTGCTGGAAGCCCTGGTGCAGGGCCGGGATCCGGCGACCCCGGTGCGCGCCGTCATGCGCGCTCCCGGCCAGGTGCTGCCCTTGCCGCTGCCGGAGGCCGGCGTGGAGATCCGGGGAGACCATCTGGTGCTGACCCGGGGCGGCCGGGAGGCCTCCGTCCTGTGCACCTGCCGCAACTTCCAGGCCGTGTGGAGCGAGTGGGCCAAGCGCGGTCGGGAATTGGCCGATGTGGCGGCGCTGAACCATGAGCTGGAAGGCATCCTGAGCGCCTCCTACGACGGGGTGATCGTCACCGATGCCGAGCGCTTCCTCCGGGCCAACGAGAGCTGGCGTCGCATCACCGGTCTGTCGCCGAAGGATCTGGAGGGGAAGCGATGGGCCGAGTTGCCCGACGACGGCCACGTCTGCCTGCGGGCGGTCAAGGAGGTCTTGTCGGCCGCCCTGGAGCAGGGGCAGCCGGCCACCCGGATGCGCCAAGTGCGTTCGGGCAACGAGATCTACTTCACGGCCAATCCGATCTTGGATCAGGCGGGACACGTGCTGCGGGTGGTCTGCAACGTGCGGGACGTGACGGAGCTGAACCGGTTGCGGGCGGAGCTGGAGCGGGTGCGCAGCCTCAGTGAGCGCTACCAGAGCGAGCTGGCGGAGCTTAGGGCCCGCCAGCTGCAGCCGACGGACTTCGTGGCGGAGAGCCGGGCCATGCGGCGGGTTTTGGACCTGGTCTACCGGGCGGCCAAGGTGGACGCCACGGTGCTGATCGCGGGGGAGTCCGGGGTGGGCAAGGAACTGGTGGCCAAGTTCGTGCACCGGATGTCCCCTCGTGAAGCCGGTCCCTGCATCTTCATCAACTGCGGCGCGATCCCGGAGACGCTGGTGGAGTCCGAGCTGTTCGGGTACGAGAAGGGTGCCTTCACCGGGGCCAACCGCGAGGGAAAGCCGGGGCTGTTCGAGTTGGCCAACCATGGCACCCTGGTGTTGGACGAGGTGTCGGAACTGCCGCTGCCCATGCAGGTGAAGCTGTTGCGCGCCATCCAGGAGGGAGAGATCTTCCGCATCGGCGGGGTGCGCCCCGTCCGGATCGATCTGCGGCTGGTGGCCTGTACCAATCAGCGGCTGGAGGAGCGGGTGCGGGAGGGCAAATTCCGCGAAGACCTTTACTGGCGGCTAAACGTCATCCCCTTGGAGGTACCGCCCCTGCGGGATCGCCGGGAGGACATCCTACCGCTGTTGAACTTCTTCCTGGGCCGCTTCGGGGAGAAATATGGCGCGGTGAAGCGCCTGGAGATGGACGCTTACCAGTTGTTGGAGAGCTACGATTGGCCCGGCAACGTGCGGGAGCTGGAGCATGTGGTGGAGCGCCTGGTGGTGCTGACCCCGGGGGAGGTCATCCGGCGGGAGCACCTACCGGAAAACTTGGCGATCCAGGAGCGCAAGGCCGACGACTTGGTGACGGTGCGGGGCGTGATGCCCCTGGCCGAGGCCCGGGAGCTTTTGGAGCAAAAGCTGTTGGAGCAGGCCATGGAAGCCTTCGGGAGCGCACGCCGGGCGGCCCAGGCCCTGGGAGTGGACCATTCCACGGTGGTGCGCCGGCTGAAGCGCCGGCGGGAGGCGGTCGAGGCGTAGATCCTTCGGGTACGGCATGCCCCTTGCATGGAATATCGGTAAGCTTGGCGCCGCTAGACGGACGTCGGTTACCGGTGTCCCAAGGCGCTGCCGACGGTAAGGAGGTCTGCGCATGGGTTTCGACATCCGTCCGCCCCGTAGGGGCGGGTCCCTGCCGTGTCCGGTGCGGTATGATAACCCCGAGCCGCCGCCCTTCACGCTCCTGCCGCTGCAAGGCCCGCTCTACGTGCCGGGGTTGCCGGGCTTCGTGGCCGGTGAACAGACCGTGGACGACGAGGGGTTGGTCATTCCCAAGTTCGACGGGGTGGTGCTGCGGGGCACCAGGGTGGTGCAAGGGCAGGTGGAGATCCCCCCCGGCGGTTTGTGCTACATGGCCGACACCATGCGCAGCACCTATCCGGCTGTGGGAGGTTACGACTTCCTCCTGGGACGACGCATCTTCTTTGTGGATTACGACCTGCAGTTGGTGGTACGCGAGGAAGTGGCCGTCACCCCCGAGGCGCCGGCGGTGGTGGGCGACGTGGTCTACGTTTTAGGCGCGGCGCCGCGGCATCAGGCGGCCCGCAACGTGGTGGTGCACGCCCGCAGCGTCAGCGGCATCGATTGGGATTTCGCGGGCATGTCCCCCGTTTCCCTGCCCATGGGCGAGGACAATTGGTTTTCACCGCAGTTCGCCCTGGCCTACAACCAAGGGAAAGCCACCAAGGTGAGCCCCGAGCGGGTGGAGTTCGAGACTTTGACCGGCATGCATTTGGCGGCCCAGCTGGTGGCCTCCGAACGACTCTTCTACGGGCGGCTCGAGGACGGTGCGCGCCTGGCTGCGGGGGATGGGCAGCTCGTCGTGCGTCGGGAAGGCGAGGGCTGGGAATTGACCTTCCGCTCGGAGGGGGAGGAAGTGCGCCGACGCTTCGCTCCTCCCTGGCCCACGGAACTCTTGCCCGAGGATCAGGCGGCGCGCCGCTCTTTGCAGCTGCGCTTCAGCGACGGGGTGGCCGAGTTGGTGCCGCACCCGGAGGGGCCGCTCCTGCGCCTCTACCGCGGTCTGGAGGAGCTGACCTCGGGGCGGGCGTACCCCCGGGATATGGCTTTCCACCTGCACAACGTGTCGTGTCCCATTGGGCACAGCTGGTCCGTGTCGGTGTACAACCCGGTCGGCGTGCGTCTGGGGCCGGGGGAGTCTGTGCAGGGTCCGGAGGGATACTTCCGCTTGACGGTGGACGAGATCGCGGGGGACCGGGTGCGTTGGCATTTGGAGGATCGCGAGGGCCGGTGCAGTTTGCCCTTGGTCAAAGCCGGCAATCTGGACACGCTAGTGGGAGCCGGACGGGCGGTGCAGCATCTGTTGGCCCAAGGGGGAGCCAGCGCGGTGCAAGCCATGTACCGCTGGGCGCAGGAACGACCGTAGGGCATGGAGATCCTGGTGGTGGCGGGTTTCCTGGGGGCGGGCAAGACCACCACGGTGGGTGAACTCCTGCGCCTCGCCGCGGTACGAGGGGAGCGCACGGCCGTCCTGGTAAACGATTTTGGGCGCGTGGGCATCGATCAGCTGACCCTTGCCGCCACCGGGGTGCCGGTGCGGGCGCTGCCCGCCGGCTGTGTGTGCTGTACCATGCGGGGGGATCTGGGGCGGGCGTTGGAGGAACTGGCCGCGACGGCGCGACCGGATCGGCTGCTGCTGGAGCCCAGCGGAGTGGCCGGCCCCGCGGCGCTGTTGGAGGTCTTGGTGCAGGTCGGGAAGGACCTGGGGCGGGTGGACCTCCTGACCGTGGTGGACGCGTCCCGCTACGGCAAGCTGCCCCCTTCCAGGCGCTGGTGGAGGAAGGGGTGAGCGCGGCGGGGGCGGTGGTCCTGAACCAGGCCGATCGGTGCTCGACGGAAGAACTGGAGGGACTGCGCGGGGCGGTGCGGCGGCTGAACGCCCGGGCGCCGGTTTTCGCCGCCGTGCGGGGCCGCATACCGTGGCCAAAGTTTGCCCCGGCGGTGAGCGCACCGCCGACGACAACGCCAGGGGTGGAGGAGTGGACCTGGGAGGGCGCGGGGCTGCAGGACTTGGAGCGGGTGCGTCGCGTGTTCGGCCGGCTGGCGGCGGGAGAATGGGGAGCGGTGCTGCGGGCCAAGGGCGTGTTCGCCACCCCCCAGGGAGGCCGCCGGCTGGAGTGGGCGGGTGGCGCCTGAGAGGAGCACACCGCTGCGACGGACGGATCTTGGTTGACGGTACTGGGCCGCGATCTGCGCAAGGAGGAGTTGGCGGCGTGCCTGGCAAGCGTGGGACGGCACGGGTGAAGGAGCCGACCCAGACGCAGGACATGGAGCGGTTTCCCGCCTTGAGCGTGCCGGCCGACACGCCGCTTAGGGAGGCCGTGCGCCTGCTTTCCGAGGAGGCGCCGCCCTGCCTGGTGCTGGCCGAGCGGGGACAGGTGGCCGGCATAGTCACGCCGCAGGGGGTACTGCGGCGGCTCAACCACGGCGCCGGGTGGGACGAGCCGGTGTCCCTGGCCGCCGAGAGCCCGGCGGCGGTGCTGGCCGAGGGGGAGGAGACGCCGGCCAAGGCGGGGGCCGGCCCGGTGGTGTACCTGGCCGGCAAGGTTCCCACGGCGGTGCAGTGTCGCTGCGGGAACTTCACGCAACTTGAGCGGCGCTGGCGCGAGGCCAGCCGGGAGATGGGCACCCTGCGGGAACTGAACGGCGAGCTGGAAGCCATCCTGCGGGCCTCCTACGACGGCGTGGTGGTGACCGACCGGGAGCGGGTGCTGCGGGTGAGCGACGGCTTCCGGCGCATCACGGGTTTGCCCGTGGAGGTGCTGGTGGGGCGACCGGTGGGGCAACTGCCCGCGCAGGGACATGCCTGTGTTCGGGCGGTGCGGCAGGTGATCGAGCGGGTGTGGGAGGTCAAAGAGCCGGTAACCCTGATGGAGAAGATCTCCTCGGGGAACGAGATCTACTTCACCGGCGTGCCGGTGCTGGACCAGGCGGGGCGGGTGGAGCGGGTGGTGGTGAACGTGCGGGACGTCACCGACCTGAACCTCTTGCGCTCGGAGCTGGCCAAGGTGCGCGACCTGTCGGACCAGTACAAGAGCGAGTTGGAGGAACTCAGGGCGCGCCAGCTGCAAACCCAGGACCTGGTGGCCGAGAGCTCCGGCATGCGGCGGGTGTTGGATCTGACGGCCCGGGTGGCGCGGACGGACTCCACGGTGCTGATCACGGGGGAGTCGGGGGTGGGCAAGGAGGTGGTGGCCAAGCTCCTGCACCGCCTGTCGACCCGCCGGGAGGCACCCCTGATCTTCGTCAACTGCGGCGCCTTGCCCGAGACCCTGGTGGAGTCGGAGCTGTTCGGCTACGCCCGCGGGGCCTTCACCGGGGCGCGGGAAGAGGGCAAGCCGGGCTTGTTCGAGGTGGCGGATCGGGGCACCCTGGTGTTGGACGAGGTCTCCGAGCTGCCCGCGGGGGCCCAGGCCAAGCTATTGCGGGTGATCCAGGAGCGGGAGATCACCCGGGTGGGCGGACTCAAGCCGCGGCAACTGGACGTGAGGGTGGTGGCCCTGTCCAACCGGGACCTGGGGCAGATGGTGCAGGAGGGCACCTTTCGGGAGGACCTGTACTACCGGCTGAATGTGGTGCCCATCGCGGTGCCGCCGCTCAGGGAGCGGCGGGAGGACATCCTGCCGCTTTTGCGGCGCTTCCTGGAGCGTTGCGGCCAGCGCTACGGTCTGCGACGTCGGTTCAGCCTGGAGGCCTTCCGGCGCCTGGAGCGCCACCCTTGGCCGGGCAACGTCCGGGAATTGGAGCACGTGGTGGAGCGGGCGGTGGTGCTGGGAGAAGGGGAGGTGATCGATGAGGCGGCGGTGGAAACCTTTTTGAGCCTCAACGGGTTGGGCTGAAAGGCACGGGACTTGCAGCGGCTTTGGACGGTGAAAAATTAGTTACGAGGAGGTTTGGGGGATGCAAAGTCGGGATGAGTTGGATCGGTTGGCGCAAGACTACCTGGACCGCAGGATCGATCGGCGCACCTTCATGCGCCAGGGCCTTTTGTGGGGGCTTTCCCTCTCCAGCCTGACGGCCTTTCTGGCCAGCTGTGGCACGGCGGCTCCGGCGGGCCAGGGAGCGGCGGTGGGCACGGCCGGCGCTCCGGTGCACATCAACGTGGGCTACTTCCCTTCTTGGGAAGGGGGCCTGTCCGGGGTCATCATCAAGAAGCGCAACCTGTGGCAGAAGTACCTGCCCAAGGGCAGCACGGTGAACTGGCAGGTGCAGATCGTGGGGCCGCCCATCGTGGCCGACCTTTTGGCCAACAAGGAGCAGATCGGATACATCGGGGACATGCCGGCCTTCGTGGCCACCGCCAAGCGCGAGATCGCGGACTTGCGCCTGGTGGAATGCAACGAGTTCTCCCCCAACGGGGAGATGTGCTGCGTCCTCCTGGTGCGCTCCGACGCCCCCAAGTTCAAGGACTACCAAGAGGCGGTGCGCTGGCTCACCGGCAAGACCATCGGCATCTCCGGCAAGGGCTCCTGCGGCGACCGTTTCGTCACCACCCTGATGCAAAAGGAGCACATCTCCGCCCGCAAGGAGTACCTGGATCCCACCATCATCCTGACCTCCCTGCGCACCGGCAAGATCGACGCCTGCCAGACCTTCGAGCCGCACGTGGCGCAGATCACCAGCGAGGGCGTCGGTCGGGTGGTGGCCACGGGCAACGACTTCGGGGATCAGGATGCCGACTTCATCGTGATGCGCAAGGATTTCATCGACCAGCATCGGGACGCGGCCGTGGGCTGGATCAAGGCGGACATCGAGGCTTTGCAGTTCATCCTGGGTCACCCCTACGAGACGGTGAAGTACCTGGCGGCGGAGTTGCCGGGATACACCACCCGGCAGCTTTGGACGGCCATCTACGGCCGGTTGCCCTCTTCCAGCGGTGCCGGCACGGTGCGCACCGTGGCCCAGGCCGTGTTCAGCAAGGAGGTCACCGACTTCATCGACAAGAGCTTCCAGTTCCTGTACCAGGATAAGATCCTGACCATCGACAAGCCACTGCCGGGCGCCGTCTACACCGCCCTGGTGGACCAGGCGGTCAAGGAGTTGGGCGTCACGGCGCCCTTGGGCGCCATCCGGGGGGAGCCGGCCTCCTCCTTCAATCCGGCCAAGGCTTAGGGAGGGTAGCCATTTGGGCCTGCACATGAAACGCTGGACGGTGAACCCGGAGACCTGGGGCGCCGTGGTCAGCATCCTGGGCTTCGTGCTCCTTTGGTACATCCTGACCGCGGTGCTGAAACTGCCGCGCTTCGACAAGCTGCCCAACCCGGTGGCGGTGTTCAGCGCCTGGCTGAGCCCCCATCCCCAGTTCGGGCTGTCCATCTTCACCCGGGGCTACTACCTGGACATCCTGTACAGCGTGGGGCGGGTGCTGGCCGCCTTCGTGCTGGCCACAGTGCTGGGCGTGGGGCTGGGTCTCCTGATGGGCTGGAGCCGGGTCTTTTTCGACTACAGCTTTCCCCTGGTGGAGACCCTGCGGCCCATCCCGCCCATAGCCTGGATCCCCCTGGCGGTGCTGGTGCTGCCCACCGCCGAGCTGGGCGTGATCTTCATCACCTTCATCGCCGCCTTCTTCGCCACGGTGCTGAACACCCTGCTGGGCGTGCGCTCCATCGACGAGGTGTACTTTCGGGCGGCCAGTTGCCTGGGTTCACGGCCCCGGGACGTGTTTTGGAACGTGGTGGTGCCGGGGGCGCTGCCGGCCATCTTCACCGGGCTGCAGGTGGCCATGGGCATCGCCTGGATCTCCCTGGTGGCCGGAGAGATGATCGCGGGGCAGCGGGGACTGGGCTATCTGATCTACGAGGACTACTCGAATCTCCAATTCGTTAACATCGTCATCGGCATGGCCACCCTGGGCCTTTTGGGCTACGGCTCCTCCGCCCTGGTGCGGATGCTGGGCCGCCGCCTCATGGCCTGGGAAGGCCGGCGCCGTGGGGGGGCTATGGCATGAGCGCGGGCGGGGCGCTGAGCATCCGCCAGGTGACCAAGGTGTACGACCCGGAGGGCGTGCACGTGGTGGCGGTGGACAACTGTTCCTTGGAGGTGGCGTCGGGGGAGTTCTTGGTGGTGGTAGGGCCGTCGGGGTGCGGCAAGACCACCCTCCTGAACGTCATCGCGGGCTTCGAGGAACTGAGCGAGGGCGAGATCCGACTGGACGAGGGACCGTTGGCCCTGCCGGGAAAGCAGGTCGGCCCCGGGGCGGAGCGGATCGTGGTCTTCCAAAACGGTGCCCTTTTTCCCTGGAAAACGGTGTTGGAGAACATTGCCTACGGACCCGTGGTGCAGCGGCGCATGGCCAAGAACGAGGCGCAACGCTCCGCCCGGGAGCTCTTGCGGCAGGTGGGGTTGGAGGGGATCGAGGAGAGCTACCCGGCGGAGCTTTCCTCGGGGGTCCAGCGCCGGGTGGAGATCCTGCGCGCCCTGATCAACGAGCCGCGGGTGGTGCTGCTGGACGAGCCGTTCCGGGGTCTGGACGCGGTGGCCAAGAGCGTGATGCATCAGTTTCTCTTGGACATGTTCGAGCGCACCCGGTGCACCATGTACTTCATCACCCACGATCTGGATGAGGCCATCTTCCTGGCGGATCGCGTGGTGGTGATGACCACCCGCCCGGCCAGGGTGAAGCTGGAGCTGTCCATCGACCTGCCGCGTCCCCGGGACCACCGGGTGCTGGGCACGGAGCGCTTTCTGAAGCTGAAGCAGGCGGCGCTGGAGGCGGTGCATGAGGAGGCCTTGAAGGCCTTCCAGGCCGGCGAGCGCGAGCTGGCGTGAGGAGGAGGACAATGGCAGTTGCGACGCTTGGGCCCAGGCGGGGCAGGAGCATGGCCAAGCGATGGCTGAACCGGCACGCGTTGCGCGGCCTGGTCTCCATAGTGGCCTTCGTGGTGCTGTGGGAGCTGGTGGTGGTGCTGAAGCTGCCCTACCTGAAGTTTCTTCCCTTGCCGGGGCAGGTGGCGGCGTCTTTGGGACAATCCATCGCCTCGTCGGCCTACTGGCAGGATTGGGAGCTCAGCCTGGGCCGGATTCTGGTCGGCTTCCTGGCCGCCCAGGCTTTGGGCATCACCTTGGGGTTGGCCATGGGCATCAGCCGCACGGCACGGCGTTTCGTGTTCCCCATCTTCGAGGTGTTGCGGCCCATACCGCCCATCGCCTGGATCCCGCTGGCCATCATCTTCTGGCCCACGACCAGCCTCACCATCTACTTCCTGGTGTTCACCGGATCCTTCTTCATCGTGGCCCTGAACGTGCTGGACGGGGTGAAGAGCGTGGACCAGTCCCTGGTGCGGGCGGCCTACTCCCTGGGGGCGAAACCGCGGGACGTGTTCTGGCGGATCATGCTGCCGGCCACCCTGCCCTACGTGCTCACCGGGGCCACCGTGGGTATGGGGGTGACCTGGAACGTGCTCATCGCGGCCGAGATGGTCACCTCGGCCGGCCAATCGGGCCTGGGCGGGATGACCTGGGCGGCCTACACCAACGGGGTGCTGCCGGTGATCGTGGTGGGAATGCTGAGCATCGGGGTGGCGGGGTACCTCTCCAGCGCCCTGATTCGGTTCTTGGGAGAGCGGTTCATGCCGTGGCGGCGACGGATTTAAGGAGGCGAAGGCCTTGAGCACGGTGCGGCGAAATTTCGGCGAGTTCCAGGTGACCGGATTGACCCATGCCTACGGCGGCGTGCCGGTGTTGGAGGACTGTTCTCTGGAAGTGCCGCGGGGCAAGCTGACGGTCCTGGTTGGTCCCTCGGGCTGCGGCAAGACGACGCTGATCAACATCCTGGCCGGTTATGAGGCCCCCGCGGGGGGGCGGGTGCTCCTGGACGGACAGCCCGTGGGGGGGCCCGGTCCCGACCGTCTGGTGGTGTTCCAGGAGACGGCGCTGTTTCCCTGGATGACCGTGGAGCAGAACGTGGCCTTCGGCTGCCGAGTACGGGGCATGCCGGCGGGGGAGATGCGGGAGCGGGTGCAGGCGGTCCTGGTCAAGGTGGGCCTTTCCGACTTCCAGGCCAAGTATCCCTCGCAATTGTCCGGAGGCATGCAGCGGCGGGCCGAGTTGGCCCGGGCCATGGTCAACGACCCCAAGGTGCTGATGCTGGACGAGCCCTTCCGCGGTCTGGACGCCATGACCCGCAGCATCATGCAGGAGTTCTACGTGGGACTTTTCGAGGAGGTCGGGCGCACCAACCTCTTCATCACCCACGACCTGGAGGAGGCGGTGTTTCTGGCGGATCGCCTGCTGATCATGACCTATCGCCCGGGGCGGATCAAGGAGGTCATCGAGGTGGATCTGCCGCGGCCGCGCACTTTTCAGGTGATGGCTACCCAGCGGTACAACGATATACGTCAGCACGCCCTGGAGCTGCTTTTCGAGGAGGCCAGCAAGGCCTTCGAGGCCGGCAGCAAGGCGGCCTTCGACCTGGTGGACGGGTTGGCCCGGGCTGCCGGCAGACAGTAGCCGGTGGGCGGGGAAAAGGCGGGATGGCGG
This sequence comes from Bacillota bacterium, assembly GCA_021810565.1. Lineage (GTDB taxonomy): Bacteria > Bacillota > Sulfobacillia > JAJZIM01 > JAJZIM01 > JAJZIM01. Next base: position 20,627 of record JAJZIM010000033.1, read on the forward strand.
CGGTTGCCGCCATCCTGCTTCTTGGTGCTGGCCGCGGTGCTTTTCAGCGTCAACTTTCTCCTGGGCAAGGTGCTGGTGGGACAGGTGCCGCCTTTCACCCTGTCCGTCCTGCGCTGGGGAGTGGTGGCGGCGGTGCTCTACCCCCTGGTGGGCCGGGGGCGGCGTTTGCCCCCAGCCGGCAAGTGGGCGGTGTTCTGGCTGCTGGGGGCCACGGGGGTGCTGGCCAACAGCGTGATCTACCTGGCCTTGGCGCGCACCAGCGCCGTCAGCGCCGGGATCGTCAACGCGGCCACTCCTGCTGCGGCCTTCTTCCTGGCCTGGCCCCTGGCCGGCGAGCGGCCCACTGCGCTGCGCTTCGGAGGGATCATGCTATCCCTGGGGGGCGTGGCGGTGCTGCTTTTGCCCCCGGGGGCTGGCTGGCATCCCAATGCGGGCGACCTTTTGATGCTGATCAACGTGGTGGGCTGGTCGCTGTACACCATCCTGGGGCGCTGGCTGATGCACCGCACCGGGGTGTCGCCCCAGGGACTTTTGCTGTGGACGGCGACGGCGGGGATCCTGGAGCTCTTGCCCCTGAGTGCGGGAGAGCTGTATGCCGATCGAGTGCACCTGGGTTTGCTCCAGGGGGTGCAGGTGCTGGCCATCGGCCTTTTCGCCACCGCGGCGGCCTTCTGGGCCTGGTTTCAGGGGACGGCGGTGGTGGGGGCGTCCCGGGCCACCGCCTACATGAACCTCACGCCGGTGGTGACCGCGGGGGTGGCCGTGCTGTTTTTAGGTGAGCGAGTGCAGTCGGCGCAGGCGGTGGGAGGCGTCCTGATCCTGGCGGGGGTGTATCTAGCGGCACGATCCAGCGGGGCGAAGCGGGGAGGGCCGTGAGGGACGGGGTGTGGACCGCCGGCCAGTGCCGCCCACCCCGGTCCGGTAGGCGCGATGGGCCGGCTCCCTCCCCAGATCGGTTCCAAGGCCATGGGTGGGCTTTGCGCCTGGGGGCGGCCTTCCTGGCGATATTGACATCACCATATCGATGCCATACGATATACCGGGAGGTGGAACAGATGGGCAGAGAGACCTTGACCCGGAAGTTGGCCTATCTCACGCCGGCCCAGGAGCGGGGAATAAAGCGATTGGCGGCCCACACCCACATATCGGAAGCCGAGGTTATCCGTCGCGCCGTGGACCTATATCTGCGCCGCACCGGGGAAGAGCTGGAGGATCCCCTGCTGCGCACCGCCGGCATGGTTGCCAGGGAGGGGGGGCACGACTCGTCGACATTCGAGGAGGACCTTTATGGCGACGAAGCTCTTCATTGATACCGGTGCTCTGATCGCCTTGAAGTTGCGGGGGGACCCGCATCACCAAGCGGCGGTGCGTTTCTTGCAAGAGGCCGGCAGGAGGCCGCGCGTGATCAGTAGCCTGGTGCTGGCGGAGGCGTATACCTGGATCCGCTACCACTATGGTTTTCCGGCGGCGGTGGCTTCGGTGGAGGAGTTGCTGGAAGGGGAGAGCTTGGGGCTTTATACCGTGGTGCGGCCGGAAAGGCAATTGGAGGAGCGGGCGGTGGGTTTCATCCGCAGATATACCGACGTCAAGCTTTCTTGGACGGATGCCGTGAGCTTTGCGATCCTGCAGGAGAGCGGGGAATGGGAGGTCTTCGGGTTCGATGAGCACTTCCGCCTGATCGGGTGCATTTTGGTGCCGGGATAGCGACTGAAAAGCCGCTGCCCGGGCGTGGCACCCCGAAAAGACCAGCCGGCGGGGGTCATAGGGGCCGGAAGGTATGCCTGGCACCTCCTAGTTCGTCCAGTACTCCGTGATCCCGATTTCCAAGCGGCGGGGTGTCGGCCGCCTCGCACCCCGTGGTCGGCAAGGGGCACCGGTTCCCCCCTTCGGGCGGATGGGCGGCATTATGGCTGCCCGGAGTCATAGACCTCAAGGGGTGGCTGCCGCCCGCCCGGGGGGCGTGGGAGGGCCATCCGGTGGTTGCCGGGCGCCACCGGCGTGGTGGCCGACAGCAGGCCCTTGGGCGCACCAGCGCCCTCAGCGTGGGGATGGTCAACGCCGCCACTCCCGTGGCGGCCTTCTTCCTGGCCTGGCCCCTGGCCGGGCAGCGGCCGACGGCTTGGCGCTTCGGGGGATCTGCTCTTGGTGGGGGATGTCGCGGTCCTGCTCCTGGGCCAGGGCGCCGGTTGGCGTCCAAACCCGGGCGACCTCCTCATGCTGATCAACGCGGCGAGCTGGTCGCTGTACACCGCCCTGGGACGCCGGCTCATGCATCGCACCGGGGTGTCGCCCCAGCCACCAGGGCTATAGCCGTTAACGGCGGCGGGGCGTTCCTGGCCACCACCCACATGAACCTCACCCCAGTGGTGATCGCGGGAGTGGCGGTGGGGTTTCTTGGGTGAGCGAGTGCAGTCGGCGCAGGCGGTGGGAGGCGTCCTGATCCTGGCGGGGGGGTACCTGGCCGCCCGCGCGGTCCCGGGAGCAGGGTGAAGTCGGCCTGTCGGAGGCGGGTAGGTGGCAGGAATGCTCCACGGCGCAATGATCAGGAATCAGGCGTGGGTCACGCCAGCCCAGGCGCAGGGTACCCGCCGGCTGGCGGCTCGCTTTGGCATCCCGGAAGGCGAGGTTGTCCGCCGGGCCCTGGATGCGCACCTGCGCCGCATGGAGGCGGTGGAGGCGGTGGGTGGTGCGCCGTCGGATGGGCCCGGCCGGGGCATCTCGGCCGACCTGGCCGGGCCGACCGAGGCAAGGCCAGCGGAGGATCATGGCCTGGGGCTGCGTAAGATGAAGCTTGGGACTGGAACGGGAAGCTAGGTCGCCATCAAAGCCTGCCCCTTGGCCGTTGGGCCTGTGGTCGCGGTTTACACTGGGCGGGCCTAGCGCTACAATGCAATCGTAAGACAATGTGACAGTGACGTCAACATTATCTTCAATTCGGCCTCCGCCCTCCCCGCCGGTATTGGCACGCGGCTTGCTACCATCGGGGAGGAGGGCAAGATCCACAATCAGCGACGGGAGGATGGGACGATGGCACAGATCCTGGACGGACAGGCGCTGGCGGCGGAGATCTACGGCGAGCTCCAGCGGGAGGTGCAATCCCTGCGTGGCCGACACGGCCGGGTGCCCGGACTGCGGGTGGTGGCGGTGGGGGAGGAGCCGGCCTCCTACGTCTACGCCCGCAACCAGGAGCGGCACTGTCGGGAGTTGGGTATCGATTTCGACACGGTGCGCCTGCCCCGGGAGGTGGAGCAGGGGCGGCTGCTCGAGACCCTGGAGGAGCTGAACGCCGATCCGGCGGTGGACGGCATCCTGCTGTTCGCGCCGCTGCCGCCGCAGCTGGATCAGCAGGAGGCGGTGCGCACCATCGACCCGGGCAAGGACGTGGAGGGGCTGCATCCGGTGAACCTGGGGAACCTGCTCTTCGAGCGGTCCCACTTCACCCCCTGCACTCCGGGCGGCGTCATCACCCTGCTGAAGCGCCACCGCATCCCCCTGGAGGGGCGCCGGGTGGTCATCGTGGGCCACAGTCCCGTGGTAGGGAAGCCGGCGGTGCTTTTGTTCCTGGCGGAGCACGCCACGGCCACCTGCTGCCACCAGTGGACCACCGATCTGGGCCGGCACACCCGGGAGGCCGACGTGCTGATGGTGGCCGTGGGAAAGCCGGGGCTGATCACCGCGGACATGGTTCGGCCGGGAGCCGTGGTGGTGGACGTGGGCATCACCCGGGTGGAGGGCAAGCTGGTGGGGGATGTGGACTTCGCCGGGGTGTCCGAGGTGGCCGGGTGGATCACGCCCGTGCCGGGTGGGGTGGGTCCCATGACCGTGTGCACGCTTTTGTCCAACACGGTGGAAGCGGCGCGGCGGCACGCCCGGCAGGCGGCGGCCAGGGCCAGCTAGGAAGGGAGGCGAAGACATGCGCGCGGCAAGGGCCGGACGGGAACCTGCGCGGCGGGAAGAGTGGGCGCCATGGGCCGAGGCGTATCGGGGCCGGCGCGAGCTGGTGCTGGACGCGCTGTTGGACCTCCAGACGCGGGAGGGCCACCTGGACGAGGCGGCCTTGCGGGAGCTGGGGCGCGCGACGGGGCGCAACCTGAGCTTTCTGCGCGGGGTGGCCTCCTTCTACCCGGCCCTGCGCTTCCGCTCGCCGGGACGGCACCGGGTGCAGGTGTGCCGCGGGCTTGGATGCGGCATGGAGGACGACTTCGTTCGCCGGGAGGTGGCGGGCTTCCTGCGGGTGCGCCCGGGACAGGTGAGCCGCGACGGGCTGTTCACCTGGGAGGAGGTCTCGTGCCTGGGGGTGTGCGCCCATGCGCCGGCCATGGTGCTGGACGGCCGGATCATCGGGAAGCTTCGTCCGGGGCAGGCGCGCCGGCTCCTGGAGGAGACCAGGCACAGGGAGCGGGGACGATGAGCTACGCGGGCCGGGCGCTGGTGGGGATGGGCAGCTGCGGGATGGCCGCCGGGGCCGAGCGGGTGGACGAGGCCGTGCGCCGGGGAGCGGTCACCCTGGGACTGCAGCTGGAGGTGGAGGCGGTGGGATGCCTGGGGGAGTGCCACCGGGAGGTGGTGCTGGCCCTGGAGCGGCCCGGCTTTCCCCGCCTGTATTACGGCCCGGTGGACCCGGAGGCGGTGCGCAAGCTCCTGGAGGGATATTTCCTGCACCGGCGGCCCTACCTCATGGGGGTCTTCGCCCGGGAAGGGGAGGGGTTGCCCCAGGTGCCGGAGCTGGCCGCGGTCCTGGCGGGGCAGAGCCGGCGGCTTTTGGCCAACGCCGGGCGGATCGTCCCGGCCTCCCTGGAGGAGTACCAGGCCGTCGGCGGGTACCGCGCCCTGCGCGCGGCCCTGCGCAGCGAGAGCGGCGAGCTGCGCCGGGAGGTGGCCGCGGCCGGGCTGCGGGGCAGAAGCGGCAGCGCCTTCCCCACGGGCACCAAGTGGGAGGCGGCCATGCTCACGCCGGGCCCGCGGGTGGTGGCGGTGAACGCCGACGAGGGGAACCCGGGCACCTTCGGCAACCGGCTGCTCTTGGAGGGGGATCCCCATCGGGTGCTGGAGGGCGCGGCGCTGGCCGCCCTGGCGGTGGAGGCCGACGCGATTCTGATCTACGTGCGCCACGAGTATCCGCTGGGGCGCTCACGCCTGGAGGAGGCCCTGGCGGCGGCGCAGGGGGCCGGCCTGCTGGGGCCCGACGTCCTGGGTACCGGGCGGCGGCTGGCGGTGCGGGTGACCGGCGGGGCGGGAGCCTTCATCTGCGGCGAGGAGACGGCGCTTTTGTCCTCGGCGGAGGGGCGGCGGGGACGGCCGCGGCTGCGCCCGCCGTATCCCGCCCAGCGGGGATATCTCGGGCGGCCCACGGTGGTCCACAACGTGGAGACGGTGGCCAACCTGCCGGAGCTGATCCTGCGGGGCGCGGCCTGGTTCCGGTCCGTGGGCACCGATCAGAGTCCCGGCACCAAGATCTTCAGCTTCGCGGGGCGGGTGGCGCGGGGCGGCGCGGTGGAGGTGCCCCTGGGCACGCCGTTGCGGCGGATCCTGGCCTTGGCGGGAGCCGAGGGGGCCCGGGCGGTGGCCCTGGGCAGCCCCCTGGGTCCGGTGCTGGCGGGGGCGGAGTTGGAACTGCCCGCGGCCTTCGAGGTGCGACCGGAGTTGGGGACCACGGTGGGCTCGGGCGGCCTGCTGGTGGCGGGAGAGGGGGACTCGGTGCGCGAGCTGGTCCTGGAGTCCCTGCGCATGAGCCGCGACGAGTCCTGCGGGCACTGCGTTCCCTGCCGGGAGGGGCTGGTGCGTCTGGTGGAGCTGGTGGAGCGCCGTCACGGGGAGGCGCGGATCCGCGCCCTGGCGGACTTGGTGCGCGCGGCGTCCATGTGCGGTCTGGGCCAGGGAGCGCCGCTGCCGCTTCTGACGGCGTGGGAGCGCTTTCCGGAGGAGTTCGCCCCGTTGGCGACGAGGAGGCGGGAGCATGCCTGAGGGTCTTGGAGGGGAAGCGCAGCGGTGGCTGGACGAGCCGGTGAGCCGCTGCTACGGCTGCCGCAAGTGTTCGGGCGGCTGCCCCATGGGCGAGGAGTTCGACTGGGCGCCGCACCTGGTGGTGCGCCTGGCCCAACTGGGGCGGGAGGAGGCCCTGCGCGGCAGCCGCACCCTGCAGCTTTGCACCGGCTGCGGCACCTGCGGCGAGCGCTGCCCCAACGGCATCGCGGCGGGAGCGGTGGTGGAGGCGCTGCGCCGGCGCTTCGGGGAGCCCGGAGGCGCCGGTACCCTGCACCGCGGCTTCCTGGCGCAGGTGCGCCGGCGCGGGCGCATCCACGAGCTGGGGCTGGCCACCCGCTTCGCCTGGGAGACCCGGGCGGGGATGGATCGGGCAGCTTTGGGGATGGCCCTGTGGCGGCACGGCAAGCTGCCCCTTTGGCCGCCGCGCCTGGGCGGCCCGGCTCGCCGCGAGGTGGCCGCGATGTTCCGGCCCAGAGGAGGTGCATAGCGTTGAACTGGTATCCGGGCTGCTCCCTGGAGGGGACCGCGCGGGAGTACGGGGCGTCAATGCGGGAGGCCTGCCGGCTTTTGGGTCACGAGTTGACGGAACTACCCGATTGGAGCTGCTGCGGGGCGGGGGTGGCTGGGGGCACCGACGCGGTCTTGTCCCGCGCGCTGCCGCTGCGCAACGTGGCGCTGGCCGCCGCCCGGGGGGAGGAGCTTCTGGTGCCCTGCGCCGCCTGCTACAACCGGCTGCGCCGGGCCCAGGTGGAACTGGCGGAGGGCCAGCCTCAAGCGGCGGCGGCGGGCCGGCGGGTGGAGCGTTCCACCGGGCGATCCCCCGGTGCCCCGGTGCGCATCCTGCATCCCTTGCAATGGTGGTCCGAGCCCGAGGTTTTGGCCGAGCTCGGCCGGCGCGCGGTGCGGCCGTGGGGGCGGTTGCCCCTGGCGGCCTACTACGGCTGCCTGCTGCTGCGGCCGGCGGCGGTGGCCCTGGACGATCCGGAGCAGCCGCGGCGGATGGAGGCCATCCTGACCGCGGTGGGGGCGCGACCGGTGGCCTGGCCGGGCCGGACCGAGTGCTGCGGCGCCGGATTGGGTTTGGCGGCGCCGGAGGCGGTGAAACGGCGGGTGCGGCAACTGGCCGAGGCGGCCCGGGCGGCGGGGGCCCGGGCCCTGGTGACGGCCTGCCCCATGTGCCAGGGCAACCTGGACGCATATCAGGAAGCTCCGGGATTGCCGGTGCTGTTTCTGAGCGAGGTGGTGGCGGGAGCCTTGGGGGCGGACCTCAAGCCCTTCCTGCGGCGGCATCTGATCGACAGTGCGGAGGTGGCGGACCTTGCAGGCTGAACCGGTGGGGGCGGTGCTGGTGGTGGGGGGTGGCATCGCCGGCATGCAGGCGGCTTTGGATCTGGCGGAGGAGGGTTTCCGGGTGCATCTGGTGACCCGGGAACCGTCCCTGGGTGGGCGCATGGCCCGATTGGACAAGACCTTTCCCACCAACGACTGCGCCATGTGCCTCCTGGGACCGCGGATGGGGGCGGTGGAGCGCCACCCCGATATCCAGGTGCACACCTTGAGCGAGCTGGTGGCCCTGGAGGGGGAGGCGGGGAACTTCACGGCCCGGGTGCGGGAGGAGGCCCGCCGGGTCGACGTCGAAGCGTGCACCAACTGCGGCAGCTGCTGGGAGAAATGCCCGGCGCGCCTGGACAACGCCTTCGACCTGGGCCAGGGCAAGCGCAAGGCCGTGGGCCTGTTCTTCCCCCAGGCGGTGCCGGCGGCGCCCCACATCGTGGGGGAGCGCTGCCTCTACGTGCAAAAAGGCACCTGCCGCCTGTGCGAAGAGGTGTGCGGGCCGGGGGCCCTGCGCCTGGAGGCCAAGGGGCGGGAGACGGTTCTGGAGGTGGGGGCGGTGATCCTGGCCCCGGGCAGCGAGGCCTTCGACGCCGACCGCCGCGGGGAGTATGGGCACGGGGTGTACCGCAACGTGCTGAGCGCGCCGGAGCTGGAGCGGCTTTTGTCCCCCTCGGGGCCCACGGCGGGCGAGGTGCGCCGTCCCTCCGACGGCCGGGTGCCCCGGCGGGTGGCCTTCATCTCCTGCGTGGGCTCGCGGGACGCGGCCCGCGGTCGGGCATACTGCTCGGCGGTGTGCTGCATGTACACCGCCAAGGAGGCCCGCCTCCTGCTGGAGCACCACCCTGCCACGGAGTGCACCGTCTTCTACCAGGACCTGCGGGCCGTGGGGAAGGGTTTCGACGCCTATGTGGAGGGGGTACGCCGGATGGGGGCGCGCTACGTGCGCAGCCTGCCCTCGGCGCTGGCGGAGGATCCCGCCACCCGCAACCTCTCGGTGCGCTACCGGGACGACGCGGGGTTTAACCGGGAGGAGTTCGACCTGGTGGTCTTGGCGGTGGGCCTGGAGCCGCCGGCCCGGGCGGGAGAGCTGGCCCGGGCGGCCCGGATCGAGCTGGACGCCCGGGGCTTTTGCCGCACCGATCCGGTGTGGCCGGGACGGACCACCCGGGAGGGGGTGCTGGCGGCGGGCGCCTTTCTGGGGCCGCGGGACATCCCGGACACCGTGGCCTCGGCCTCGGCGGCGGCGTCCCAGGTGGCCCGAGCGCTGGCGCCGGCCCGGGGTCGGCTAAGCGTCACCCGGGTGTACCCGCCCGAGCGGGCGGACCAGGGTCCGGCGCGCATCGGGGTGGCGGTGTGCCGCTGCGGCACCAACATCGCCTCGGTGGTGGACGTGCCCCGGGTGGCCGGGTTCGCCGCCCGTCTGCCGGGAGTGGCCTGGGCCGGGGAGGTGACCTATGCCTGCTCCCAGGGAAGCCTGGCGGAGCTGGCGGCGGTGGTGGAGCGGGAGAGCCTCAACCGGCTGGTGGTGGCCTCCTGCAGCATCCGCACCCACCTGCCCCTGTTCCGGGAGGCCATGCGGGAGGCGGGCCTCAATCCCTTCCTGGTGGAGATGGCCAACATCCGGGACCAGTGCTCCTGGGTGCATCGGGACGAGCCGGAGGCGGCCACGGAGAAGGCCGAGGACCTGGTGGCCATGGCGGCGTACAAGGCGGCCCGGCTGACGCCGTTGGCCACCGGGAAGGTTCCGGTGGTGAAGACCGTGCTGGTGGTGGGCGCCGGTCCGGCGGGGTTGGCCGCGGCGATGGAACTGGCCGGTCAGGGGTTCGAGGTGGAGCTGGTGGAGCGGGAGGAGCACCTGGGGGGCAACCTGCGCCGGCTGTCGCGCACCGCGGAGGGGGTGGACGCGGCCGCGCTGCTGGCCCAGCTGGAGGCCCAGGTGGCCGCGGAGCCCGGCATCCGGGTGCACACCCTCACCCAACTGGTGGCGGTCGGGGGCAGTCCGGGCCGCTTCCACAGCACCCTGGAGCGGCAGGGCGCGCGGTGGGAGGTGGCGCACGGCGCGGTGGTCCTGGCGCCGGGCACCCGGGAACTGGACCAGGTGGGCTACGACCACGGGAGCGACCCGCGGGTGCTGACCGCCTTGGAGCTGGACCAGCGGCTGCGGCGGGAGGACTTCGCCGCGGGGGAAGGCAAGACCACGGTGCTCCTGGCCTGCGTGGGTTCGCGGCAGGACGATCGGCCCTATTGCTCACGCACCTGCTGCATCCAGGGAGTGCGCCAGGCGCGCGAGCTTGCGCGGCGGGATCCCACCGGTCGGGTTTACCTGCTGTATCGGGACCTGCGCAGCTATGGCTTCTGGGAGGAGGAGTACCTGGCGGCGCGGGAGGAGGGGGTCGTCTTCCTGCGCTTCGATCCGGCGGCCCCGCCGCGGGTGGAGCCGGGGGAGACCCTGACGGTGCGGGTGCGCGACGAGATCGCGGAGCTGGAGCTGGAGCTCGCGGCGGACCGGCTGGTGCTCCTGGCGGCGGCGGTGCCCGCTCCCGGTCTGGCCCAGCTCACGGGACTGTTCCGCGCGCCGCTGAACGCGGAGGGGTTCCTCCTGGAGACCCACGCCAAGCTGGCGCCCCTGGAGAGCCCGGCGGCGGGAGTGTTTCTGGCGGGATCCGGCCTCTATCCCCGCACGGCGGGGGAGGCCATGGTCCAGGGCCGGGGAGCGGCCGCCCGGGCGGCGGCGCTTTTGGCCCGGGGGGAACTGCCCGCCGGCGGCGCGGTGGCGACGGTGGATCCCGAGCGGTGCGCGGGCTGCCTCACCTGCGTGCGGGTGTGTCCCTACGGGATCCCGCGGATGAACGCGCTCGGCAAGGCCGAGATAGACCCGGCGGTGTGCCACGGTTGCGGCACCTGCGTGGGGGATTGTCCCGCCGACGCCATCGAGCTCGGCTTCTACGACAACCGGGAGTTGCGCGGCAAGCTGGCGGGACTGACGGTGAGGAGGCGGTCGGCATGACGCGGTCCGAGCCGCTCCTGGTGGCCTTCTGCTGCTACTGGTGCGCCTATGCGGCGGCGGATCTGGCCGGGGGCATGCGCCTGTCCTACCCCCCCAACGTGCGGGTGGTGGAGGTGCCCTGCAGCGGTCGGGTGGAGCCGGAGCTCATCCTCAGGGCCTTGAACGAGGGTGCCGACGGGGTGATGGTGGCGGGCTGCCTGGAGGGCGACTGCCACTACCAGCGGGGCAACCTGCGGGCGCGCCGCCGGGTGGAGCGGCTGCGCCGCCTGCTGGAGGAGCTGGGAGTGGAGCCCGAACGGGTGGAGATGTTCAATTTGTCGGCGGCCATGGGGCCGCGCTTCGCGCAGATCGTGGCCGAAATGACCGAGCGGCTGCGCGGGCTGCCCCCGAGGAAATTCCAGGCGGTGGAGGAGGCGGGAGCATGATCGTGGCACAGGCCAAACCCTTCCCGGAACTCGCCCAGATGCTGCAGGACGCCCGGCGGGTGCTGGTGGCGGGCTGCGGCGGCTGCGTGGCGGTGTGCCAGGCGGGGGGGGAGCAGGAGGCACGGATCCTGGCCGAGGCGATCCGGCTGTGGGCCGGAGAGCAGGGGCGACCGATGGAGGCGCGCGCCGTGGTGGTGCCGCGCCAATGCGAGCCGGAGTGGGCCCAGTCCCTGGGGCCGGCGATGGATGAGGCGGACGTGGTGGTGTCCTTGGGCTGCGGGGTGGGGGTGGGTTTCCTGGCGGAGGTACGGCCCGGGATGCGGGTGCTGCCGGGTCTCAACACCAGCTTTGGAGGCGGCACGGTCTCGCCGGGCGTGTTCGAGGAGCGCTGTCGCATGTGCGGCGACTGCGTGCTGGGCCGGACGGGTGGCATCTGCCCCGTGGCGCGGTGCGCCAAGAACCTATGGAACGGGCCATGCGGCGGCTCGGCCGACGGCCGGTGCGAGGTGGACCCCCAGGTGAGCTGCGCCTGGCACCAGATCGCCCAGCGCCTGACGGCGCGGGGGGAGACCGGCTTTCTGGAGGAGATCGCCCCGCCCAAGGACTGGTCCACCGCGGGGGACGGCGGACCGCGCCGCATCGTGCGGGAGGATCTCGCGTCATGAGCCGGCTAAGTGAGGTCCTGGCGGCGGGGCGCTTCGCGGTGACGGCGGAGATCGGGCCGCCCAAGCACGCGGACGCGCGCAAGGTGCGGGAGCTGGCGAGGCTCTTGGCCCCCTGCACCGATGCCCAGAACCTGACGGACAACCAGACGGCGGTGGTGCGGCTTTGCTCCCTGGCGGCGGCGGTGCACGTGCGGGAGGCGGGGGGGGAGCCGGTGCTGCAGCTGACCTGCCGGGACCGCAACCGCATCGCCCTGCAGTCGGACCTCCTGGGGGCGGCCTCCCTGGGGATCGAGAACGTGCTGTGCCTGACCGGGGACCACCAGAAGTTCGGCAACCATCCCCAGGCCAAGGGGGTCTTCGACCTGGACTCGGTGCAGCTTTTGGCCATGGCGCGGGGGATGGGGGAGGGGCGCTTTCTGAACGGGGAGGAGATCAAGGCGCCGCCGCGGCTGTTCCCGGGGGCGGCGGAGAACCCCTTCGCGGGCCCCTCGGCGGCCTTCCGGGCGGCGCGGCTGGCCAAGAAGGCCCGGGCGGGGGCGCGCTTCATCCAGACCCAGGTGGTGTATGACCTGGCGGGGTTCCAAGCGTTCATGGCGGCGGTGCGGCAGCTGGGGAACCCGGTGCCGGTGCTGGCGGGGGTCACCCCGCCCAAGTCGGCGCGGGCCCTCAAGTACATGCAGGGGATCCCGGGGTTTCGGGTGAGCGAGGAGGCCCTCCGGCGGATGGAGGGGGCCTCCGATCCCAAGGAGGAGGGCATCCGGCTGGCGGTGGAGCTGATCCGTCAACTGCGGGAGGTGCCCGGGGTGGCGGGAGTGCACATCATGGCCATCGGCTGGGAGGAGGCGGTGCCCCGGATCGTGGAGGAGTCCGGACTCATGCCCCGGCCCGAGATACAGGAAACAGACGGGATAGGAGGAGCGGCATGAAGAGCGACATCGAGATCGCGCAGGAGGCGAAGCTGAAGCCCGTCGGAGAGGTGGCCTCCTCCATCGGGATTCCGGAGGAGGACCTGGAGTATTACGGGCGGTACAAGGCCAAGGTGTCCCCGGCGCTTTTTAAGCGGCTGGGCGACCGGCCGAACGGCAAGCTGATCTACACCACGGCCATCACCCCCACCCCGGCGGGGGAGGGGAAGACCTGCACCTCGGTGGGGATGACCCAGGCCCTGGGGAAGCTGGGCAAGCGGGCGATGCTGTGCATCCGGGAGCCGTCCTTGGGCCCGGTGTTCGGGATCAAGGGGGGCGCGGCCGGCGGGGGCTACTCCCAGGTGCTGCCCATGGACGACATCAACCTGCACTTCACGGGGGACTTCCACGCGGTGAGCGCGGCGCACAATCTTTTGGCGGCGCTGATCGACAACCACATCTACTCCGGGAACGCCCTGGGGATCGACCCGAAGCGGGTGCTGTGGCGGCGGGTGATGGACATGAACGAGCGGCAGCTGCGCAACGTGGTGACGGGGCTGGGCGGCAAGGGCGACGGGGTGGTGCGGGAGTCGGGGTTCGACATCACGGTGGCCTCGGAGATCATGGCCATCCTGTGCCTGTCCCGGGACCTGATGGACCTGAAGGAGCGGCTGGGGCGGATCCTGGTGGC
>JAJZIM010000034.1 GCA_021810565.1 Bacillota bacterium
TACTTGGCGGTTCTCAGGCCTAGGGGTCGTCGAGACTCCGGGGGTCTGAGGCGGGAGGACGAGGACTCCAACCGTCAAGAAATCAAACGAGGAACCTGAAAGTTCCGAACCGATACCTAGAAATGTCCAGGTTTCGGAGAGCGGATAGCTCCAGCGCCGGCAAGGAATTAGGCCGCTGGTGGTTCATGTTTGCGAACCCTCGCAGGGGAACCCGAAGGGGCTTTCCGCCGGGTGCCGGGATCTCGCCGAAACGGTGTGCGGGGTGAATTGCTGAACGCTGGGGCCGGGGAGACCGCGCTTCGAGAGGGGCGCGGGCCTTTTTTTGCCCTCCACATTGGGTCAGGTGCCGGGCCGGGCGGTTCTACGCTTGGCCCTCCCCCTCATATCATCTGTCGGGAGGGAAGAAAATGGCACCTGGCGGAGGGGACGCGGATGGGACATGCGCCTGGCGGGAACAGTTGCGGCCGTTCCTGCCGGAGGAGGTGCGCCGGGCCCTGGCCGGCCTGCCGGCGGCGTTGGCCGGGGAGGCGGAGGAACTGCGGTTGGGTGCGGGCCGGCCCCTGGCGGTGGTGCTGGCCGCGGGAGAGGTGTGGCTGGCTCCGGACGGCCGCATGGTCCGGGAGGAGGGGGAGGCCGTGCGGCCGGGGGCGGAACTGGTCCAGCGCACCCTGGCCCTGATGAGCCGCTGGTCGGTGTATGCCCTGGGGGAGGAGCTAAGGCAGGGTTTTCTGACCTTGCCGGGGGGGCACCGGGTGGGCCTGGTGGGCAGGAGCGTGCTGGCGGAGGGGAAGGTACGCCACCTGCAGCAGGTGGCGGGCATGAACCTGCGCATCTGCCGGGCGGTGCCGGGGGCGGCCCGGGAGCTTTTGCCCTGGGCCCTGGCGGCGGACGGGACGCCGGCCAGCCTGCTCTTGGTGGGACCGCCGGGCTGCGGCAAGACCACCCTGCTGCGCGATTTGATTCGCGATCTTTCCCGGCGCGGTTTGCGGGTGGGAGTGGTGGACGAGCGCTCGGAGTTGGGGGGATGCGTGGCGGGAGTGGCGCAACTGGATCTGGGGCCGCGCACCGACGTGCTGGACGGCTGTCCCAAAGCCGAGGGGATGATGATGCTGATCCGCTCCATGTCCCCCCAAGTGCTGGCCACCGACGAGTTGGGGCGGCCCGAGGACGCCGCGGCGGTGCTGGAGGCGCGCAACGCCGGGGTGGCGGTGCTGGCCACCGCCCACGGCGGCACCCTGGGCCAGGTGGAGCGGCGGCCCAGCCTGGCTCCCCTCTTCGCCGAGGCGGTGTTCACCCACCGGGTGCTCCTGGGACGCCGGCCGCGACCGGGAGCGGTCCTGGAGTGCTGCTGAGGCTGTTGGGCGCGGCGGGGGTGCTGGCCGCCGGCTTTGGGCTGGGCAACCTGGCGGCGGCGCGCTACCAGGCGCGCACCCGGGAGCTGACCGCCCTGCGCACGGCCCTGGAGCTGTTCGCCACCCAGATCGCCTACACCGCGACGCCGCTGCCGGAAGCGCTGCGCCGCACCGGAAGCTTCGTAGGAGGTGGCGCCGGCCGGCTTTTGGAGTTGGTGGTGGCGATCCTGGAGGGGGAGGAGGACGTTTCGGCGGGGGAGGCCTGGGAGCTGGCCTTGGTGCGGGAGGAACTGCCCTTGACGGCCCGGGATCGGCAGGTGCTGCGGGACCTGGGGCCGCTCTTGGGCGAGGCGGGCTGTCCGGATCAGCTGCGGCAGCTCACCCTGGCCGCCCAGCGTCTGTCCGCCCAGGAGGCGGAGTCGCGGGAGGAGGAGCGCCGTCACGTGCGGCTGTGGCGGTACCTGGGATTCCTGGGGGGCGCCATGCTGGCGCTGGCCCTCCTGTGACGGAGGTGGGGAGCATGCCTAACATCGACCTGATCTACAAGATCGCCGCCGTGGGAGTGCTGGTGGCCATCCTGCACACCGTCCTCTCCAAGGCGGGCAAGGAGGAGTACGGCCAGATCGTGACCATCGCCGGGGTGGCCATCGTCTTCCTGATGGTGGTGGAGCTGTTGAACCGGCTGTTCCAGACGGTGAAGACCCTGTTCAACCTCTGAGGCGGTCGTGCACATCCTCCAGATCGTGGGCTTCGCCCTGGTGGCGGCCGTGCTCACGGTGGTGGTCCGCAGACTCCGCCCGGAGCTGGGCCTCTTGTTGTCCCTGGCGGCCGGGGTGGTCATCCTGCTCCTGGTGTTGCCTTCCCTGCTGAGCGTGTTCCAGCGCCTGCGCTACCTGTCTGCGGCGGCCCAGGTCAACCTGCGCTACCTGGACACGGTGCTGAAGATCGTGGGGGTGGCCTATCTGACGGAGTTCGGGGCGCAGATCTGCCGGGACGCCGGGGAGGGGGCCCTGGCCGCCAAGGTGGAGCTGGCCGGCAAGGTGCTGATCCTGCTGCTGAGTGTGCCCATCCTCAACGCCATCCTGGACCTTTTGATCAAACTTTTGCCCTGAAGGGAGGTGGGAGCGTGCGCCGGAGCTGGCTGGTCCTCCTGCTGGCCCTGGTCCTTTGGCCCTCGCCGTCGGCCCGGGCCGCCGCCGCGCCGCAGACGGCGGGGGTGCAGTCCTTCCTCGACTCCATCAATCGGGGCACCCAGGGCTACCTGCCGCCGGTGACCCTGGGGGGCGTGGGGCAACTTTTGCGAGGCGGACCCTCGCCTTGGAGCGAGCGCCGGGTGGTCGGGGGATTGTGGCGGTACCTTTTAGGAGAGCTTCGGCCGAACCTGCGGCTGGTGGGCCAACTGGTGGTGCTGGCGGCGCTTTGCGCCCTGTTGCAGAAGCTCCAGGGCGCCTTTGCCGGGGAGACCGTGGGGAAGCTGGCCTATGCCGTGTGCTACCTGGCCCTGTTGGCCTTGGCGGTGAAAAGCTTCTCCCTGGCCGTGGGCACCGCCCGGGGCGCGGTGGACGGACTGACCGGCTTCATGGCCGCCCTGTTTCCCACCATGGTGACCCTGCTGGCGGCCAGCGGGGCGCTGATAACTGCGGGACTTCTGCATCCGGTGCTGGTGGCGGTGATCAGCACCGTGGGTTTCCTGGCCGCGAACCTGGTGCTGCCGCTGTTGGTCATGGCCGCCCTTTTGGAGGTGGCAGGCAGCCTCGCCACCGGCTTCAGCCTCTCCGGGGTGGCGGCGCTCTTGCGCCAGGGCGGGCTTTTGGTCCTGGGGCTCGGCATGTCGGCCTTTCTGGGCGTGCTGGCCGTGGAAGGGGCGGTGGGTCCGGTCTCGGACGGGGTGGCCCTGCGCAGCGGCAAGTTTCTGTCGGCCACCTTCATCCCGGTGGTGGGCAAGCTGTTCTCCGACGCCACGGAGGCGGTGTTCGGCTCGTCGCTCCTGTTGAAGAACGTGGTGGGGGTGGCCGGGGTGCTGGGGGTAGCCGTGCTGGTGGTCCTGCCCCTGCTCAAGCTGGTGGCCGTGGTCCTGGCCTACCGGCTGGCCCAGGCGGCGGTGCAGCCCATGGGGGCGGGGCCCGTGGCCAAGGCCCTGGGCACCTTGGCCCACGCCCTGACCCTGGTGACCACCACGGTGCTGGCGGTGGCGGTGATGTTCTTCCTGACCTTGACGGTGCTTCTGACGGCGGCCAATCCCGCCGTGGGTTGAGGGGGGCGCAGGGTGCTGGGGGGCATCGAGGCCTGGGTGCGCACCTTGATCTGGATCAGCTTCTTCATCGCCGTCCTGGAGCTTGCGGTGCCCAGCGGCTCCCTGCGGGGCTATGTGCGTCTGAGCCTGGGCCTTTTGCTGGTGGCGGCGGTACTGCGCCCCCTGCTGCACCTGAACCTGGCCCCGCCGCCGTCCCTGCCGCTCCCGGCGATCCGAGGAGCCGCCTTGGCGGAGGGCCGGGCGGCCTACCGCCGCAACGAGGCGCGCTCGGTGGCCGAGTACCGGGTCCTGGTGCAGGAGCGCCTGGTGCGGCTGGTCCGGCGCTCGGCGGGGGTGCAGGCTCGGGTGCAGGTGTCCCAGGTCGGGGAGCCGGGCCGGGCCGGCTTCGGCAGCGTGCGCTCGGTGCGCGTGTGGCTGGCGGGGACGGGAGGAGGTGAGGCGGGGAGGGTGCGGGGGCTCATCGCCTCCTATCTGGACCTTCCTGCGGACCGGGTGACGGTTTCCGGGGGCTAACGGAGGAGGGATCGGATGGACATCTGGGGCGGGGTGGACCGCAAGCTCTTGTGGCGCTGGGGGGCGGTGGGGCTGTTGGGCCTTATGGCCCTGGCCCTGTCGGGAGTGCTGGGCGGGACGAGCGCCTCCGCTCCCGCCAAGGGCACCCGGAGCCACGCCGTAGCGACGGCAGGGGGCATCAGAGCCCGGGAGCGCTCGTTGGCTGCAGAGCTGGCGGGGATCCTGGGCAAGGTGCGGGGAGCGGGGCGGGTTTGGGTGAGCGTCTCCCTGCGCTCGGGCCCCGGCGAGCGGCTGGCCCGGAGCACGGCCGACAAGGAGCAGACGGCGCAGCAGGGAGGGCAGACCACCACCAGCCGGGACCGCACCGCCGCGCCGGTGTTGCGGCGCACCGGCAGCGGCGGCCAGACCCCGGTAGTGATCCAGGAACGGTCGCCGCGGGTGGCCGGAGTGTTGGTGGTGGCCCAGGGGGCGGGGGATCCGACGGTGCGCTTGGCCCTGACGGAAGCGGTGCAGGCGGCCTTGGACCTGCCGGCGTATCGGATAGAGGTTCTGCCGGGAGAGGAGGCGGCGTCCCATGTGGGTTAAGCAGGTGTCCAAGCGCGATCTTTGGCGGTTCGGGATCTTCCTATTGGTCCTGGTCCTCATCGGTCTGTACGTGTGGGCGGGGCAGCGGCCCGCCGGGCGATCGGGGGGCGGGCCGGCCATGGTGCAAGGCCCGGCGGCGACGTCGGGGAGCCTGGCCGCCTACCGGCTGGACTGGCAGACGGTGCAGAGCCGGGAGATGGACCTGTTGCGGCGGTTGTCCACCTCCGGGGACAGTGCCGCCCTGCGCCAGCAGGCGGGCAGGCAGCTCTTGGACATGACCCGCCGCATGGCCTGGGAGACGGAGATCGACGACGTGCTGCGGGCCAAGGGCTTTCCGGGAGCGATGACCATGCTGCAGAGCCAGTCGGCGGTGGTGGTGGTGCGCGGCGGCAACCTGGATGCGGCGCGGGTGGCCCAGATCGCCGACATCGTGGAGAAGACCGCGGGCTTGCCGCCCCAGGACCTGGCCGTGGTGCCGGCCCGGTAGGCAGGGAAACTCCCCGCCGGGAGCGAAAAAAGAAGAGCTACGGCAGAAGGGGGAGAGCCTTGTTCAAGAAAGTGCTGGTGGCCAACCGGGGGGAGATCGCGGTCCGGATCATCCGGGCCTGCCGGGACCTGGGGCTGAGGACGGTGGCGGTGTACTCGGAGGTGGACAAGGAGGCGCCGCACGTACATCTGGCCGACGAGGCCCACCTCATCGGAGGGGCCCAGGAGGCCAAGAGCTACCTGGACATGGCCGCGCTGATGCGGGCGGTTACCGACAGCGGGGCGGACGCCATCCATCCCGGCTACGGCTTTCTGTCGGAGAACCACCGCTTCGCCGAGGTGTGTCGGGCCTGGGGGATCACCTTCATCGGGCCGGACCCTGGAGCCATCGAGGAGATGGGGGTGAAGGCCCGGGCCAAGGAGCGCATGCGGGCGGCGGGGGTGCCGGTGGCGCCGGGCAGCGACGGAACCTTGCGGGATCCCTCCGAGGCGGCCGAGGTGGCCCGGCGCATCGGCTACCCGGTGCTGGTCAAGGCTTCGGCGGGCGGGGGCGGCCGGGGCATCCGGGTGGTCCACGACGAGCAGGAGTTGGCCCAGGCCATGGAGCGGGCGGCCGCGGAGGCCCAGGCCTACTTCGGGGACGGCCAGCTGTATCTGGAGAAGTATCTGCCCGATCCGCGCCACATCGAGATCCAGGTCCTGGCCGACGCCCACGGCCGGGTGGCCTCCCTGGGGGAGCGGGAATCCTCGATGCAGCGGCGTCGCCAAAAGATCCTGGAGGAGGCCCCGGCCGTGCCGGTGGACGCCGCCCTGCGCCGGCGCATGGGCGAGGCGGCGGCCAAGGCCGCGGCGGCGGTGGGATACAAGAGCGCCGGGACGGTGGAGTTCCTCCTGGACCGGGACGGCAGCTTCTACTTCATGGAGATGAACACCCGGGTGCAGGTGGAGCATCCCTGCACCGAGCTGGTGACCGGGGTGGACATCGTGGCAGAGCAGTTGCGCGTGGCCATGGGGGAGCCCCTGGACCTGCCGGAGGCCGTGGAGCCCTCCGGCTGGGCGGTGGAGTGCCGCGTCAACGCCGAGGACCCGGAGCGCAACTTCCTGCCCTGTCCCGGCACCATCACCGCCTACGAGGCCCCCGGCGGGCCCTGGGTGCGGGTGGACAGCGGGGTGAGCGCCGGCAGCGTGGTGTCGCCCTTCTACGACTCGCTCCTGGCCAAGGTGATCACCTGGGGGCGCGACCGGACCCAGGCCCTGGACCGCATGCGCCGCGCCCTGCAGGAGTTCCGGGTGGAGGGGATCACCACCACCATCCCGCTGCACCTGAAGCTGTTGGAGGATCCGGACTTTCGCCGCGGCGAGTACCACATAAACTTCCTGGAGCAGCGGTTCGGGCAGCCGTAGGGGGGCGCTCGGACCGGCGAAGCGTGAGGATGATGGAGGGCGCCGGCGGCGGACCCCGGTGAGGGCCGACGGTTGGGAACTCGCGGCGCAGAGGAGAGATGGCCATTAGTACCGCCCTGTTGCTCATCGACATCCAAAACGACTATTTCCACGGCGGCAGGATGGAGCTGGCGGGGGCCGAGGAGGCGGCCCGGCGGGCGGGGGAACTCCTGGAGCGATTCCGGTCGGCGGGAAGGCCGGTCTTCCACGTTCGGCACGTGTCGCTTCGGCCGGGAGCCACCTTCTTCCTGCCCGACACGGCGGGGGTGGAGATCCACCCCCTGGTTCAGCCGCAGCCGGGAGAGCAGCTGATCACCAAGCATTTCCCCAACAGCTTCCGGGAGACGGATCTGTTGGCACGGCTGCAGGGAGCGGCGGTGGACCACCTGTTGGTGGCCGGGATGATGACCCACATGTGCGTGGACGCCACGGTGCGGGCGTCCTGGGACCTGGGCTTTGAATGCACCGTGGCCCAGGACGCCTGCGCCACCCGGGATCTGGTCTTCGAAGATGCCCTGATTCCCGCCGCCCAGGTCCACGGCGCCTTCCTGGCGGCCATGAGGGGCACCTACGCGGCGGTGCGGGAGGCGGCCTCCTGCGGGGTGGAGTGAGGCCCACCGACAGCCGGCCTTGGTTCGCCGGGAGGGAACCCCGGCCGCTGCCGTTTCCCGAGGGCATGCCGAGAGAAAAAAAGCCACCGTGGCTCCGAACGGGCTTTTTTTGGCTGCGCGAGGATCAACTGCGGGTGGCCCTTGCCTATTACCGGCTGTATCTGCGGGAGATCGATGAGCGACTGCAGCGGGAGGCCAAGTGGACTAAGGAAGCGTTGGCCAGACGGCATCCGTCGCTGTCGCCATCTGAACATGACGCCCGCGCATTCCCCTTCCCAGGCATAGCCGGGAGGGGGTCAAGCGGGCGATGACAATCTCGCTTGCGTAAGGCGACCGCAGATGCTATAATTACCATTGATGGTTGGCCATAGGACAGAAATGGGGTCATCACGGGGAGGTGGTAAGGCAGCATCCGTCGGATTATAGCGGTCCCCTATCTATAGCCCACAAGGGCGTACACGTCCTTGGACAAGCGGACTACCAGCCGCATTCGTCCTCTTCTGTTGTGGGCAGGGGAACATCCGTTAGGGATTTGCCAATGCCAACTAGGGCCGGAGCAGCCCGAAGTCACGCCTGGGGAGACCGACATAAGACGCGGATGGAGAAAAACTCCGTCGGCGCACAGATCGCTGAGCCAGGAAACTCCGGGGGCGACCCCGGAAACCCCCGCCTCAAGCCGCCAGGCTTAGGCGGCGGGAGAGTTCATTGATCAAGTACTATCTGGACGAGAACGTGCCTCCTCAGGTTGCCGACGGCTTGCGGCGGCGAGGCGTAGATGCTACCGGCGCCCACGAGGTAGGGATGCTGAGGGCCTCCGATGAAGACCAATTGGCGCGGGCGGTGGGAGAAGGCCGCTGCCTCGTGACGCGCGATCGGGATGATTTCATTCGACTGACGGTACGGCAATACGACGAGGGCGTCAGCCATCGAGGGGTGCTGATCACCCCGCACACCTTGCCCAGCCGGGCGGTGGGGCACTTGGTCGAGGCCTTGCTCGAATATGCCGGGGCGCATCCGCATGGGCTATCGGCTTACGTGGTGGACTGGCTCTGATGCCTCGCTGCGTGGCCTATTCGGCGGCGTAGCTCCAGCACCCGGCGTCGAAGGCCGGCGTGACGGTTGCCCGCAAGCGGAGGGGCAAGGGACCACGGCGACCCAGGGCGGCTATGGTAACCGTGCGGCGGCCGAAGAAGGTGCGGTCGCGGGCGGAGCCCCACCCCGGCGGGCACCCGGGTCGGCGTGGCGGCGGGGGCAGTCGCAGGGTTCCTTGCCGTGGCCGCGGATGGTAAGCAAGGTAAAATTAAGGATTTGCCATTACCTCTTCCACCGCCCGCAAGATGCGGGGCGCCGTCAACTTGGTGTCCCGTCCGAACACGACGATCCAGTTATTTTTTTGCGGCCATGCGCGATACCGCTGGATCAAACGATCTATACATCCTTGCGAGTAGCCATGGTCCTTCCGGCGGATCCCCTTAGTGGTTGGTTTGGAGACGATCACTACCAAGTCGGGGTCGCGGTATCTGGCCAGCAGTCGTCTCGCCTCCTTGCGGAAATACCGCTGTTCACGGCAGGATGCCTTGGCCTCCTGGAGAATATGGGGCGCAACGATTTCGGCATCCTCCCACGGGATGCCGTCCAGGAGCGCCACCGGAATGCAGCTTCCCGCCACCTCGGCATAAACCGCCAGGCGATCTTGAAGAACGCGAAGCTGCGCCTGCGCGGTCCGATCCTCCGGATTCGCACGGCAGGAGCTTTCCACGAGCGGAACGGCTCGGGGCACCACCGTCCAATCGGGACGTTCCGCCTGCAGAAGACGCAACAGGGTGGCTTTTCCCTCTTCGTCCGGTCCGCACAGGGACACCAGCCATGTCAGCGGCACGCAGCATCCTCGCCTTAACCAGTGGAACTGCCTTTCTTCCGCCACGATTATCACCTCCTGTTGCTCCCGCCGGCGCCTCCGCGAGCTTTGCTCAAGATCCGCGGGGCCGCCCTAACGGGGACTTCCCGGGTTGTCGGCATCATTTGTCATTACAAGGGGCGTAATCCGCTCACACCGGCCACCGATTCCCCTCCGAGCCGGCCTGGATATTGGTGAATCGGCGCCAGGACGCCTTCAGCGTCATGGGCAGATACCCCCATCGCGGAGCGCCGGATACCCGCACCTCACCCGGAAACATCTTCAGCAGGCGTTTCAGCGCCGCCGGGTCGTCCCCCAGCGCCTTGCCCTCCCTGATCACCTCCAGGACCTCCCGGGCGGCAGCCATGCCGCTTGCCGCGCCGCCCGGGAGGTCCTGGAAGCTCTCCTCCCGGAACGCCTACTCCTCCGCCAGGAGCAGATGCACGTAGCCCACCTTGGGCGCCTTGTGCTGCCGCAGCCGGTCGGGAAACAGGTCCGCCAGCCGCTCCAGGGTCACGGGATCGTCCACCAGGATCTCCACCACCCGGCCCTTCCCGGCGCCCTCCAGAGCCTTGCGGATCGCCTTCAGGTTGCGCGCCACTCCGGGCTCCCCCCGCAGGTCCACCCGCAAGATATGCCCTCCCTTGCCGGAAACCTTGCAGGAATCCGCCCAATCCTTGGCGAAGCCTCCAACCAACACCGCCGCATCCGTCATGGTCAGCTTCCTCCCTTCAAATTTCGGCGGGTCATCTCCCGCCTCTGTCTTGTAGACGAACCTGGGCCGAATCCGTTACATCTTCCCCCAAGAATCTGCGGGAGGTTCTCGGACAACCCGATGGCAACGATAACCCGACCCCTGATTCCGGTCATCGTAGTGTCGCTGCTCGCCGCGGGCGCCCCCACGGCGACGGCCTTCGACGGCGTCTCCCCCTCCACGGCCACCGTGACCGCCGGCGGCGTCACCCGCAGCGTGCAGCTGCTGGAACTGGACTGGAGCGACCATCGGTACCAGCTCCTGCCCGTGCTGGCCCACGGACGGATCAAGGCCACCGAGAGCCTAGCCCATATGGCCCAGGACGCGGCAGCCGTCGCCGCCGTCAACGGAGGCTTCTTCAACGCCTACACCAACATGGAGCCGCAGGGCACCCTGGAGGTCTACGGGAGTTACCTGGTCAACTCCGGCGGCACCCTCATGGGCGTCACCGCCAACAACCGGATGCTGATGGAACCGGACTCGAGCCTGTCCATAAAGGGCGGCATAGACGGCGCTTGGTCCTGGCCCGACGACTGGTACGCCTGGGGTTTCAACCGCAACTACCACCAACCCAGCCAGATCGTCGTGTTCACCCCGGCCTGGGGCGCCGCCACCGGCGACGTGGGCAACGGAACCTGCGTCGTCGTTGACCGGGGAGTCGTCCAGACCATCGTCCAAGGCAGCGCGGCCATTCCCGCCCACGGCTATGTGATCTACCTGGGCTCCGCTCCCGACGCCCAGCAGTATCTCCAATACCTCACCCCCGGCTCGACCGTGGCCTACAAGGTGCAGGTCCTGTCCTACGGCAATCCCGTGGACTGGTCCGGCGTGGTGTCAGCCCTCGGCGCCGGCCCGCTCCTGGTATCCGGCGGTCGGGTCGTGGCCAACCCGCAGGCGGAGGGCTTCACCGATCCCAACATCACCAGCCGGTCCATGACCCGCAGCTTCGTGGGCGTCACGCCGGACAATCGGCTGGTCCTCGGGGTGATCCCCAACGTGACCATCCAGCAGGCGGCGGACATTCTTGCCAGCCTGGGACTGCAAGAGGCGATGAACCTGGATGACGCCGCCTCGTCGGGTCTGTGGTACCAGGGCCAGTACCTATGGCAACCCAGCCGGAACCTCAGCAACGCCCTGGTCGTGGTGTACCACCGCCACCCCATGCCGGCCCTGACGGTGAACGGCAAACCACTCACCGGATACCCCTTGCCCTTCATAACCCACGGAACCACCATGGTTCCGCTTCGCCTCGTCTCCCTGGCTCTCGGCGCCTCGGCGTCTTGGGACCCCACCACCCGCGCCGTGACGATCCAGGACGGATCGTCCACCATCTCCATTGCCATCGGCAGCACTGCCGCGCTGGTGAGCGGCCAAGCGGAAACCTTGCCCGTCGCCCCTGTGCTGAAGCACGACTACACCTACGTGCCGCTCCGCTTCATCGCCCAAGCTTTCGGAACCCAGGTCGGTTGGAATCCCTCCACCTACACCGTGTCCATCACCACGCCGTAGCACTACCGGAAAAGCGAACTCCTTCAGCAAACCGCCCAAACAACAACCCTGAGCTGGCAGCCTTCGTCCCACCAATTCCACACCAGCGCTCCCAGTTCCGGTTCCTCATGCTGGCCCCAGGAAATTCCTTCGAGAGATATTGAGGTGATCCGCAACATGTCCACCGAGGCTCCCGAGGCCCAGCCCATCGACTTCGACGCCTTGGTCAGCAAGCACCAGGCCCGCCTGGTTTCCGTCGCCATGCGCATCACCGGCTCCTGGGAGGCCGCCGAGGACTGCGCCCAGGAGGCGTTCCTGCGCCTCTTCTTCGCCGTACGCGCCGGTGATGAGATCAAGAGACCCGGCGCGTGGCTATCCAGGGTGACCACCAACCTGGCCTTGGACCAGGTGCGGCGCAAGGCCAACCGGACCACCACCGGGTTCAACGCCGAAACCGAGGACGGTTCCCTGGAGTGGGAGCCCGAGGACACCCGCGAGGACACCGATCCCGCCGAGTCCACCGCCAGGAAGGCCGTGGCCGACTTGGTATGGCGACTGTCTGCAAACCTGTCCCCCTACCACCGGGTCATCCTCTCCCTGCGCACCAAGGAGCAGTGCGACTACGACGAGATAGCTTCCAGGCTGGGCATCACCCCCGGCAACGCCCGCGTCCAGTTCAGCCGCGCCAAGGAGGCCCTGCGCCAGGAGGTTATCCGCCACCTCGACCGGCGGGCCGTGGTCACCCCCGAATGCAGGTCAACCCTGACCGACCTGCCGCGCTTCCTGGACCACCAACTGTCCGAGGAGCGAAGGCGGGCCGTGGTGGAGCACCTGCGCACCTGCCGAGCCTGCGCCATGACGGAGACGACCTGCCGGGACTTTAAATTCTACATAAAGCGGGTACCCGGCTCCTCCATGCGCCAAGCCCGGAGACAGACCGTGCAGAAGAACTTGGGGCAGAGCGGAGCATCCAGGGCGCACCCTGCGGGACAACCGCCCATACCGCACTACGCGATAAGCGGACTCGCGTCCCTGGCGTGGTGTCTGACAGCCCGTGGGCGGACCCCGGGCGGTGTCGCGAGGACACTAAACGATATGGTTGACCTGACGCCGCCCGAAATCGCCCAAGGACTCCGGGATGGACTTGGCTTCGAGCCGCAGGTGGTAGCCAAGGCGTTGCATGGCCGGGATGGTTTGGGCTTGGGGGTAGTGGAGGTGGCCCAGGCGCTTCAGAGCGGCCTGGGTCTGGACGCGGCGGCGGTGGCCAAAGCGTTACACGGTGGCTTGGGCCTATCCGTGTTAACGATACGTCGGGTACTTCGGGACGATCTAGGGTTGGCACCGGTCGAGGTAGTTCAAGCGTTGCAGGACGGTCTGGGCCGGATTCCCCAAAGACTGCTCAAGCACTTCGGGACGGAAGGGCGCAGGAAGGGTGAATGAGCTGACCCGGTACGGCATGCTGAGCAGTGTGCGGGTCATGCCCGTAGTGCCAAGGGACTACAAAGAGGTGCCGGCCAACTGCTCCGCCCGGAAAAGACTCAGCAAGTGCGTGCTCAGATTCCACCGGGCCTTGAGAGAGGCCGCATCAGGACCGGATTCTCCAAAGACTTTCAGTACAACACCTTGTGGGTTCGGGCGATGCGGGGCGTCATCTTCCGCAGTCATGGCCGCAAGTTTGCGCAAAGTGCTCAAAACCGCTGCCTGACGGGTTTTGTCCAGGGCAAATAAAGTGCTCTGGAAGACCGGGTTGTTAAGATCGAGCCTAAGGGCGTTCGCGGGCATTGAGCTCTTGTTCCAAAGCATCGAGATCAGTAGCTGCAGGGGGATGGTCCTTTGCCCAGTTGATGGCCCCAGCAATCTCCTGTTGCACGCTGTCTTTGGCCAGCCACTGTTCACTGTCTGGAACGAAGCGGCCCAATTTAACCACCCACACCCCGGGCTCCAACTCGTCGATGAGCACCAGCCGACCGGCATACTCCTTGCCCAAGGATATTTGGCCGCTAGAACCGACCGTCTTGGTTACCGTCATGGACATCAGCTCCTCTCCGCCTGCGTCACGCCATCATGCCATTCTATAGCATGATGGCGGCCTCCGGGCAAGGGGCTGGTCGGCGCGGAAGCTAGCCCGTAGGACCGAGAAGGCCTGAGATCATGGCGCCCGGGATGATGACCTCCGTGGTAGGGACGCCGCGGCGCGGGCGGCGTGGGGCCTGGGCTTTGCCTGCATCGGGATCCGGGACGCGGGCGGGGCCGCCCGGGATCCTGCCTTCCGGGCCCGGTGACCCGCGGGCCTGCGGAGCACGGCGCTTTCCCGGTGGAATTTGACCGCCGAGCGATTGTTGCGCTTTCGCCCTGGTGATATAATCAGGCATCAGGGGGTGGACCGGCGTGGAGGAGCGCTCGCTCGGGGTCACCGAGGAGGTGGTGGGGATCATCTCCGGGGTGGCGGCCACCGAGACGCCGGGGGTGGCCGGTTTGGCCGGGGACCTGGTGGGCAACCTGAACGAGATGTTGGGCCGGCGCGGCTTCGGCCGGGGCGTGCGCACGGAGCTGCACGACGGTGAGGCCCGGATCGACCTGTTCCTGGTGGTGGAGTACGGCGGGCAGATCCCGGTGGTGGCCCGGCAAGCCCAGGACAATGTGCGGTTGGCGGTGGAGCGGCTGACGGGGATCCGGGTGGCGGTGGTGAACATCCACGTCCAGGGTGTTCGGGACGGGGGGAAGGAAGGCTGAGCGAGCAACCGCTGCTGCGGGGGCGGCGCCGCGCCCGGGACTTGGCGCTCAAGGTGCTCTACCAGGTGGACGTGGGGCACGCCGATCCGGCCGAGACCCTGGAGCGCACGCTGGCGGGCGAGCCGGAGGCCGTGGCTTCCTATGTCCGGATCCTGGTTACCGGCACCCTGGAGCACCTGGAGGAGACCGACCGGCGCCTGGGGGCCGCGGCGGTGGGCTGGCGGCCGGAGCGCATGGCCCGGGTGGATCGGGCCGTCCTGCGCCTGGCGGCCTACGAGATCTTCCACCGCGAGGACGTGCCCTTCGCCGTGGCGGTCAACGAGGCCGTGGAGCTGGGCAAGCGCTACAGCGGCCAGGAGGCGGCCCGCTTCATCAACGGCGTGCTCTCTGGGCTATCCCGGGGCGAGGGCGGGACCGCTCCCGACCCGGATTCCCCGGTTGGTGCGTCTTAGGAGGTTTTTTCATGTTCAAGATCCTGCACAAGCGGCTTTTGACCGGGGTGACCAAGCTGTTCGTGGTGGAGGCCCCCCTGGTGGCCAGGCGCGCCCAGCCGGGCCAGTTCCTAATCGTGCGGGTGCGGGAGCCGGGGGAGCGCATTCCCCTGACCATCGCCGACTACGACCGATCTGCGGGCACGGTGACCATCGTGGTCCAGGAGGTGGGCAAGACCACCCGTCTCTTGGGGGCGTTGGAAGAGGGGGAGGCCATCCTGGACGTGGTGGGTCCCCTGGGCCGACCGGCCGAGCTGCCCGAGACCGGGCGGGTGGTGCTGGTGGGGGGCGGCTTCGGGGTGGCGCCGCTCTTGCCCAAGGCCCGGGCCTTGAAGGAGCGAGGGGTGCACGTGACCTCGGTCATCGGGGCGCGCAACGCCGACCTAGTCATTCTGGAGGAGGAACTGGGGGCGCGTTCGGACCGGATGCTGGTAGCCACCGACGACGGTTCCCGGGGCCGCAAGGGTCTGGTGACGGACGTGCTGCGGGATCTGCTCGACGCCGGGGAGGTCGTCGACGAGGTGATCGCCATCGGTCCGATGATAATGATGCAGGCGGTGGCCGAGGCCACCCGGCCGGCGGGGATCCGCACCCTGGTGAGCGTCAACCCCATCATGGTGGACGGCACCGGCATGTGCGGCGCCTGCCGGGTCACGGTGGGCGGGCAGACGCGCTTCGCCTGCGTGGACGGCCCCATCTTCGACGGCCACGCGGTGGACTTCGCCGAGGCCATCCGCCGCGGCCGCATGTATCGGGCCGAGGAGCAGGAGGCCCTAAGAGTTTGGGAGGCGGCAGGATGCCCAAGATAAGGCCGGAGCGGCTGACCATGCCGGTGCAGGATCCCAAAGAGCGGCGGCGCAATTTCCGGGAGGTGGCCTTGGGTTTCACCCCCGAACTGGCGCGGGAAGAGGCCGAGCGGTGCATCCAGTGCAAGAACCCCTTCTGTGAAGACGGCTGCCCGGTGCACGTGCCCATCCGGGAGTTCATCGATCTCTTGCAGCGGGACGATCCGCAGGGAGCCTTGGCGGCGATCCTGCGAACCAACGCCCTGCCAGCGGTGTGCGGGCGGGTGTGTCCCCAGGAGGACCAGTGCGAAAAGCTTTGCGTGCTGGCCAAGCGCTACCAGCCGGTGGCCATCGGGCGCTTGGAGCGGTACGTGGCGGACCTGGCCCGCGACGCGGGCCGCGCTGTGGCGCCGCGGCGGCCCCGGGGACCCCGGGTGGCGGTGGTGGGCGGCGGTCCAGCGGGCCTGACGGCGGCGGGAACCTTGGCCGGCTTTGGCTATCGGGTCACCCTCTTCGAGGCCTTGCACACCGTGGGCGGCGTGCTGATGTATGGGATACCGGAGTTCCGGTTGCCCAAGGACATTGTGCGCGCGGAGGTGGAGGGCATTCAAGCTTTGGGGGTGGAGATCCGCACCGACGCCGTGGTGGGCCAAAGCCCCACCGTGGACGAGCTGCTGGAGGAGGGCTACGAGGCGGTGTTTTTAGGCACCGGGGCGGGCCTGCCGCGCTTCTTGCACATTCCGGGGGAGAACCTGGACGGGGTGTACTCGGCCAACGAGTTCTTGACCCGGGTGAACCTGATGGGCGCCTGGCGGTTCCCGGAGTGGGACACCCCCGTGCGGGTGGGACGGCGGGTGGCGGTCATCGGGGCGGGCAACACCGCCATGGACGCCGTGCGCACCGCGCTGCGGGTGGGGGCCGAGGAGGCCATGATCGTCTACCGGCGCTCCCCGGCGGAGATGACCGCCCGCCACGAGGAGTACGAACACGCGGTGGAGGAGGGGGTCCAGTTTCGCTTCCTGACCAACCCTCAGCGCATCCTGGACGACGGGGAGGGGCGGGTGCGGGGCCTGGAGGTCCTGACCATGGAGCTGGGAGAGCCGGACCGATCGGGGCGGTGCCGACCCGTGCCGGTGGCGGGGTCGGAGCACGTGCTGGCCGTGGACACGGTGATCCTGGCCCTGGGGACCAGCCCCAATCCGGTGGTCAGCCGCAGCCTGGAGGGTCTGGAGGTGGCCGAGTGGGGGGGCATCCGCACCGACGAGCACGGGGCCACCTCCCGCCTGCGGGTGTACGCGGGGGGAGACGCCGTCACCGGGGCGGCCACGGTCATCCTGGCCATGGGGGCCGGCAAGCGGGCGGCCCAGGCCATCCATCGGGATCTAGCGCAAAGGGGAGAGGCAGTTGGCGGCTAAGATTTTGGACGGCAAGGCCACGGCTCAGAGCCTGCGGCAGGAGCAGGCCCAGCGGGTGGCCGCCCTCCAGGCCCGGGGGATCACCCCGGGGCTGGCGGTGGTGCTGGTGGGGGAGAATCCGGCTTCCCAGACCTATGTGCGCAACAAGGAGCGGGCCTGCCAGGCGGTGGGCATCTATTCCGAGGTGCACCGCCTGCCCCAGAGCACCTCGCAGCAGGAGCTTTTGGGGTTGATCGCCGGGCTAAACGCCGATCCCAAGATCCACGGCGTCCTGGTGCAGCTGCCCCTGCCGGAGAAGTTGGATGAGGAGCAGGTGATCCTGGCTATCCGGCCGGACAAGGACGTGGACGGCTTCCACCCGGAGAACGCCGGCAAGCTGCTCCTGGGCCAGGAGGCTTTCATCCCCTGCACGCCCCGGGGCATCCTGGTGCTTTTGGAGCGCGCCGGCATCCCGGTGGCGGGCCGGGAGGTGGTGGTGGTGGGCCGCAGCAACATCGTCGGCAAGCCGGCGGGCCTGCTTTTATTGGCCCAAAACGCCACCGTGAGCGTGTGCCACTCCCGCACCGCCAACCTGGCCGAGCACACCCGCCGGGCCGACATCCTGGTGGTGGCGGTGGGCAAACCCGGCTTCATCACCGCCGACATGGTGCGACCGGGGGCCGTGGTGGTGGACGTGGGGATCAACCGGGTGGGGGACCGGCTGGTGGGGGACGTGGATTTCGAGGGGGTTTCCCAGGTGGCGGGGTGGATCACCCCGGTGCCGGGGGGCGTGGGCCCCATGACCATCAGCATGCTTTTGGAGAACACCCTGGAGGCGGCGGAGCGCCTTGCCTCAGCTTAGCTTTCCCTGCAGCGTGGGGGAGCTGACCGCCTACCTGCGGGGGCTCTTGGAGTCCGACGCCCTGTTGTCCGAGGTGTGGGTGGAGGGGGAGATCTCCAACCTGCGCACCCCCTCCTCGGGCCATGTGTATTTCACCCTGAAGGATGCCCGTGCGGCCCTGCGCTGCGTGCTGTTCCGCTCGCGCAAAGAGGCCCTGCGCTTCGCGCCCGAGGAGGGCCTGGCGGTGGTGGTCCGGGGCGCCGTGGGGATCTACGAGGCCATGGGGCAGTACCAGCTGTACGTGGAGGAGCTGGTGCCGGTGGGCCAGGGCGCCTTGTTCCTGGCCTTTCAGCAGATGAAGGAGCGCCTGGAGCGGGAGGGGCTGTTCGACCCGGCGGTGAAGCGACCCCTGCCGGCCTTCCCCCGGCGCATCGGGCTCGTCACCTCCCGCACCGGTGCGGTGCTGCGGGACATCCTCACGGTGGGGCGCCGGCGCTTCCCGGGGATGAACTTCCTCCTGATCCCGGTGCCCGTGCAGGGGGAGCAGGCTCCGGCGGCGATCCGCCAGGCCCTGGAGCGGGCCGGCCGGGAGGAATTGGATCTGGTCATCCTGGCCCGGGGTGGGGGCAGCCTGGAGGAGCTTTGGGCTTTCAACGACGAGGGGGTGGCCCGGGCCATCCGGGCCTGTCCCGTGCCGGTGGTCAGCGCGGTGGGGCACGAGACGGATTTCACCATCGCCGACTTCGCCGCCGACCGTCGTGCCCCCACCCCTTCCGCGGCGGCGGAGATCTGCGTTCCCGACCGACGGGAGCTGGAACGGCTGATCGGGCAAGCCAGGGGCCGGCTGGCGGCGGCCCTGCGCCGCGCGGCGGACCGGGGCCGGCTGCGCTGGATGAGGCAGGCGGAAGCCCTGCGCCGCTTCCCCCGCCGGCTGGAGGAGCGCTCCCACGCCCTGGACGCCCTGGAGCTGCGCCTGCGGGCGGCGGGCGGGGCGGCGGCGCAGCGGGGGCGCTCGCGGGTGGAGGCCCTGGCCGGCCGGCTGGCGGCTCTGAGTCCCCTGGGGGTGCTCTCCCGCGGCTATGCCGTGTGCCGCGTCTGGCCCGAGGGGCCGGTGGTGTCCAGCGTGGAGCAGACGGCGCCGGGGGAGCGCCTGGCGGTGCGCCTGAAGGACGGGCGGCTGTGCTGCGCGGTGGAGGAGGTGGGCCGGGAGTGACGTTCGAGGAGGCTCTGACCCGGTTGGAACAGGTGGTGGCCGCGCTGGAGCGGGGGGACCTGCCCCTGGAGGAGTCCTTGCGCCTGTTCGAGGAGGGGGTGGCCCTCTCCCGGCGCTGCCACGAGCTGTTGCGTTCGGCGGAGGGCAAGGTGGAGGTGTTGTTGGCGGAGGGCACCCAGCCCCTGGAGACGGGCGGGGATGAGTAGGGAGTATTTGGCCCGCCAGGCCGCCCGGGTGGAGGAGCGGCTGCGGCGGATCCTGCCCGAGGACGGCTACCCGCCCCAGCTCTTGGCCGCCATGCGCTACAGCCTGCTTGCTCCGGGTAAAAGGCTGCGGCCGGTGCTTCTGATGGCGGCGGCCGAGGCGGCGGGGGGAGAGACCGAAAAGGTTTTGCCCGCGGCCTGCGCGGTGGAGGCCGTCCACGCCTACTCTCTGATCCACGACGATCTGCCCTGCATGGACGACTCCGACCTGCGCCGGGGCCGACCGTCCTGCCACCGCGCCTTCGGGGAGGCCACGGCCCTTTTGGCGGGGGACGCCCTGCAGGCCCTGGCCTTCGAGCAGCTCACCGGGGCGGAGCAGGTGGCCGCCTGCGGCCCGGCGCGGGTGCTGACGGCGGTGCGGGAGCTGGCCCAGGCCGCCGGGTGGGACGGCCTGGTCGGTGGGCAGACGGTGGATCTCGCCTCCGAGGGGCGCTCGGTGGACGAGGCGACCTTGGGATATATCCATGGGCACAAGACGGGGGCCCTGTGGCGCGCGGCGGTGCGCATGGGGGCGACGTTGGCCGGGAGCAATGAGCATGCCTTGGCCAGGCTCACCGCCTATGCCGAGGCTTTCGGCCTGGTGTTTCAGATCACCGACGACATTTTGGATGCGGTGGGGGAGGCGAAAGACCTGGGCAAGCCGGCGGGGGCCGACGGGGCGCGGGGCAAGGCCACCTATCCCGCGCGGTATGGCATCGCGGAGTCGCGCCGCCGGGCGAGGCACCTGGCCGGGGAGGCCCTGGGGCAGCTGGACGAGTTGGGAGACAAGGCCGTTCCCTTGGCCGGACTGTTGGAGCTGGTGCTGGAGCGCGATCGTTGAAAAGGGTCAATATGGGCCGACCACGTCGCCCGCCCGGTTCGGCAGGGTCCACCGGGCGGCGGCCAGGAAGGACTGGGTTAGCTCCTGCAGAATGCGCCCGTTGCGGCCGGCGTAGTCCACCTGTAGGCGCTGCGGCCGCAGGCTGAAACAGGATTTCTGGGCGGAGGTGAAGCCTACGCGGCACCTGCCCGGCTGCAGGAGCAGGATCTGAATCTCCACCACCTCGCCGTGGCTGTTCTCCAAAAGGCCCAGGAGGCCGGCGGGCTTGGTGGCCTTGACCACGCCGGTGGTGGGGTCGGTCACGCGCAGACGGTACGGGGGCAGTTGCTGGATGGTTTCCAGGATTACTGGGAAGATTTGATCAGGCGTGGCTGCAACATCCACATGGCAGCGTTTGATGGCCAACCTGGCACCTCCTCTTTGGGCGGGAGAAAGCTCCGGCCTATTTTTGTTATCGGACAAAAGGTCGGGATCTTTTGGATTTGCCGGACGGCGGTGGAAGGATGGTGCAGGTTGGCTGGGTGGGAGGTGCCATGGGGGCCGGAGCAAGGAACGGAAAAAAGGTGACGATCCGCCTACTTCCGAGAAGGATTTTGGCAACCGGTGGCGAAGAAAAAAAGTGTGAGCGGGAGGGCCTGTCCTCCAAATTGCACCTTGGAAAATTGAAGACTGACCCAACGTCCGAGTGATTCTGCAGGGGTCGATTAGCGGAAAACGAGCTGCGAGGAGCTAGGACGAGCAATCCCAAGCATTAGGGAGATGTGGCGAATCGGCGATTCGGCCTGGGGTTTACATAAGGGGGTGATTTATGGGAGATATTTGCTGTACCGCGGAAATGGCCTCACGGAGCCGCATGGGAAGCGGCTTCGTGAGGGGCGCTGTCAGAATCGATGCCCCGAATCGAAGGGGATTGAGACGCAGGGCCTATGCCCGAAAAGCGACCGTACCCCAGTCAGAATCGATGCCCCGAATCGAAGGGGATTGAGACATTCAGGGCGGTGCTCGGCGTCCACGTCCGAACACAGGTCAGAATCGATGCCCCGAATCGAAGGGGATTGAGACCCGGGGAGAGACAGTCGCACCGCCCACTGTGAGCACAGGTCAGAATCGATGCCCCGAATCGAAGGGGATTGAGACGGAGTCCTCCGCCTCGTACAAATGCTCCACCAGGCCGTCAGAATCGATGCCCCGAATCGAAGGGGATTGAGACAACAGCGCCAGTGCCATCCCCGGGGTCTTGGGCAACGTCAGAATCGATGCCCCGAATCGAAGGGGATTGAGACGGCGGCCTCGGCTGCCCCGGCCTCGAATGGGTCGAGGGTCAGAATCGATGCCCCGAATCGAAGGGGATTGAGACTAGAACCACCACCCGCGGAGGGGCCGATCATCGGAAAAGTCAGAATCGATGCCCCGAATCGAAGGGGATTGAGACCCCACCGCCCGAATGATCCCGTCCACCAGGTCCCGTGTCAGAATCGATGCCCCGAATCGAAGGGGATTGAGACCTGACACCATCGTCTTCTCCTCCTTCCTTCCTTTCGGTCAGAATCGATGCCCCGAATCGAAGGGGATTGAGACGGGCTTCCCCTTTAGGGTGTACCCTCCATCCTCCCCCTCAGTCAGAATCGATGCCCCGAATCGAAGGGGATTGAGACCCGGAATGGGCAGACCCGCCCCCACTTGCAGGCTGTGCGTCAGAATCGATGCCCCGAATCGAAGGGGATTGAGACCCATCTCCTCCGGCGTGGACGGCTGCGCCAGCCCGTTGTCAGAATCGATGCCCCGAATCGAAGGGGATTGAGACTCAGCAGCCTGGGATGGCGGCCCCCGATCCGTTCCAACGGGTCAGAATCGATGCCCCGAATCGAAGGGGATTGAGACACGAAGGCCTTCTCCAGAGCCGCGATCTGCAGTTCCTGTCAGAATCGATGCCCCGAATCGAAGGGGATTGAGACGTTCGGGGGCGAGGATGGCAACGATCCTTGAGTTCAGTGTCAGAATCGATGCCCCGAATCGAAGGGGATTGAGACTCCACCTCTTGACCTCGTATACCCCCACCATTTTAAGTCAGAATCGATGCCCCGAATC
Source organism: Bacillota bacterium (assembly GCA_021810565.1). GTDB lineage: Bacteria > Bacillota > Sulfobacillia > JAJZIM01 > JAJZIM01 > JAJZIM01. Next base: position 22,012 of record JAJZIM010000034.1, read on the forward strand.
GAAGGGGATTGAGACAGCGCGCCAGCCGCAGGCCGCGGAGGCACAGCGCCGCGTCAGAATCGATGCCCCGAATCGAAGGGGATTGAGACCTCATCGAAGCGCCGCCGGGGATCACCCACCGCCCGGGTCAGAATCGATGCCCCGAATCGAAGGGGATTGAGACCCATTTCGGCCACCTCCTTTCCTTCAAATTCCGCCCCCGTCAGAATCGATGCCCCGAATCGAAGGGGATTGAGACTATGCCCAGCGGTGGCCATCGTAACGGCAGCCGCAAGTCAGAATCGATGCCCCGAATCGAAGGGGATTGAGACGGAACCTGCGACAGGCCCGTGACGCCCTCCAGGGCGTGTCAGAATCGATGCCCCGAATCGAAGGGGATTGAGACCGAGGCGGTATACATGCATGACTAATCCATCTAGTTGCCCCGAAAGGGGCGAAAGGAGGTCTATGTGCTGATGGTGGACTCCCTTCAAGCCCCTTGCCCGTACCAATGTTCGCGACACCGTTGCCCTCCTTGCCATATGCCTGACAGACAAGCGAAATCATGACCGGGGGACTCAATCGCCTTTGAGCGACCGCTAGTGGAGGTATAGATTGCACCCAACGCGCTATGATATGAAGCATACTTTGTCTTGCTCCTCAGTATTCCGGCCATAAACACGAAATATGAAACAAGGAGCCTATGCGGATGTATAAAATGGTGGCTGAATTCCAGTTGGTTACTCCGGCGTTCTTAGCAGGGGCAGAGCAGAAAAGCCCTGAATTGCGGGTTACCAGCATAAAGGGAGCGCTGCGCTTCTGGTGGCGGGCTAGGCGCTTCGCAGGCTGCAGAGGCGGCATAGATGGCATGCGCCAAGATGAGAGTCTTATTTTCGGCGATTCTGGCGCGACGGGATGTTCAGCAGTTGTGATGAAAGTTAATGGGACCCTAACTATAGCGAATCCTGGAACCATACTACCGATAATGGATGACTATCCCGGGGCGCGTTATCTTGGATACGGCGTTATGGAAAGTGTGGGCAGCCAGAAGAGAAGGACAAGAGCCGGAGAACTCATCAGAGGGTGCCTGCAACCTGGGCCATTCCAGGTCACCTTTATTTCGAAAAAGGTTTTTGACCCTTCGTTCATCGATGCCGTAAAACTGTTCGGGCTATTAGGAGGAATTGGGAGCAGAAGCCGAAAAGGTTACGGCAGTGTCACGCTATTGAGGCTAGAAGGGGATGGAGTAGCAAAGTGGGAATGTCCGCCAGACATCGAGGCTTATCGGGAGCGCTTGACTAAGAACATCGGTACACAGCCGTCAGGTGACTCAGAGCCGGAGTATTCGGCGTTCGGAAATAAGGCTAAAGTGTACGCAATTGCTGAGGGGAACGCGACTTTGGATCTCCTCAATTCGATCGGCGAGGAGATGCAGATGTATCGTAGTTGGGGTAGGAATGGCCGGGTTAATGGTCAGGCTTCTGAGAGGAACTTCCAATATGATCACGACGAGATGAAGAATGCCTGCGAAGGAACAGTGCCGCAGGGGCATCCTAAACGGGTGGTGTTTGGTCTGCCCCATAATTATTTCTTCTCGAGCATAAACTGTAAGGTCTCCGTTAGCGCGGTCAAGGGACGTGACGAGATCGAGCGCAGGGCCAGCCCCTTGTTCATTCATATCCATCAATTCAAGGAAGGCTCTTATACAGCCGTGGCCACCATCCTTTGGTCGGAATTCTTGCCTCTTGGCACAAAGATTGAGGTATCGGGAGGAGGAGCTACCCATACATTTGAACCTGAGCTGGATTTGTCTGTCTTGGATAATTTCGTGAAACGGTTCGACCAGGGGGGGCAGAGAATATGGCCCAAGTAGGAGGGAGCTACCTGCACTTTACCTTGGGGCCGGTGCAGAGCTTTGTGGCCCAAGCTCGTCGGACGCGGGACCTGTGGGCCGGTTCATTCCTGCTGTCCTACCTTACCGGCCAAGCGATGGCCGCTGTCTTGCGTAGTGGCGGAAGGATTGTGTTTCCCGAGGTCGCTCGGGATGGAGAGCCAATAGATCCGCTGCTGAAAGCGATCATGAACGGCGGGCAGGGGCCTGACTTTGGATCTTTGCCTAATCGTTTCAAGGCTGAGATAACAAACGGATTTTCCCCCGAGCAATGCCGTGAGGCCGTTGCAACGGCGTGGGATCGGGTAGCTCAAGTGGTTTGGGATGAATTTGTGGCTCCTTCGGTGTCATACGGTAAAGGCACCGAGGCCATTTGGCAACGTCAGATCAAGAACTTTTGGGAAGTCGCTTGGTGCATTGGCGAGGAGAATAACCTGCTGGATCGGCGCAAGAACTGGCGCAGCGGTCATGCCACCGTAGAGCCTGGCGATAAGTGTACAATGATGGGCACATTGGAGGAGGTATCCGGATACACCAGGTCTATCGGCCGTGAAGCAGAGCAGCAGCGATGCTTTTGGGAAAACATTCGCAGATGCCGGGGCGTTGGAAAGTTAAATCTTCGTGATAATGAAAGACTATGCGCTATTGCCTTGATTAAGCGCCTCTTTCCCCTGACGGGGGATAGCATCGGATGGAGGATGCGACCTCATTTTCCTTCCACCGCCTATGTGGCGGCTGTACCATGGCTTGTTGCTGCGCTGACGAACAAGCCGAAGTTAGCGCTACAATATGGAGAGGCCTCCAAGGGGATCGCTGATCAGAATTCCCGCATGGCGATTGAGCAGTTCCGTAGCATCAAAGAAGCTGTGGGGCATGATCAAGACAAGCGGGGCTTCGCGTCCTTGGGTGGCGAATACTTCCATCAGGCAGCCTTGAAGGACGGAGATCGTTGGGAAGAAAGTACGTCTGTTGCTCGTGAACAGCTACGGGCACTGCTGTCGGAGGACAAACTTGGGGAACCAACCTCCTTCTTCGCCATGTTGCTTATGGATGGAGATCGGTTGGGCAAGCTGCTCCAAGGGCACGATAGCACTCAAATCAGCCAGGGTTTGGCTCGTTTCACTGGGCAGGCCCAAGATATTTTTGAGAGGCACGATGGGGTGGTGATCTACGCCGGAGGCGATGATGTGTTGGGACTATTTCCTGTGAGTGAAGCCATTGGGGCAGCATTGGACCTCCGACGGGTTTACGAGGAATCCTTCACTGATACGACTGCTGCAGGGCAGGCCACCATATCCGCCGCCATCGTTTATGCACATTACAACCATCCCCTGCAAGCGATGGTGGCCAAGAGCCACGACCTCCTGGACCGGGTCGCAAAGGAAGGAACGGGTCGGAGCAGTTTGGCGGTCACCGTATGGAAAGGATCTGGCCCTACGTTGGAGTGGTCCATGCCTTGGGAGTGCCTGACGGAAGGTGCGCCAGCCGACGCCAACCTGGTGGACGAACTGGTTACCGCTTTTCGCAATGACGATTCGGAACCTGGCGGCCAGTATTCCAGCCGTTTCTTCTACCACATTCAGGAACGTTTCCCCCTGTTTGCGGATCGAGAGTACGACGAGGACGTTCCCGTTCGTCTGCTGGTAGCAGAGTACCTTAAGAATAAAGAGGGTCGCCAAGTGACCATTGAAGAGGCTCAGGACAGAGTAAGCCGCCTGATCAGAATGTGCCGCAAAGTGAAGCGAGATGCTGTCGGCAAGGTGGAGTTCTGTGGCAAAATCACGATAGATGGAGCATTACTGGTGAGATTTCTAGCCATGGGAGGTAAAGCTGGATGAGCGAGAAACTATGGCAGTTTTCTGCCCTGGACTCGTGGTTTTTTCGGGACGGGAGTCCAATGAATGCTGGAGGAGGACAGCAAACTTCGAGGAGCCTTTTTCCTCCTTTTATGACCACCTTGCAGGGAGCTATTAGGACTGTTCTTGCTCAAGGGCAGGGATGGGATCCGGAAACGCCCGCCAAATGGCCGAGAGAGTTAGGTAGCCCTGACGATTTGGGGGATCTATCTCTAGACGGGCCCTATCTTCAGGCGGGAGACGATTGGTTATTTCCGGCACCCCTACATCTGGCGGAAACAGAGGTCAAGGACGCTGGACAGAGAGGCCGAAACGCTGATCGCGTCATAGCCTTCATACGGCCTGGGGAGGACAAAATCGAATGTGATCTTGGATGGGTTAGATTGCCGGAAATGGATCTTCCGGGAGCCAAGCCACTGGAACGCTGGTGGATCTGTCGATCCGGTCTGGAGGATATCCTCGCAGGGCGGCAACCCCAGGCGGAACACATGAAAGCCGAAGGTGACCTGTGGTCCTACGAACCCCGCGTCGGCTTGGAACGGGACTTGGCGACTAGGACCGCCAAAGAGGGGCAACTGTACTCGACGGCCCAGATACGGCCTCATAACGGGGAATTGAAACTGGGGGTCATGGTGGGTGGTATTGAGGAGGCATGGCACCCGCAGGAACCGTTGCTCATCCCCTTGGGAGGCGAAGGAAGGCTCGCTAGAGTAGAAGTAGTGGACCCTCCCGAACTATTTCCGACGCCGCCGAACGCCTTTGATGGCCAAGGAGATATGGTCCGATTCATGGTTATTTTAGCTACGCCCGGATGGTACGAGAATTTGTCGGACGTGGTTCGGAAAGGCCCTCCTGGCCTCCCAGGAAACTGTGTTTCGGCCTGCATCGGCAAATTGCAGCGGGTCGGCGGTTGGGATTTGCAGCGACGAAAACCGAGGCCGTTGGAGCCGATTCTGCCGGCGGGAAGCTGCTGGTTCATGGAAGCGTCCGCGAAGGAGGCCAAGACGATCCTGGAGTGGCATGGTAAGGTGTCTGGTCACAAAGCCCAATACGGCTTCGGTAAATTGCTAATTGGGAACTGGGGAGGAAGAGAAAAGTGAAGGCTATCTTGATGGGACTGCTGGCTGAGACCTTCCTGCATCCGGGCAGCGGGGACAGTGCGGGGGCTGTGGACCTGCCGGTAGCCCGGGAGAAGCACACCGGCTACCCGGTGATTTTCGGTTCCAGTCTGAAGGGGGCGTTGCGGGAGGTAGTGGAGGCGGCGGAGGGCAAATCTGAGGCCGACGCCATTTTCGGAAAGCCGGAGGAGGCTGGCTCTGTAAGCGTTACCGACGCCAGGTTGATCCTTTTGCCGGTACGTTCTTTGGCCAGCCATTTCCGATGGGTTACCTGCCCCTACTTGTTGGAGCGTTATCAGCGGGACTGCGAGTTGGCCGGCAGTAGTGTGAATATCGATATACCGAAAGTGGAGGATGGAACCGCTGCGGGCACGAAAGAGCAGGAGGGAATGATCTTTCTGGAGGAGTTATCCTTCTTAGTGAGTAAGAAGGAGGATTTAGGAGAAATAGCCAAGGGGCTGGGGCATTTAATTAGGCACAAGGAAGCGAAGGACCGATTGCGTGAAAGCCTTCTGGTAATCTCAGATGGCGAATTCGCCCATTTTGCGGCCAATGGCTTGGCTGTAAATGCCCGCAATGTCTTAGATGATGCCACAAAAACCAGCAAGAACCTTTGGTACGAGGAAACCATTCCGCCCGATGCCGTATTCTACAGTTTGCTTTTTTCGCCAGGAGGACGGGATGCGGTAGCGGAAAAGTTGCAACATCTCTTGCGGGAAAGGCCGTACCTGCGGGTGGGCGGGAATGAAACCGTGGGGCAGGGTTGGTGCACCGTTGCCTTGAATCAAGGGGGGAAGTACGGTGAATAGAGCAAGGACGCTGGAGCTGGAGCGAGCTAACGACGCATGGGAAAAAGTCAAGACTATAGCGGCGCAAAATGCGAAGGGCAAATACGGCTCTTACGTAAAGGGCCTCCCGGCAGCTATTTTGGCTAACGGCCTGGGCCAGGCAGCCGCGACGCTCCTGGCTGCCGCCAAGGGACAAGGGAATAATGACCACCAGGCTTTGTACAACCATCTGCAGGCATGGCTATGCCGGGACGATCCCTCCGCTCCTTACCGAGGCAAGGCGGATCTGATGCAGGCGATCACTAAGGGGGATAGGGCAGTATATCTACGAGCCCAGGCAGAGAGTTTAGCCTGGCTGGGTTGGTTGAAAAAATTCGCCGCAGCCTATTTGCCTGAGGGAAAGGAAGACTGATGTGATGGTGCCTCTATATAGCGGTAGTAATGCCCCACCGCGGCCGCCCGCCGAGGCTAACCTAGGCCTTTGGTATAATAAATTTGGAGACACTTGGAACGGAGCGAGAAAAAACGAGCAATGGAAGCGTGCCTTGATTAGCTCGGTGACTGGGGTGAAACAGAACGAATTACTCCAACAGGCATGTGCCAGACTATGTCACTTATCCGAGGCATTGCACGGGGAAATACGCTGTTTACAAACGAACGGTCGCTTTGTTACCGGCCTGGGCCGTGAACACCCCATAGAAAACGGCTTTGCTTGGCATCACACGCTTGGAGTACCTTACTTAGCTGGATCCTCAGTTAAAGGCGTAGTCAGAGCTTGGGCACAGGAATGGAGGGAGGTTAATGAGGAGGATTTGGCTCGCATTTTCGGCGGCGCATCTAATGGTGATGACAGAGCTAGAGGAAGTGTCATTTTCTTCGATGCCCTGCCTTATAAACCCCCAAAATTAGAAGAGGAAGTAATGACGCCGCATTACTCCGAATATTATCGCAAAAATGGTCCACCTGCCGATTGGTATTCACCTACGCCCATACCCTTTCTCACAGTGGCGGCTAGGCAGCCCTTTATTTTCGGAATAGCACCGGTGGGGCTGGGGAGGACATCCAAAACGGATGTGGACAAAGCTATGGCTTGGCTAGTTGAAGCACTAGAATGGATCGGTGCCGGAGCCAAAACGGCGGTTGGATATGGCAGGTTTGTGCTGGACGACAAAATAACCGAGGAATTGAGGCTAAGCGCCAGAACACACGTTGAGACAGTAAAGGCCAGCGACCTGGACAACTCAGCGAGTCCTATCCGGAGAGAGATGGACAATGACGGTTATGCATCGGACAAGTTTATGGAGTTTCTGACCAGAAAATGGTTAGGCAGGATGGATGCTGCGGATACTTCCGAGGTTGATCGCCGGGAGATAGCTAAGCTCTTAGCAGAGTGGTACCAAAGGCAACGACCGACACAATGGACCAGCCCGTCGGGAAAAAATGAGGATAAGGTTAGGCGTATTAAGGATGCCTTGGCGGTGCGTGGGTGAGGCCCAAAGTGAAGCTCAATTCTGGTCGCATCCCCTTTACAGTTTAGTAATGTGGGCGAAGTGCCGAGGTATACCGGCATTTCCCCGCGCCCCTAGAATTCGGAGGCTTGCCGCGCATAGTTATGCAGAATAATGGCATGGCTACTTATTCCGGAAGGAGAGAAGGGAGGGCACAGAATACCCAAAATAGTTCATATGATTATGTGATCCATTTATCCTGGGTGCCCAGATATTTTGTGGGGCGTCACCCTGACGGTTCTCGGAGGTTACTTCGTTAGTGTGCCAGATAGAGCTGCCAAAGGCAACAAATAGCAGCGACACCTACCGGGGAAGGTGCCGTCCCCGGGGGTTTCGTACCCGGCTTCAGGCTACGCCCTGCTCGCAGTCCGCGCCCGAGTACAGCAGCGGGGATAGGTAGCCCGGCAGGACCCGAAGCGACATCTCCGCCTGCTTTTGGAATACCAGCAGTTCCGTCTTCCACAGGGCCGGCGCCTGCCGGTGGGTGCTGGAGGCCATGTAGGTGCGGGCTGTGCTCCGGCCCTCGGCCCACATCCCGGCCAGGTTCAGCCAGGTGTGGGCTACGGCCAAGACCAGCATCAGGCGGCCGAGGTGGCCGTGGGTGCAGGCGCCGGACTTTACTACAGGGAGGCATCCTATGCGGGTTCTAATTGCCCCTCTGGGCATGACACCCCTGGTGATCACGGAGGCGGTGGTCGCCCTTCGCGAATCCCCGGAAGGGCCGCGGGCGGTGCCGCAGCAGGTGGTGCTCCTGTATCCCAACGACCCCGAACAGCCGGAGCGCTTCATCGACTACGGTGCGCAGCTTTTGCAAGAGGTTCTGCGGGAGTGCTGCGGGATCCAGGTCCGCCCAGTTCCCCTACCCTTCGCCGACCCGTCGGACGGGGAGTCCTGCATCACCTACCTGCGCTTACTGCGGGATGAGCTGGAGGCCCACCGGCAGGACGAGGTCTTCCTTCTGGTGAGCGGTGGGCGTAAGAATACCAGCGCGCTCACGGCGGTTCCGGCCCAATTCTACCCCAACATCCACGGACTGTACCACGTGCTGGACGCCTTGGAGGGAACCCCGGAGCAGCGTCGATACAGCGTGGAAGACCTACAGGGGATGGATCCCGCTGCACGGCGCCGGGCGATGTTCCCGCCCGTCAACGAGGTGCGATTGGTGCCTTTGCCTTTTGCGCGCCTCTCCGATGCGGAGGAACTGCGCCGGTATCTGACCGGCCCTCGCCGGGAGGAGGAGTTCCGCCTGTCGGCGGAGGCGGAGGAGTTCTTCCGGGGCGTCTTCGGTACGGGCACTGTCCGCCGTCTCGCCGTGTGGCTCTCGGCGGCGGCGGAAGAGGACTTCACGGCCTTGGGCCCCGACCGCAAACGCTGGGTGCGGGCGCAAGTGCTGCGCCTGGCTGACCCGGACTTCCTGGAGAAGGAGCACCAGCGCCGGTACGTGGCGGCGGAGAGCGACTGCTGGGTGCATCCGCAGGGTCGACACCCGCTGCGCATCCTTTTCTCCCCGTCACCGCGGGAGGGACGACTGGTGGTGCAGCGCATCCTCTCCCATGCGGAGTACGATCGGTTTCTGGCCAGGGGCGGCCTGCCGCGGGCGGCGGATTTCCCCCCCTATCTCCCGCTTGAGCACTTGCCTGTGGCGACGGGCGGCACCCTGGTGGCGCCGGTAGGCCTTTCACCGATGGTGGTGAGCCAGATCTACCGGCTGCTGGAGCGGGAGGGACGGCGACCGGATCGGCTGCTCCTGCTCCCCACCTCCGCCGCGGCGGTGCAGGATGGGGTGCGGATGCTGGAGGCCGCTTTTCGGGCGCGGGTTCCCAGGTTGCGACCGGAGGTGCGGCCTTTGCCGGTGCAGGACGTGGCTTGCGCCGAAGATTGCACCATCTTCGCGGCGGCGCTGCAGCACGCGCTGCGGGAAGCGGATACGGACAAGCCCCGCTACCTTTCTATCGCCGGGGGACGCAAGGCCATGGCCGCCGTGGCGTACTACGCCGCCCAGATGGAGGGCATCCCGGAGGTGTTGCACACCACCATCGTGGATGAAAAACTGGAGCGGCAGGTGATTGGAGAGACCTCGCCAGCGGCCTTGGCGGACTTGGCCCCGGGGGAACAGCAGCGGCGTCTTTTCCTGGACGCCTACGCCGAGCGCCTGGCCGACTTCCGGCTGATCATGGTTCCGGTGGTTCCCCTGCATCCGTAGGCTTTTCGAAGGGAGGCCGAAACTTGGAGGGACTGAAGGAGCTCAGCGAGCGGTGGAAAAGAATGCCTGCGGATGAGGCACAGGAATTCTACGACCGGGAGGTATTTCCCAGGGTGCTGGACGAGGTGGTGCCGCGGGAGCGGGCCAAAATGGGCCTCTCTGGGGATGAGGCGGGTTACGAGGTCATGGTGCTGCCGCTTGGCACCTCGCCGGAGCCCCTCATCATCTCGCTGGCCGTGTGGCGCCCCCGCCGGGTGCTGCTTTTGCCCACGGCGCAGAGCCGCCCCCTGGTGGAGCGGGTGCGCCGTGAAGCGGGGCTGTCGGAGGAGCAGGTGGATGTGCGGGAGGTGTTGCCCAATGATCCGCTGCCCTTGTATACAGAGATCCGGAATGCCTACCAGCGGTGGGGCCGTCCCGATCGGGGGGCGGTGGACATCACGGGGGGGACCAAGGTGATGGCGGCCGGGTCGGGCATGGCGGCCAGTGCCCTGAAGTTCGACGTGGTCTATGTGTGGGGTAAGGAAAGGTATTTGGAGCAGTACAGGCATCCCGAGCCGGGCACAGAAAAGGTGATGCGGATCGAAAACCCGCTATCAGTCTTGGGGGATTTGGACTTCCAGGCGGCTTGTGCCATGGCCGAACGACATGACTACGGCGGCGCCCGGTGCATTATGGACGAGCTGGCGCGCAAGGTGCCAGGGGAGGGGGCCCTGGTGTACGGGATCTGGGCCCGCTTGGGGCGAGCCTACGAGGCCTGGGACCTCCTCCAGGTGGGGCGGGCCGCCCAGGAATTGGAGGCCCTAGAGGCGGGACTGGACCAACACTGGCGCCTTCCCTATTTGGCCCGGCTGACGTCTCGGCGAGAGCAATTGCGCGCCCAGCGGGCGGCGGTAGTGCTTTTGGCCCAGCGCCTGCCCGTGCAGGCCGCGGCGCTGCCGGTGGCCGATCTAGCCGACGCGCAGCTCATGTGTGCCGTCATCGGAACCCTGTATCAGGCGGCCCTGCGCCGCGAGGCCGCTGGAAGGTTGGACATGGCGGCACTGCTTTGGTACCGGCTGCTGGAGGTGCTGGAGCAAAGCCGTCTGGCGGCTTTGGGACTGGACACCGCCAAGCCGGACTATGCTGCCTTGGCGAAGCAACTGGGAAGGACCCTGGAGGACCTCCTTGCCGCATACAACGTCCAGCGCCAGGGCATGGACCTCTCGCCGATGGAGGCGCTGCCCGACCCCGTGGACTTGGTGGCCGGATACCTGCTTCTAGCGGCGGTAGGGCAGCCGTTGGTGCTGCGCCTCAACAGCTTGCGGGAGCAGACGTCCCAACGCAATTTCAGCATCTATGCCCACGGGTATTCCTTCGTCTCGGAGAAGAACCTGCGCACTTTCCGCAGCCTAGCCGAGGAGGTGCTGGGCCGCTACCTGACGGCAGTGGGCATCGAAGCCGCGCGTCTGGAGGAGCTAGCCTTCGTGCCCTGGGGGGACTGAGGATGTTCCTGATCAGCCTGCTGAGGCAGCAGACCCATCCATGCCTCCTCCGCACAGCCAAACTGCGGCCCTTGGGGCGGCTAATGCTGGTTTCCAGAACACAGATAGCCGCCGGAGGGCGATCGTACGGCATGGATGGGGCGACCTGACTAGTGCGTCCCGATCTGGCAGCGGAATGGCGGGAGGTACCCGAGATATTGTTGAGTTAATAGTCCATAGCCCGCCTTCCGCACGTCGAGAGGTCTCTCCGTGTGAATTTCCGACCCTTTCTTTTGGCGGTCAACCGCATGGCTCCTTCAGGTAGATGGACATCGGCACTTTGAGTAGGTATAGAAGTTTTCGTA
>JAJZIM010000035.1 GCA_021810565.1 Bacillota bacterium
CTCCTTTATTTTCGCCATCTAGCCGGGATTGCTACCGCAAATTACTTGCCGCAACATATGGGGCAAAGGGATGCCGCTTACCAGGCGGGTTTCTTCCCATCGACAGATCCATTGGCGAAACTCAGGTAAGAGCCGAAAGCCGGCGCCGCCCGCGTCCGGGTGGGACTCCCGGGCCGAGGTCCTCCCGTCGTCAACCTTATTCCCGCGAGGGAAAATCAAAGGCCGAAAGGGGCGAAAACCTGGTCAGGGGAGGACGTGGACGAAGTTCGCTTGGTCCACATTTTCTTGAACCAGGAAGTGGGACCGTGGACGAGGCACAACTCGTACAACTCATAGGCCAGGCGGTCACGGAGGTTGTCTCGGGATTGGCCTCGGAGATCCGGTCGGTCTGCAACCTACGGCTGAGGACCTGGGCATGAGGGACCAACACCCCGGGGGCCCGGCTGGCCTCTGGGGCGTTGGCCGCTTCCCGCAGCAAGATAGAGACCACGGGTCGGTTATCGTCCATGAGGGCGAGGAGGTTCCAGGCCGGTTGGCCCAATCGTGCCGGGCACCTATCACCTGATGGCGGTGGGAGTCTACGCGGCGGTGACGCAGATCTTGGCCGGATAACAATCGGTCGGATTGCTCCGTCCCGGCTATCTCCCCGGAGCGGCCCACGCCTTTCTGCCCCCGCACTTTATCCCCACGGCGATCCCGGAGTCGCTCCTAGTGACCTTGCCCCTCGCCGATCGGACGGAGATGGTGCAGACTTTGGTGGCTCTGATCCAGCACGGCATGGCGCCCCTTGACAAGACGTAAGTAAAACCTTAAGATTAACCATGAGGTGATCCTTATGGCAAAAATCATCAGTGTAGAGGATGCTCGAAAACGCCTCGGACGATTGGTGGAGGAGGCGGCACAAGGGCCAGTGGTGCTAACCCGACGCGGCAGCCGCCCGGCGATACTTGTGAGCCTCGACAAGTACGAACAGCTGGAACATTTGGCAAATGCCGAGGTGGCGCGGCGGCTGGAAGATGCCCTGACCCACATCCAAGCGGCGGTGGCCGAAAGGGCGCTCCCGACGGAAGCGGTGGCTGAGGCCATCGCCCACGTTCGGTCACAACCTTGAAATTGGTATTGGACACCAACGTATTGGTGTCCGCCCTTGGATGGCCCGGTCCCCCGGCGGAAGTCCTACGCGGGTGTATTCGGGGAGAATTCCAACTAAGCATCAGTCCGGAACTCTTAGCTGAACTGTCCCGGGTTCTTAGCTATCCCAAGTTGGCCCCGCTCGCCGCGTGCCCCGAGTTGGCAGATCTGTTGTCCTTCTTGCACCGGCTGGAGCATTTGGTATTACCGACACAGACCGTGTCCGCCGTTCCGGACGATCCTGCCGATAATCGGGTATTGGAGGCGGCAGTTGCCGCCAGGGCCGACTGCATCGTTTCCGGGGACCAACATCTTCTGCAGCTGCGGATATGGAACGACATCCCAATCTTAACCCCGACGGAATTCCTGCGTCGCCACAAGCGATGAGGGGGAAGCCGTTCCAATTCGCAAGGCACCGCCAACGCGGTGCCTTTTCGTACGCCGGGCAGTTCCATCAGCTTGGGAGTTAAAGCCTCCTGCACACCGGATCGGCGAAAGTGCCAGCCAGAGGACAGGACGTCAGCGTGAGGCGGGGTCCGAAGGTTCAGGCAAAACCCAGAAGGAAACATAGAGGTCGGGCCATTACGGCACATTTTTCCCGCGAGCCCGGAGACAATAGCGGCAGGAGGGGAAGATGCGGGCACGGGGGCTGATCGGTCTGCCGGCCGTGGGGAGACACAGCGGCCGGTCCTGGGGCGAGGTGCGCGAGGTATTGTGCGACCTGGACCAGGGGAGGTTGGCGGCGGTGCGAGTGGCCCGGCGCCGCTGGCCGTCTCGACGCCGGGTGCTGGCCTACGGCGGGTTGGGGGAGGCGGCGCTGCTGGTGGAAGAGCCGCCGCTGGCGGAGGTGGTCGGGGATAACCTGCTGGGCTGGCGGGTGCTGGCGGTGCACGGGGAGGAGTTGGGCACGGTGGGAGATCTGGTGGTGGATGAGCGGGGGATGATCCAGGGCTACGAGGTGTCCGGCGGCCTGCTCCAGGACCTTTTAGGGGGCAGGACGTATCTCGCGGCCGCATCGGTGGTCGAGACGCGCCGGGGGATCCTGCGGGTGCGGAAGGAAGGAGGTTGATCCGGATGCTGCGCTGTCCGCGCTGCGCGGGAAGCGGCGTGGGGCGGGTAGGGGCCGAACGCTATTACTGCTGGGACTGCTGCATAGAATTTACGGTGGACAAAGGCGAAGTGCGCCTCTACCAGTTGGACGAGGAGGGCGCCGCCGTGGAGCTGGCCTCGGTGCGGGAGGGGGAAGGGAGGTGAGGGCGATCCGGCGGGGTTTTTGGAATGGCTTGGTCACCGGGGCGGTGCTGGGCACGGTCATCGGGGCCGCCTTGTGGAAGCCGGCTCGGGAGGAGGTGGGCCAGCAGCTGAACCGGGGAATGGATCAGGCCGGACGGCAGTTGGGCCGACTGACGAACCAGGCGGGGAGCCGCCTGAAGCGGACGGTGCAGCTGCGACGGCGGGGCTAGGACCCGGGGAGGTGGGTGGGCTTGGGCACCTGGCGGGGGCCCGGGTGGGGGCGCATGGGGATCTTGGGCGGCCTCACCCTTTTGGTGTTGCTCTTGATCTGGCGGGTGCGCGCGGTGTTGACTCCCTTTTTTTTCGCCGCGCTGGTGGCCTATCTGCTGCATCCCGGGGTGACCTACCTGGAGCGGCGCGGTCTGCCGCGCGGCTGGGCGGTGCTGGTGCTCTACCTGGCCGGCGCCTTGGGGTTGGTCGGGGCGGGGCTATTCCTCCTGCCGCCCCTGGCCGAGGAGGCCAACCGATTGGGGCAGAACCTGCCCGGGTATCTGCGCGCCCTGGAGGCCGGGCTCACCCGCTGGGAGCACGGGTACAGCCGCCTGCCGCTGCCGCCGCTTCTGCGCAGCGCCCTGGACGAGTTTCGGCGGGGGATGGAGCGCCGCCTCCTGGCCGGTTTGCGGGGCGGCGCCCACCATGTCCTGGGGCTGTTCCCGGGGTTGGTCAGCCTGGTGATCTCGCCCCTTTTGGCCTACTACCTGCTGCGGGACGCTCCGCTGATCCGGGAACACTTTCTGAAAGCGCTGCCGACGGCGTGGCGCTGTGAGGTGCAGGAGCTGTTGGGCCGCATCGACCGCGTGCTAACGGATTTCATCTGGGGGCAGCTGCGGGTGGCCGCCGTGGTGGGGGTGTTGGCGGCCGCGGCCGCCTACCTCCTGGGAGTGCGCTACGCCTTGCTGCTGGGGGCGGTGGCGGGCGTCACCGACCTCATCCCCTACTTCGGCCCGCTGATCGGGGCGGTCCCGGCGGTGCTCTTGGGCCTCTTGCGCTCGCCGACCACGGCCTTTTGGATCGCGCTGTGCTTCCTGGCCATCCACGAACTGGAGGGCTCGGTCATCGCCCCCAACATCGTGGGGGAGAGCGTGGGGCTGCACCCGCTGGTGGTGATCCTGGCCCTGCTGGCGGGGGTGGAGCTGGGCGGGCTGTGGGGCATGCTCCTGGCCGTGCCCACGGCGGGGGTGATCAAGATCCTGGCCCAGTATCTCCACGGCAGGCTGGCGGCCCCGCCGGCGGCGCACCGTTGACAGGGCGGGGGTCGTGAAATATAATTTGAGGAGATAACGGAGCCAGGAGGCCAAAAAGTGACGGGAAACGAGATCAGAAGCCGCTTTTTGACGTATTTCGCCGAAAAAGGCCATACGATCGTGGAGAGTTCCTCGCTGGTTCCGGTGGGGGATCCCACGCTCTTGTTCACCAATGCCGGAATGGTCCAGTTCAAGGACGTCTTCCTCGGCCGTGAGAGCCGCCCCTACCGGCGGGCAGCCACGGCCCAGAAGTGCCTGCGGGCGGGAGGCAAGCACAACGATCTGGAGATGGTGGGGCGCACCGCCCGGCACCACACCTTCTTCGAGATGCTCGGCAACTTCTCTTTCGGCGACTACTTCAAGGCCGAGGCCATCACCTTCGCTTGGGATTTCCTGACCGCACGGTTGGGACTGCGGCCCGAGACGCTGTGGATCAGCGTGTACCGCGACGACGACGAGGCCTTCCGGTTGTGGCGGGAGGTCGCCGGGGTGGGTGAGGAGCGCATCCTGCGCCTGGGAGAGAAGGACAACTTCTGGTCCATGGGCGACACGGGGCCCTGCGGGCCGTGCAGCGAGATCCTGGTGGACCGGCAGACGGCTCCCTGCGGGCCGGAGTGCGCCCCGGGCAATTGCGACTGCGACCGTTGGCTGGAGATCTGGAACCTGGTGTTCATGCAGTACGACCGCGGGGCCGACGGCGCCCTGACGCCCCTGCCGCGTCCCAGCATCGACACCGGGATGGGTTTGGAGCGCATCGCCTCGGTGCTGCAGGGGGTGGCCTCCAACTACGACACCGACCTGCTGCGGCCGGTCATCGCCCGGGTGGAGGAGGTGACCGCTCGGCCTTACTCCCCGGGGAAGGAGGGTTTCGCCTTCCGGGTCATCGCCGATCACGCCCGCGCTCTGGCCTTCCTGGTGGCGGACGGGGTGTTGCCCGCCAACGAGGGCCGCGGCCACGTCCTGCGGCGGATCCTGCGTCGCGCCGCCCGCTTCGGGCAGGTGCTGGGGATGTCCGAGCCCTTCCTGGACCGGGTGCTGCCCGCCGTGGTGGACACCCTCGGGGACGCCTATCCCGCCCTGCGTACCCAAATGGGCCGCATCAGCGCCGTGGTGCGCACCGAGGAGGAGCGCTTCCACCATACCCTGGCCGAGGGCAGCCGCATCCTGGACGGCTTTTTGGAGCGCGCCGCCCGGGAGGACCGTCCGGCCCTGACGGGGGAGGAGGCCTTCACCCTTTTCGACACCTATGGGTTTCCCCTGGACTTGACGGTGGATGCCGCGGCGGAGCGCGGCCTGGGGGTGGACCGGGCCGGCTTCGAGGCGTGCATGGACCAGCAGCGCCGCCGGGCCCGACTGGCCGGCTTGGGCGGCGACGCGGGGGAGGCCGGTCTGGCTGACGAGTTGGCGGGATTGCCGCCCACCCAGTTCGTGGGCTATGGGCGGCTGGAGGAGTACGCCCGGATCCTCGCCCTTTGGACGGCGACGGGAAGCGTCCAGCGCTGCGAGCGGCAGGACGAGGTGCGCGTGCTTTTGGACCGCACCCCCTTATATGCCACGGGGGGCGGCCAGCGTTGCGACCAGGGGCGGCTGGAGGGGCCGACCGGCGCTTTGGTGGTGGAGGACGTGCGGCGGGTGGGGCCCTACGTGCTGCACCGCGGACGGATGGAGGCGGGCAGCCTGTCGGTGGGGGAGGAGATCCTGGCCCGGGTGGATGAGCCGCTGCGCCGCTCGGTGGAGCGCAACCACACCGCCACCCACCTGCTCCACGCGGCGCTGCGCCGCGTGTTGGGGGAGGGGGTGCACCAGGCGGGCTCGTCGGTGGAGGAAGGCGGACTGCGTTTCGACTACACTGCCGAGCATGCGCCTACCCCCGCCCAGCTGGCGGCGGTGGAAGACTTGGTCAACGAGCGGATCATGGCCGACCAGGCGGTGGCCTGGACGGTGCTGGCCAAGGAGGAAGCCCTGCGCCGGGGCGCGGTGGCCCTCTTCGGGGAGAAGTACGGCGACGAGGTGCGGATGGTGGAGGTGTCGGACGGCTTCTCCCGCGAGCTTTGCGGCGGGACCCACGTGGAGCGCACGGGGGAGATCGGCAGCTTTCGAATCCGCAGTGAGGCGGGCATCGGCACCGGGCAGCGGCGCATCGAGGCGGTGACGGGGGCGGGCGCCCTGGGGCATGCTCGCCGGGTGGAGGAGGCCTTGGCGGCCGCCGGTCGGCAGCTGAAGGTGGCACCGGAGCAGGTGCCCCAGAAGGTGGAGGAACTCGCGGCCAGGCTGCGGGAGCTGGAGCGTCAGCGCGAGCAGCTGTCCCGCCGACTGTTGGCGGAGCAGGTGGCGGCCTTGGAGGCGGCGGCCCTGGAGGAGGCGGGAGCCACCGTGGTTTTGGGCACCGTGGCCCAGGCGGGGGCGAATCTCCTGCGCCAGGCGGCGGAGCAGGCCCGCGACCACCTGGCTTCCGGCGTGGTGCTCTTGGCCTCGCCGGGGGACGGTCGGATCGACTTCGTGGCGGCGGTGACGCCGGATTTGGTGCGCGGCGGCGTGCACGCCGGGCATATCGTGCAGGAGGTGGCGCGCGTCGCCGGCGGGGGCGGGGGCGGCCGGGGGGACCTGGCCCAGGCGGGCGGCCGGGATCCGGGGAAACTGCCCCAGGCCATGGAGCAGGCCCTGCAGGTGATCCGGCGGCAACTGGTGACGGCAGGGGGGGAGAGGCATGCCGTTGGGAGATGAGACCCGGCCTTTCACGCCACCCAAGGAGGAGCGGGTGGCGGCCCGCGAGGTGCTGGAGCGGGTGGCCGCGGCCCTGAAGGAGAAGGGATACAACCCCATCAACCAGATCGTGGGGTACCTTTTGTCCGGGGATCCCGCCTACATCACCAGCCATGCCGGGGCGCGAGGCGTCATCCGGCAGCTGGAGCGCGACGAACTCCTGGAGGAGCTGGTGCGCAGCTACCTGGGGTTGTGAGACCGCTTGGAGCGCGTGCGGCTTGGTAACACCCCGCTTTGGGTCTCCCGGGTGGGTCTGGGTTCCTTGCCCCTGGGACCGCTGCAGGCCGACTGGACCCAGGCCGCGGCGGGCGGGCTTTTGGGCCTAGGCCTGGAGCGGGGGATCAACCTTTTGGATACCGCGGAGCTGTACGACAACTACGGGCAGATCGCCGCCGCCCTGCGGGGGCATTCCGGCGAGGCGGTGGTAATCTCCAAGTCCTATGCCCCTACCCGGGAGGGCATGGCTACCAGCGTGGAGCGCGCTCGCCGGGAATTGGGCCGGCGGCGGGTGGAGGTGTTCCTGCTCCACGAGCAGGAGTCGGACCTGACCCTGGCCGGTCATCGGCCGGCCTTGGAGTACCTGGGGGAGGCCAAGGCCCGGGGAGAGGTGGCGGCGGTGGGGCTGTCCACCCATCGGGTGGCCGGGGTCTGGGCGGCGGTTCGGGAACCGGCGGTGGAGGTGGTGATGGCCATCGTGAACCGCCGGGGCTTGGGGGTGCCCGACGGCACGGGCGAGGAGATGTTGGCCGCCCTGGCCGAGGCGCACCGGCAGGGCAAGGGGGTCATCGCCATGAAGGTCTTGGGGGGCGGGCACCTGCATGCCGAGGCCGCCCAGGCCATCCGCTTCGTGCGGGACCTGCCTTTCGTGCACGCGGCGCTGCTGGGGGTGTCCTCGGAGGCGGAACTGGCCTTCGACCTGGCGGTGTGGGAGGGGCGCCCCGTTTCGGCGCGGCTGCGCCGGGCGGTGGGAACCGGGGTGCGCCGCCTGGAGGTGGAGGAGTGGTGCACGGGGTGCGGCGAGTGCGTGGCGGCTTGTCCCAGCGCCGCCCTGACGGTGGAGGGGGGCCGGGCCCGGGCCGGCCCCGCCTGTGTGCTGTGCGGGTACTGCGCGGCCGCCTGCCCCGACTTCTGCCTCAAGGTAACCCTGGCGGAGGCGGCGGCGCACCCTCAGGGCGGGCCGACGGGGAGGTGAGGCCGTGGGCAGGGTGATGGCCTTGGATGTGGGGGAGCGGCGCATCGGCGTCGCCGTCAGCGACGAGTTGGGCTGCACCGCCCAGCCCCTGGAGATCCTGGAGCGAGGGGCGGACGACTTGGAGCGCATCGGCGCCTTGGCCCGGCGGTGGTCGGTGGAGCGGATCGTGGTGGGATTGCCTCTGCGCACCGACGGTGCCCGGGGGCCGGAGGCCCAGGCGGTGGAGGAATTTGCGCGGCGCTTGCAGGAGAAAACCGGGTATGCGGTGAAGACATGGGACGAGAGGTTCACCACCGTCGCCGCCGAGCGCGCCCTGTTGGAAGGCGGGGTGTCCCGGCGACGGCGGCGGGTGGTTCGCGATAAAGTAGCGGCCGCCCTGATCCTACAAGGATACCTGGACCGCAGGTGGGGAAGGGAATCTGAGGGGTAAAATGTCTGGAAAGGGGCGGTGACGATGGCGGAGGAAGAGGATCTGGTCACGCTGGTGGACGAGGAGGGCAAGGAGCACGATTTCCGGGTGCTGGACGGATTTGAGTGCGACGAGCAGGAATACGTGGTGCTCATACCGGCCGAAGCGGATCTCGAGGCGGAGGAGGTTGGCGATGCCTTCATCCTCCGGGTGGAGAGCGACGCCGAGGGCAACGAGGTGTTGAGCGACATTGAGGACGAGGAGGAGTGGAATCGGGTCTGCGGCGCCTGGGAGGGCCTGCAGTTGGCCGAGGAAGAGGAAGACGAAGACGAGTATGAGGATGAGGACGACGAGGACGACGAGGACGACGAAGACGAATTCGAAGACGAGGAACTAGAGGAGGACGAGTTCGCGGACGAGGACCTGGAAGAGGGCGAGGACAAGGACGAGTAGGGCAGAGTTGGGAGGGGGCAGCTTAGCGCTGAGCGAACTGGTACGGGAAGTGCGGCGGATCGGCGGCGGAGGAAGAGGCGCTCTGGGAGGCCTCTTTCTCTGCTTGGTCCTGGCCGGTTGGCTGGCGTCCGCCCTGGGCCCGGTGGCCCCGGGCTCGACGGCCTACCGGCTGGTGCGGGTGCCGCCCCGGGCCACGGCCGCCTGGATCGGAGGGCAGCTGGCCCGGCGGGGGATCATCGCCAGCCCGCTGGCTTTCCGGGTGCTGGCCGATCTGCAGGGGGTGGGCGGCAAGCTCCAGGCGGGGGTGTATCGCCTGGGGCCGGGGCAGTCGCCGCGGCAGATTCTTGCCCTGTTGGCCGCCGGGCGGGTCTACACCGAGCGGGTGACCATTCCCGAGGGGTTCACCGTGGGCGAGATCGCGACCCTGCTGGCCCAGCACGGGATCACGGGACGGCACGGCTTCCTCCAGGCCGCCCAGGGTAGCTATGGTCTGACCTTCCTGCGGCCCACGCCCGCGGGGGTGCGCTACCGCCTGGAGGGATACCTTTTTCCGGCCACCTACCGCTTCAGCCCGGGGGAGCCGGCGACGCAGGTGGCCGCCGCCATGGTGGCCCGCTACCGTCAGGCCTTCACCGCGGCCGATGCGACGCGGGCGGCGGCCCAAGGACTGACCGAGAGCCAGGTCGTCATCCTGGCCTCCATCGTGCAGCAGGAGGCCAAGCCGGCGAGTTTCTCCCAGGTGGCAGCGGTCTTTTTGAACCGGCTGCGCTTGCACATGCCCCTGGACGCCAACGCCACGGTCAACTATGTTCTAGCCACCCCCCAGGCATGGCTGTCGCCCAAGGCCCTGGCCGATCCTTCCCCCTACAACACCTACCTGCACCCGGGTCTGCCCCCAGGTCCCATCTGCAGTCCCGGGGAAGCCGCCATCCGGGCGGTGCTGCACCCCGCCCGGGTGGGCTACCTCTATTTTCTGACCATCCCTGGCGGGCGCACCCTGTTCAGCAACACCTACCAAGAGCAGCTGGCGCTGGTGCGCCGCTATGCGCCGAAGGCGGGTTGAGGTTGCTTCGGTTGCCCTGCCGGTTTTCGGGGCATAGACTATACTTATGAGCGAGTACGGCCATTTCTCCCCGGACGGGCGGGAGTACGTGATCCTGCGGCCGGACACCCCCCGGCCCTGGATCAACTATCTATCCAACGGCACCTATTGCGCCCTGGTGTCCCAGACGGGGGGCGGCTACTCCTTTCTGGAGAGCTCCGGATTCGACCGGCTGACCCGGGGATTGCCGGGGGAGATGGTGCTGCGGGATCGCCCCGGACGCTACCTGTACCTGTTGGATCGGGAGGACGGCGACTATTGGGGGCTTACGGGAGCGCCGGTGCCGACCCGGTACGCGGCCTGGGAGTGCCGTCACGGCCTGGGCTACACCGTCATCACGGCCCGGCGCGCCCAGCTGTCCTCCCGCGTCACCTACTTCGTGCCCCGCTCGGACAACCTGGAGTGCTGGCTGGTACGGCTGCGCAACGGAGGACGGCGCCGGCGCCGCGTGACCCTGTTCCCCTACGTGGAGCTGGTGCTGGGCAACTACGCCTTCGACCTGGCGGAGCGCAGCTTCGCCGACCTTTTCAACGAGTCCCGCTGGGCGGACAACCTGCTCTTGGCCACCAAGCGCTTCTGGAACGTCCCCGCGGCGGGGCAGCGGGAGGGCCTGCGCTTCTCCAGCGGCAATCCCAATATGCGGTGGAACAAGCTGGCGTTTTTTACCGCGGGCATGGGGGCGGCGGGCTACGAGACCTCCCGGGAGCGCTTCCTGGGGAGCTACGGCTCATGGGAGCGGCCGCGGGCCTTGGAGCGGGGAGGGCTGTCCTCAGAGGCGGTCCAGGGGGAGGACCTGGTCTTCTCCCTGCAGTTGGACCTGGAGTTGGAGCCCGGAGAGGAACGGGAGCTGTGCGTGCTCTTGGGCACCGCCCTGGTCCCCGAGGAAGCCCGGGCGATCAGTGCCCGCTATGCCGCGCCGGAGCAGGCTTGCCGGGCACTGGCCGAGCTGGCCCGCTACTGGGACGACTACCTGGCCGGGGTCCAGGTGCAGACCCCGGATCCGGAATTGGACCTGGCCGAGAACATATGGAACAAGTATCAAAACTGGGTCACCGCCCGCTGGTCCCGCATGGCCTCCTACTACACCGGCGGCAGCTCCATCCTGGGCTTCCGGGACACCTGCCAGGACACCTACGGCATCCTGCCCCTGGATCCCACCCTGGCCCGGGCGCGGGTGCGCCTGCTGCTCAGCCACCAGATGGCCGACGGCAGCACGCTGCACAACTGGGATCCCCGCACCAACCAAGGCGCGCGCACCGGGCACTCGGACGATTCCCTGTGGCTGGTGCTGGTGACCCTGGAGTTCCTGAAGGAGACCGGCGACTTCGCCTTCCTGGAGGAGGGGGTGGAGTTCTACGGCGGGGGCGGGGCCACCGTCCAGGAGCATCTGCGCCGGGCCATGGAGTACTCCCTGGCGCAGCGGCGGTCACGCTACGCGGGGGAGACCAGCCTGGGCATCTCCCTGATGGGGGCGGCGGATTGGAACGACGGGCTGGACCAGGTGGGCGTGCTGGGCCGGGGCGAGAGTGTGCTGACCACCGAGTTCCTGGCCTGGATGCTGCGGGAGATGGCGGAGCTCATGGGGCGGCGCAACTCCGACGGTCTGGAGCATTTCTATCGCCAGGAGTATGAGAAGCTGCGGGTGCGGGTGAACGAAACCTGCTGGGACGGGGCCTGGTACGTTCGGGGCATGACCGACCACGGGGAGGTGTTCGGCAGCGGGCCCAACCGGGAGGGGCGCATCTACCTGAACCCCCAGAGCTGGGCGGTGCTCTCCGGCATCGCCCCCGACGAGCGGGCTCGCTGCTGCCTGGACGCCGTGTGGGAGCAGTTGGACACCCCTTACGGGCCGGCCATCTTCCTGCCCGCCTACGTGCAGCCGGATCAGAACCTGGGGATCATCACCCGTTTTGCCGCCGGCACCAAGGAGAACGGCACCGTCTTCACCCACCCCGTGGCCTGGTTGATTATTGCCGAGTGTCTGCTGGGGCGGGGCGACCGCGCCTGGGAGTATTACCGGCAGACCTCCTTCGTCCGTCGGGGGGAGGAGCCGGCGGTGTACAAGGCGGAGCCCTACGTGTACGCCGAGTACGTCCACGGCCCGGCCTCCCCGCGCTTTGGGGAGGGCAGCTTCACTTGGACCACCGGCTCGGCGGCCTGGATGTGGCGGGCCTGCTTGGATTACCTCTTGGGCGTACGCCCCGTATGGGACGGTCTCTTGGTGGACCCTTGCCTGCCGGGCGCCTGGGAGGGTTGCCGGGTGCGGCGGCGCTACCGCGGCGCCGTCTACGACATCCGCATCGACAACCGGGGACGACGCGGCCGCGGCGTCACCTCGATGGCCGTGGACAGCCGGGCTTTGCCGGGAAATGTGCTGCCGCCGCCCGACGACCCCGGAGAGCACCGGGTGGAGGTGGTGCTGGGCTAGCCGCCTCCGTGCGACATGGCGGTTTAAAGGTCGAGCAGGATCCGGAGCTGCTCAAGCACTGTGTTCAGCGTGAAGGGGAGGACAAGGCCCGAGCGATGAAGCAAGCGCGCTTTGGAGACGGAGCGAATGTCTTCTGCCTTCACGAAGCTGGGAGTACGCAAGCCGCCCTCCGGTGGATCTATCCGCACGTGCGAACGGATCCCTTTGTCCCGGGAAGTGATAGGTACGACGATGACGAGATCAGCCGGACCGTGGTTGAAAAGATCTGCGGATATGATGAGACAAGGGCGGGTGCCGCCTTGTTCATGACCACGGATCGGCGCTAGATCGACGAACCAGATTTCGCCGCGCATGGGGTCCGGCACGGCTAACGATCCTCGCTGTCGTCCTGGAGAGCCGTCTCCCACTCCGCGCGCTCCGCCAACTCCTCTTTCCAGGCCTCGCCGTCTTCCCGCAGCGCGGCGAAGTCTTGGTTCAATCCCTCGAGAAAATGCTGGCGCCGATAGGATTCTATGGCTTGGTCCAAGACGGCCTGCATGGATTGGCCCCGCTGCCCAGCTATTTCCTTGAGAGAGCGTTTTGCCGCCTCGCCGATTCGTACCAGGGAACTAGCCATGTCGCAGCTCCTCTCCGCCTGATATACTATACAGTATACCAGAGTGCTAGCCTAAAGGACAGACGTTCTGGGGATCCTCGATGAAGGGAAAGGCTTGTACTTTGGGATCGGTTCCCTTCAGATCCGAGGGCAAGGAACCTTCCGCCCGGGAAGTTCCTCATGGCCGCTGCCGAGTTCGGATCATGCGCGGTGTACGGGGCGGAGCCTCTGGAACGGTCCTGGGTTAGCCGCCTGCCGCGATCAGCGCCGGGTGGGGTCCAGTCGTCCGAAGCGCCAGGTTCCAAGCGCGAGCGCCGCCACCACCCAGCCGGCCAGCACCGCCAAGCCCAGCTCCAGATCCGCGCCGCTGAGGCGCAATGCTTGGGATACCCGGCCGGTGTAGTCGGCCATGAGCGGCAGGTGGGCGCCGGGATCGAGCAGGACGTACCAGTGGCCAGCGGCCAAGGGGGAGAAGATGCCCGACAGGACGAGCAGGGTGCCCAAAAGGGTTGCGGTGGAGGGCGAGCGGGCCACGACGGACAATCCCGCGACCAAGAGGGCGAGGGCCGCCGCGGTGACCAGGGCCAGCCCCAAGGCTAGGCCGTCGTAGGCAAGCTGGCTTACGACGTGGTAGGGGCCCAGGGCTGGGGCCACCGCGGCGGATCCTGGAATGAACGCCGTTCCAGGGCCGGCCAAGGGGAAGGATTGGGGCGGCAGGCTGACGTAGCGCAGTGCCACCGCGTGGCCGACCTGATCCGATCCGAAGCCCATGAGCGCCGCGCCGAAGAGGAAGGTGCCGGCGGCGGTGAGCAGCACGAGGCTCCAGGCGGCCAGGACGCCGGCGGCGGCCTTGGCCAGGAACGCATCGCCGCGCCTGGCCTGGTGCAGGAACAGAAAGGACAGGGTTCCATCGCGCCGCTCCCCGGCCACCAGGTCCCCCAGGAGGTATACGATGAGCAGGCCCAGGAACAGGAAGGACGACCCGCCCAGCCCGAGGCCGACCAGCCGCCAGCCGTTGTCGGTGACTTGGTCGGTGTGGCCGTGGGCGTGTGCCAAGTAGTAGCGATCCAGGGCCAAGGCCAGGGAGGCGGTGTGGTACGTGGCCGAGGCGGTAGGGGCATGGCGCAGGAGCGCCTGCAGGGCCGCGATCCGCCGCTCGAGGGCAGCGGGACCTCCTTTGGCCATGGGCATGAGGGGATTGGTTTGGGTCAGGTGTCGCAGGGTCGGGTTGACGGCGAATCCGGGCGCGGCCTGCCGCAGCGCGTGACGCTGCATGGCCGCCTCCATGGCCAAAGCCTGGCGCTCCTGCTCCATGGCGTGTTGGGCCAGCACGGCGGTCAAGGCGGCCAGGGCCAGGGCGAGGAACAGGGTCGCGCGGCCCTTGCGGTGCCAAAGCTTTACCAGCTCGTTGCGCAAGAGCGCCGTCCAATGGGTGGTCATCATGCCGGCTCACCGTCCGGCGCCGGGTTTTTTTGGCGGGTGATGGCCAGGTAGCGCTCCTCCAGGGAGACCGTCACCGCCGTGGCGCCGTAGACGGCGACCTGGGCGTCCAGGAGGGCACGGAGCGCCCCGGGGATCTCCTGCCGGGGCAGGGACGCGGTCACGGTGTTCTCCCCGACCCGGGCGGGGATGCCCGCCGCGGCCAAGACGGCTACCGCCCGCGGCGGATCGTCCACGGCGAAGGCGGTGGGCGGCACGGTTCCCTCGCCTCCCAGCGGCTCCTCGCCGATTAGGCTGCCTTGGTCGATGAGGACCACCCGTCGGCACACCTGCTCGACCTCAGAGAGCAGGTGGCTGGAGAGGAGCAGGGCGACCCCCCGGCGGGTCAGCTCGACCAGATGCTGGCGCAACTTCTGGATGGCCGCGGGGTCCAGGCCGTTCATCGGCTCGTCCAGGATCAACAGCTGGGGATCCTGCAAGAGCGCCAAAGCCAGGGCCAGGCGCTGGCGCATGCCCAGGGAGTATTCCCGCACCGGGCGGTCGGCGGCCTGGGTCAGCCCCACCGCAGCCAGGCTCTCCGCCAGCCGGGTGGACGGCAGGCCTCGCATCAGGCAGGCCTGCAGCAGGTTCTCCCGCCCGGACAGGTAGCCGTAGAAGCGGGACTCCTCCACCACGGCCCCCACCGCGGCCAGGGCGCGGGAGCGTTCGCGGCGGACGGAGTGGCCGCGGATGAACACCTCGCCGCCGGAGGGCTCCACCAGCCCCAGGATCATGCGCAGGGTGGTGGTTTTGCCGGCGCCGTTGGGGCCTAGCAGGCCCACCGCCTCGCCTGGTTGCACCAACAAGGAGAGGTCGCGCACCACGGGCCGTCCCCGGTAGCGCTTCCAGAGCCGGTCCAACTGCAGGATCGCTGTGGCCAAGGGCGTCGCCTCCCCCGTCTGATTGCGCCGGACCCGGACCAATCCTGCCCCTATTCTGACATCGGATGGTTGGGCTGTCAAGAAACTTAGGGCGCGAGGGAGGGCGAGGAGTAGATCTCCAGGGGCGGCGTGGGGCGGAAACGCCGGGCGGATGAACCGCCACCGCCGCGACGGGAGGTCATGGGGGCACCGCATCGGCATCCCTCCTGGATGGGGTCGGCGATGACCAGTGACATCATGTCGCCCCGCTGCCTGGTCCCGCCTCGCTTGGCTCGTGGGTAGATCAAGGGACCGACGGTTGCCGGGCCAGGCACCAACCGTCTCCGGCCGCCATACACTGGGGGAGCGGAGGTGGCAGGCATGAACCTGGCCCTTTTGGCGCTCTTGGCGGTGGCTCTGGGGCGCGGTCTGATCTTCGCCGCGGGGTATCTGTCCTCCAAGGACGCCTTCCCGGCGCCCCTGTCCGAGGAGGAGGAGCACGTCGCCTTGGAGGCGTGGCGCGGCGGGGATGAGGCGGCCCGGTGCCGGCTGGTGGCCCACAACCTGCGGCTGGTGGCCCACGTGGTGAAGAAGTTCGACGCGGCGGGGGAGGATGACGAGGATCTGATCTCCATCGGCACCGTGGGTCTGATCAAGGCGGTGGACACCTTCGACCTGTCCCGGGGGATCCGGCTGGCCACCTATGCCGCCCGCTGCATCGAGAATGAGATCCTGATGCACCTGCGGGCTGCCAAGAAGAACCGGGGCGAGGTGTCCCTCTACGATCCCATCGGGGTGGACCGGGAGGGCAACGAGATCACCCTCCTGGACGTCTTGGGCAGCGATCCGGATGTGGTGCCCGACGAGGTGGCGGTGAAGTTCGACGTGGCGCGGCTGCGCCAGAAGCTTGGGAGGCTTGGCCCCCGGGAGCGGCAGGTGCTGGAACTGCGCTTCGGCATCAAGAACGGGTTGCGGCGCACCCAGCGGGAGATTGCCCGCTCCTTGGGGATCTCCCGCAGCTACGTGAGCCGCATCGAGAAGCGGGCGGTGCAGAAGCTGCAGCGCGAACTATTGCCGGACGTCCGATGAGGCTTCAACGCACGAATTGACGGTAGTCAGGAATCCCTGTATCATATTGGAAGCCGAACGGTTGCCGGATGCACCGTGCGGTGGTATGCTTATGGGGAGGTAAGCCGGATGGAGCAACGCGTCCGCGGGGGAGAGGACCTGATCTTTCGGAGCATGAGCCGGCTGTTGCGGGACGAGTTCATCCAGACCTACGGTTTGGAAGCCGTGGAGGTGGTGGCTCCGGCACCAACGGACATCCCTTTCATCGTGGGGGAACGCCGGGTGGACAACCTTTTCCGGTTGGCCGACGGTGTGTGGCTGCATCTGGAGTTTCAGTCAAGGCCGGTGGACCTGGCGCGATTCTTGGTCTACGATGCCCTGCTTCATGAACGGGACCGTTGTCCGGTGCGTACGGTGGTGGTGTACACCGGCGGGTTGAGGCGGGCTTCCGAGGCCGTGGAGGCGGGCAGCCTCTCCTATCGGGTGCGCAACGTGTTCATGTACCGCTTCGATGGGGAAGCGGTCCTAACCCGGGTGGAGGCGGAACTGGCGGCGGGGAGGGGACTGTCGCGGCAGGATCTGTTGGATGTGATCTTCTCGCCCTGCATGCGGCAGCCCGTCCCACCCGGGGAGGCGACGCTGCGGGCCGTGGAATTGGCGCGGCGGATCCCGGACGAAGCGGAGCGAATCTTCTGTTTGGGAGCCATCATCGGCCTGGGCGACAAGTTTTTGAGCGAGGAACAGGCGGTTCAGGTGCGGGAGGTGCTTAG
The DNA here is from genome assembly GCA_021810565.1 of Bacillota bacterium. GTDB lineage: Bacteria > Bacillota > Sulfobacillia > JAJZIM01 > JAJZIM01 > JAJZIM01. Next base: position 16,788 of record JAJZIM010000035.1, read on the forward strand.
GATGACCAGGGTCGGGGAAATGCTCCGGGAAGAGGGGCGGGAAGAGGGCCGGAGAGCGGATGTGCTGCTTATCTTGGAGCGGCGCTTCGGGACGGTTTCTCCTGAGGTGGCCGGAAGAGTGCGGCGGCAAAAAAAGGAAGCGGTGCTGGAGGAACTGCTGCTGGCGGCGGCGACGGCGGGCAGCATGACGGAGTTCGCGTCTCGATTGGAGCGGCTCGGGGCGGAGGAATGAGTTCGGCGCGTGGTTACCCTGCCCGCCATCATCGATGGCAATGATCCCGTGGTCATGCACGGGCTCTCCTGTCGGGTGAAGTACGTGCGATTGGTGCGCCGGAAGGTGGCCGGGAAGAACCCGTTCTTCGTCCAACTGGTTCTGGAGGGCGAGCCGTACCGAAAGCACAACCCGGACGGATCACCGAAGCATCCGCTGGGAAAGGGCACGGTGGGCCTGGACGCGGGGCCATCCACCCTGGCCGCAGCAGGCAAGGATGGGGCCATCGTGGAGCCCTTTTGCGTGGAACTGGTGTCCAAGCACCAGGGAATCCGACTGCTGCAGCGCAAGCTCGACCGGCAGCGGCGGGCCAACAACCCCGACAACTACAACTCCGACGGCATCGTCAGGAAGGGGCCGAAGACCTGGAAAGCGTCCAAGGGGATGAACATGACGCCCGCGCATTCCCCTTCCCAGGCGCAGCCGGGAGGGGGTCAAGCGGGCGGTGGTCTCCGGGGTTGCCTTCCGGGACTTTTCGCGGGTTCCCTGCGCCTCCACGTAGCGCCTCACGGCATCCAGCGAGGCGTTCCCAACGCTACCCGCGTAATACGCACGGTGCCAAAGGTATGGTTTCCTGTAGAAATTTCGAAGATGGTCAGGGAACCGGTTTCGCACACGGCGGGATGACGCCGACTTGAGGTTGTTGATGAGCGTCGCGATGTTCAGGGCCGGATGGACGCCCACCAAGAGATGGACATGGTCGGCTTCCCCACCGAATTCGATCAAGGCCCAGCGCCAAGGTTCCGAGATCTCCACAAATGCCTCCCACAGTGCTTCCAGTATTGCCGGGGTTAAGGCCTTTCGACGGTATTTGGTGACAAAGACGACATGTAACCTAAGGGCATATACGGCGGGCGATGCAGATATCATTTCTCCGTGGTGCTCATAGTGGCCTAATGATATGATATTTTCAGCAAGGGTGCAAGGAGGTGATGCCGATGCTGGGCGGCTACCGGTTCCGCCTGCATCCCGACCGGGAGCAGGAGCGGATCCTGCTGCGGTGGATCGGCTGCCAGCGGCTGATCTACAACGCCAAGGTGCAGGAGGACCGCTACTACCGGAAATTCCAGCGGCGGTTGGTCGCCCTGGCGGGGATGTCCGTGCCGGTCGACCAGGGGTACAGCCGGTTCATCACCGAGCGCACGGCGTTCCTCCGCGAGGTGCCGTCCCAGGTGCTGCGAAACGGCGCCGCGCTCTGGCGACAACCCTATGCCCGGTTTTTCGCGGGTCTGGGCGGACGCCCCAAGTACCAGACCAAGGCGGGCAGGCTGGCCGTCTGGCTTACCTCCGAACGGTTCGAGTTCGTTCCGGACGTCGATCCGTCAAAGGACGGCGTCGTCCACCACCGGCTGCGCATCGGCACCGCGAAGTTCCCCGTGGGCGAGGTTTCCTATCGGGCGCACCGTCCGCACGGCATCCCGGCGTCCATCCACATTTGCGTGGAAGGCGGGCGGTGGTTCGTCTCCTTCGCCGCCGAGGACCCGGCGGTTCCCGGCGGAAGGCCGGAAAATGCCGCCGGGCGGATCGCCGAGGATCTGCGCCACCTGTCGGAGGGGCAACTTTTGGAGCGCACCTTGGGGGCCGACCGTGGAGTGGCGAAGCCCCTCATGACGTCCGACGGGCGGGTCTTCGACCTGTCGGCGGTGCAGAGGGAACGCATCGAAAAGTCCCGGCGGCGGCGGAAGACGTGGCAGCGGCGGGCCGCCCGGCGCGGGAAGGGTAGCCGCAACCAGCAGAAAGCCTACCGAAGGGCTGGCCGCTACGCCCGGTACGAGGCCGACGTCCGCCAAGACTACGCCCACAAGGCCAGCCATGCCCTGGTGGTCGACGACAGGTACGACCTGTACGCGTTCGAGGACCTGCGGATCGGACACATGACTCGCAAGCCGAAGGCCCCTGGCGCGGCGGTCGGCGAGCCAGGAAACTCCGGGGGCGACCCCGGAAACCCCCGCCTCAAGCCGCACGGCTTAGGCGGCGGGAGAGTTCATGAGGACGCAGGCGGCTTTGGGGGACGCCCATCGCACCCTGGCGGCGCATCGCAAGTCCCTGCATGGCAACCTGGTCAACCGTGTGCTCGCCCTCGGGGACGTGTTTCTCTACGAGGACGTTTCGATAAGGGGATGGCAGAGGCGTTTCGGCAAATCGGTGGGTTTCCGCGCTCCGGGGATGTTCTTCGCCCGGCTTTCCCGCAAGGCTGAGAGTGCCGGCGGGGCCGTGCGGGCCTTTCCCACGCGGGCCACAGCCCTGTCCCAGGTGTGCCACTGCGGACACCGGAAGAAGAAGCCCCTCAACCAGCGTTGGCACCGTTGCCCGGCCTGCGGCGCGCTGATCCTGCGCGACCTGTACAGCGCCTACCTCGCCTCTTTCGTGGAACCCATGGCGCTGTCATGCGATCGCCAGATATGGCTGCTGAACGCGGGCCGGGACACGGAGGCCTGGCCGGGTGGGGACGACCTCCTGCGTGCGGCGTTCGAGTGGTTGCAGGCCAAAACCAACGGGCGAGTCGACGGGAAATCCACTCCCGCCTCCCTGGGGCTAAAGGAGGCTCGACTCCTGGGTTCCGGGTCAGAGCCCGTCGCGGCGAAAGCCGGAGCCACGGTCGGAAATCGCGGAAGCCATCGCGCTGAGGCCCGTGCCCCTGGCCTTGCCGGCCTGGGGCATGGGGCTACGGGGCCAGGAGAGCCCGGAAGAGGCGTGATGGGGTCCTTCGGTAGAACCCCACGGCTTCAGCCGTGGGAGAGCATCAGTGCCGCTTTGCCCTGATTGCGGAGGCGGCGACTGGCAATGCGGGCAGGCGGCATAAGAAATCAGAGGTGGATTTCGACCTTGGGCAGGTTCTTGCGGCCGGATCTCTTTTTGGAGTCGGTCTACGCCATCGATCCGGAGAAGCTGCGCCGCCGGGGGATCCGGGGGCTGGTTTTCGACCTGGACATGACCCTGGTGGAGTGGATGGAGCAGCGGCCGTCCCCGCGGCTGGCTGGCTGGCTGGGGAATCTGTCCGGCCAGGGCTTTCGGATGTGCATCCTCTCCAACAACAGCCACCAGCGGGTGCGCTCCTTCGCGGCGGCCGTGGGCGTTCCGGCCATCTCCTGGGCCGGCAAGCCCCTGGCCCGCAGCTACCGGCGGGCCATGCGGCTCATGGGCACCACGCCGGCCACCACGGCGGCGGTGGGAGATCAGGTCTTCACCGATGTCTGGGGCGGCAATCGCCTGCACCTGTTCACCATCCTGGTGCTGCCGCTGGGAAGAAGGCAATCGCCCCACACGCGATTTTTGCGCCATCTGGAGCGCTGGGTGCTGCGGGGGGTCGAGGTGCGCCACAGCTAGCAACCCTAACCGGGGCGAACGCCCCGGTTTTCTATGCCTCGACCCTTTTCGCGGGCTGTGGAAAAAGCCTGTGCATAAGGTGGATAAGTGCCGACGGCGCTGCTCCGGGAGGTCATCGGTGACAGCAGATGAACGGATCGTCATCCTTGGCGGGCGCCATAACTTCTCCATCTTGGTGTGTTGACAAGAGCAAGCTCAGCGATTAAAATAACGGCAGATAAAAATCTGTGGAAAGGAGCTAGAAACATGGCGCTTCACGTGTACACCCCGCGAAAGGATCGTGCCAAAACGGGGCCCGGGAGAAAGGACCCCTACCTGCGGATCACCGAGAAAGGCGTATTCCTCTCGGGGGAGGGGGTCAAACTTTTCGGATCGGATATCCCCGAACGGGTGGGCTGCGGCTACGACGACGAGGTGAAGGAAGTTTTCCTTTGGCCGGAGCAGGCCCATGGCTTCAAGTTGGGAAAGATGCGCTCGCGCACCCGCCGGGTGGGAGGCAAGCGCTTGGTGAAGTGGCTGATGGATTTCGGGGTGCCCAGCGGCAAATTCCCGGCCGAGCGGCTGGATGACGGCAAGCTATCCATCAGGGTGGAGTGAGGCGGAGCGATGCAACCGGAAAGGGACGGCCATGCCGTCCCTTTTTGTCGCTCCGGGAAGCGTTCATCGGGCAGGAGAAAGGCATTGCATGTCGAAACTTGAAGCAAAGGACGAGGCGCAGAAATACGCCCATTAAATGCCAGGCCGAAAGAGAATGGGGGTGAGAAAAGATGCGTAAGTTTCTGGATCGGGCCCGCAGGGAGGAGTCGGGCTTCACCCTGATCGAACTGTTGGTCGTTATAGTGATCTTGGGGATCCTGGCCACCATCGTGGTGATCAACGTCACGGGCGCCGCCACCAAGGCCAAGCAAAGTTCCTTCAAGACCACCCTGGCCACCCTGCAGACGGCCTCGGACGAGTACTACTTCGACAACACGGCCTACGCGGTATACAGCGGGTGCACGCCATCGTCGAGCACCGCCTGCCAGCTGGAGGATTCTACCTTGGTGCCGCAGTATCTGCATACGAATCTCGACACCAATGCCCCAGATTATGGGGTCACCAGTGCGTCCACGATGTATTTCGGAGTTACCAGCAATGGGAAGGTCTTCGCCACGACGACTGCGCCCTCTTCCAACAACTGGACCTGCACCAGCGACACCCTGACCGGGGTCTACACCCAGACCAGCATCCCTAATACGACCAGCGTCACCTGCTGACGAGGCACAGGGGAACACGGGGGCGGGTTCTACACGGGCCCGCCCTCTTTCGTAAGGGGGGAGGGCTCACGGCGGGCACGGCTTTGATCGACAAGTATCTTGAGGAACTGGTGGAGCGCCAAGGCTCCGACCTGGTGCTCACCGCCGGGGCGCCCCCCTCCCTGCGGGTGGACGGGGTGCTCCAGCCCGTGGGGGAGGAGCGCCTCACGGCGGAGTTGACCCAGCGCATTGCGGAGGAGTTGCTCTCCCCCGAACAGCTGGCCACCTTCCGCCGCGACCTGGAGCTGGATTTCTCCTTCGGCTGGCGCGACCGGGGGCGCTTCCGCACCAACGTGTTTCTGCAGCGGGGCAGCTTCGGGCTGGTGCTGCGCCTCATTCCCACCCGGATCCCCGACATGGACTGGATCGGGCTGCCCGAGGCGGCGCGCCGGTTCGCGGACCTGCCGCGGGGGATGGTGCTGGTGACCGGTCCCACGGGCTCGGGCAAATCCACCACCGTGGCTTCCCTCTTGGAGCACATCAACCAGACCAGGGCCTGCCACATCATTACCATCGAGGACCCCATAGAGTACCTGCATCGCCATCAAAAAAGCATCGTGGAGCAGCGTGAGCTGCATGGGGACACCCAGTCCTTCCATCGCGCCCTGCGGGCCGCCCTGCGGGAGAATCCGGACGTGGTGCTGGTGGGGGAGATGCGCGATCTGGAGACCATCGGCAGCGCCATCACCGTGGCCGAGACCGGCCATCTGGTCTTCGCCACCCTGCACACCAATGACGCGGCCCAGACGGTGGATCGGATCATCGACGTATTTCCCACCAGCCAGCAGCAGCAGGTGCGGGTGCAGCTGGCGGCCACCCTGCAGGGGGTGGTGTCCCAGCTGCTTTTGCCCCGGGTGGGCGGCGGCCTGGTGGCGGCTTTCGAGGTGCTGGTGGCCAACGCCGCGGTGCGGGGACAGATCCGGGAGGCGGCCACGCACCAGCTGCGCAACACCATCATGACGGGGGGCAACCTCGGCATGCAGATCATGGAGCGTTCCCTGGTGGACCTGTTCCGCCGTGGGCTCATCACCCAGGAGGAGATGTTCCGGGTGAGCATCCACCCGGAGGACCTGCGGGCCTTCCTGGCGGCGGACAATCAGGACCGCTTCGGGCGCACCCTGCGCCGCTAGCCATGGAGTTTAGGTATCAGGTCTACGACCAGGGGGGGCACCTGCTGACGGGACGGCTGGAGTCCGCCTCCCAGGCCGAGGCGGAGCGGCAGCTGTGGGGGAATGCCTACCTCATCTCCCGCCTGGAGCCCGTGCGGGGGCGCCGGACTTGGCGTTCCCTCAACCTGGTGCTCTTCGAGCGGGTGGATCCCATGGAGGTGGCCTTCCTCTTTCGCCAGCTGGCCACCTGTGTGCGGGTGGGGCTGCCGCTGGTGTCCGCTCTCAACCTGCAGCGCTCCGCCGCCGGCACCCAGACCCTGCGGCGCGCCCTGGCCCACATCGAGGAGCAGATCCGGGGAGGCAGCGCCGTGTGGGCGGCCTTGGCCGACTTCCCGAAGCTCTTTCCCCCCTTGTACGTGCAGATCATCAAGGGCGGCGAGCTTTCCGGCAAACTGGAGAGCGCCTTCCTGCGCTGCGCCGGATACATCGAGGGGGAGGCGGGGACGCGCCGGCAGGTGCAGCAGGCCTTGGTCTACCCGGTGGTGGTGCTCCTTTTGGCCGCGGCGGCGGTGGTGGTGTTGACGGTGGTGGTGTTGCCGGCCATGGCCAACCTGTTCCAACAGTTCAACGCCCGGCTGCCGCTGCCCACCCGGTTGCTCATTGCCCTGGTGGACTTCGCCCGCTCCCGCGGTCTTTGGATCCTGGCGGGGCTGGTGCTGCTCTTTGGGGTGGCTTTCCTCCTCCTGCGTACCCCCAAGGGACGGCTGTGGCGGGACCGCTGGGTCCTGCGGGTACCGGCCTTTGGCAAGGTGGCCCGGGAAAGCGCCCTGGCCCGCTTTGGTCGGGTGCTCTCCGCCATGGTGGCGGCGGCGGTGCCGCTGGGGGAGGCCCTGGAGGTGGTGGTGTCCGCCACCGGCAACCGCTTCTTCGAGGCGCGGCTGCGGGAGGTCAAGGACCGCATGCTCACGGGGGAGGGGATCAGCACCCCCCTGGAAGACACGGGGCTTTTTCCGCCCCTTTTGATCCAGATCGTGCGCCTGGGGGAGCAGGCGGGGAACCTGGCGGGGGCGGTGGAGGAACTGGCCCGCTACTACGAGGCGGAGGTGGAGTCCTCGGTGCGCCGCTTCCTGTCCCTCTTGGAGCCCGCCCTCATCGTGGGGGTGGGCTTGGTGGTGGGCTTCATCGCGGTGGCGGTGATCTCCCCCATGTATTCCATCGTGGGGCAGATCCACTAGAGGAGGCGGACGGGGATGGGCATGATGCCCGGAAAGCGCCGCATGCTGGGGGAGGTGCTCCTGGAGGAGGGTTTCATCACCCGGGAGGACCTGGATCGCGCCCTCACCGCGGCGGCCAGGGAGGGGGTTCAGCTGGGCCGGGCGCTGTTGGAGCAGCACCTGGTCTCCGAGGCGGACCTGATGCAGGCCGTTTCCCGCCAACAGGGCTACCCGGTGGTGGACCTGCGTCAGGAGCGGCTGGACCCCGCCGCCCTGCGCCTGCTGCCCGAGGCCGTGGCCCGGCAGCATCAGGTGCTGCCGTTGCGCTTGGAGGGGCAAACCCTGGTCCTGGCCGCCTTCGATCCGGCGCGCCCCGGGCTGGCCTCCCAGCTGGCGGTGGTGGCGCGCCGCCCGTTGCGCTTCGTGCTGGCTCCCCCCACGGACCTGGCTTTGGCCATCGAGGCCGGCTACCGGGGCGTGGTGGACCTGGCCCGCCATCTGGGCACGGTCGGAGAGGGGGCCGACTCCCCGGTGGCCAGGACCCTGGACCTGATCCTGGAGGAGGCCCGCAAGGTCGGGGCCTCGGACGTGCACCTCGAGCCCCAGGAGTCCTCCCTGCGCGTCCGTTACCGGGTGGACGGCGTCTTGCGGGACGCCTCGCCCTTGCCCCCCGACTATGCCGCCGCCCTGGCCTCCCGGGTGAAGGTTCTGGCCAGGCTGGACATCGTGGAGCACGCCCGACCCCAAGACGGCCAATTCTTCCACCTGGTGGACGACGCCGAGGTGGACGTGCGGGTGTCGGTCATCGGCACCGTGTGGGGCGAGAAGGTGGTGCTGCGCCTTTTGGACCGGAGCCGCCCGCTCCTGCAGCTGTCCGAGCTCGGCTTTTCCGTTGCGGACGCCGAGCGCTACGCCCAGGTGGTGCACCGCCCCTTCGGCATGGTGCTGGCCTGCGGCCCCACCGGCAGCGGCAAGTCCACCACCCTGTACGCCACCGTGAACGCCCTGGACCGGGTGGGCAAGAACATCGTCACTCTGGAGGAGCCGGTGGAGTACACCTTCCCGGGCATCGTCCAGATACCCGTCAGCCCCCGGGCGGGCCTCACCTTTGCTGCGGGCCTCAGGGCCGTGCTGCGCCAGGATCCCGACGTGATCCTGGTGGGGGAGGTGCGGGACACCGAGACGGCCCAGATCGCGGTGCAGGCGGCCCTGACGGGGCACCTGGTGCTGTCCTCGGTGCACGCCACCGACGCCGTGGGCGCCCTGGTGCGGCTGGTGGACGCGGGGGTAGAGGCCTATCTGGTGGCCGCCGCGGTGACGGGGGTGGTCTCCCAGCGCCTGGTGCGGCGCATCTGCCCCCACTGCCGGCGGGAGATCACCCTGTCGGACCAGGAGCAGACTTTCTACCGGGAGCAGGGGGGCCGGGAGGGCGTCACCTTCTACCGCGGCGCCGGCTGCAACCTTTGCGGGCGGACCGGCTACGCGGGCCGGGTGGGCATCTACGAGCTGTTGATTCTGGACGAGGAACTGCGCCGCGCCGTGGTGGCCGGGGAGTCGGTCGCGCGAGTGCGGGAGCTGGCCCAGGCGGCGGGGATGACTCCGCTGCGCCGGGCGGCCCTGGCCAAGGTGGAGGAAGGGGTCACCACGGTGGAGGAGGTGCTGCGCGCTGTCTATGCCTAGGGGTCGCTGGACGGTGGTGGATTTCTCCTCCTCGGCGCTGCGGGTGCTGGCGGTCCGGAGCGGCCGGGTGGTGGGCCAGGCGGCGGCCGCCCTGCCCGCGGCGGCCTACGAGCGGGGAGTGATCCGGGACCCCGCCGCCGCCGGAGCCGTCGTGCGGGAGCTTTGGAGCCGGGCTGGCGGACGGGGGCGACGCGCGGTGTTCCTCTTGGGGGACGAGCACGCGCTCCAGCGGCTCTTGGATTTGCCGGCGGTGCCCCGACGCGCCCTGGCGCCCACGGTGGAGAGCGAGGCGCGGCGGGAACTGGCATACGAACCGGAAGCTATGCGCCTTCATTGGCGGGAGGTGGCCCGGGACGGCCGGGTGAAGGTGCTGGCGGCCGCGGTGCTGCGGGAGGCGGTGGACGCCTGCCGGGCCACCCTGCGCTTTGCCGGACTGAAGGCGGTCCGCGGTGAGCTTTACTCCACGGCCCTGGTGCGGGCCGTGGGGGCGGAGAACGCCTTCGTGGTGCACCTGGGGGAGGGGGGGCTTTTGACCTTCATCGCGGTGGAGAACCACCTGCCCTCCCTGAGCTATTGCAGCTGGCTGGAGCCGGGCGGCCAGGCGGCGCTCAGCATCGAGCAGGCCATGGCCTCCAGCGTTGCCGCCCAGCGTCGTTTCGGCCGGCTGACCATGGAGACGCCGGTTTACCTGGCCGGCGTGGCGGCAGACCCGGCGGTGGCGGCGGAACTGGCCGCCCGCGGCCGGCGGGTGCGGGAATTGGAGGCGGTGCCGCGGCTGCCGGCGGCCGAGTACCTGGCCCTGTGGGGCGCCCTGCAGCGGCGGGACGGGTATGCCCTGGTGGACCTGGTGCCGCCGGAGGCGCGCCACCGGGTGCCGGTTCAGCTTCGTCCGGCCTTGCTGCTGGGGGTGCTCCTGGCGGCGCAACTGGGCGGATACACCTACGCCTACCTGCATTTCCTGGCGCCGCCCGAGACGGCGGCGCGCTCGCAACTGGTCCGGGCCGAGGGCGAGCTGGGGGACCTGCGCCAGATCCGCAGCGAGGTGGACGCCTACCGGCGAGCGCGCATGGCGACGGCAACGCTGCGCGCCCAGGTGGCGGCCCTGCGGGGTACGGGGGCGGACTGGGCTGCCTTGGCGCCGGCGGTCCAGCAGGCGGCGGCTGGCCGGGTGACGCTCACCGCCCTGAGTGCCGGCAGCGGCACCCTGACCGTGACCGGAACGGGAGGCTCTCTGGGCGCGGTGGACTCCTTCGTCCGGGCCATGCCCTACCCGGCGCAGCTTTCTTCCCTCAAGCGCACGGGGCGCGGCCTGGACTTCACCGTCACCGCCGTGCTCAAGGGGGTGAAATAGGGTGGGGGAGGTGCAGCCGGCCCCTAGCCGCCCCCGCCTGCAAGCCGGGCGGATCAGGCCGCGTTTCTTGGGGTGGGTGCTGCTCTTGGCCAACTTGTTGGCTTTGAGCGCGGCGGTGATCTTCGGGTGGCAGGCCTGGCTGCGGCTGGGTGAGCTGCAGGATCAGGCCCGCGCCGCCCGGAGCACGGCGGCCTCCCTGCACCAATTGGGCATCCGCGACCCCCGGGCGCTGTCCACCCGCTTGGCCCGGGCCCAGGCCGATCTGACCTCCCTGCGCTCGTCCCTCTCCCGGGCCGATCCCCTGGCCGACGTGGGGGAGGTGTGGAGCGCCGCCGGCGGTGCCGGTCTGACGGTGCAGTCCCTCCAGGTGGGGACGCCCAAGGCGGTGCGCGGCTTCTCCGAGCTGCCCCTAACGGTCCAGCTCACCGGCTCCCCGGCGGGGCTTTTGGCCTTCATCCGCACGGTGGAGCACGGGCCGCGCCTGGCCACGGTGTCCCTGCCTACCCTGCCCCTTTCGGGAGCCAAGGTCTCCGTGGCCGTGCGGGTGTCCTTCTTCAGCCGGGGAGGCAAGGCGTGAGGGAAGAGGGGGCCACCATCATCGAGGTGGTGGTGGCGGCCCTCATCGCGGCCCTGGCCCTGGGGGCCGTCTTCGCCGCCCTGTCCGTGGCGGTGCTGGACGCCCGGCTCAAGACCGAGCAGGCCTACGCCGCCCGCTACCTGCGCTCCGCCCAGGCGGCGGTGCAGGCCTCGCCCTACATCTCCTGCAGCCCCTGCCAGGCCCCCTACAGCCTGGCAGGGGTGCCCAACCCCGCGGGGTGGTCCGCGCCCACGGAGACGGTGGAGAACTATCAGCCTTCCACGGGCGGCTTCAGCGCCCAGGCGCCCGACTCTGGGCTGCAGGAGATCTACTTGGCCGTCACCTCGCCCGACGCGCGGGTGCATGAGACGGTGGAGGTGCTCAAAGCCGCGCCCGACTCCTAGGGAGAGGAGGCGTGCCGATGCGCCGGGAGGAATCCGGCTTCACCCTGATCGAGCTGGTGGTGGGGATGCTCCTCAGCGTGCTCTTGCTGTGGCTCTTGTCCAGCGCCTTCGTGGTGGGGGGCAAGGCCGTGGACGCCGCCCAGAGCCGCTACAGCGCGGCCCATGCCACCTTCCTCCTGGACGCTTATCTGGACGCCGACCTGCAGGGGGCCGCCCCCGCCAACGTGCTCATCGGGACGGGAGGGGGAAGCCTTGCCGCCACCTGGTACGCCTACGACCCCGCGACGGTCAGCCGGGTGACCTACCAGGCCCAATACGCCGAGGACGCCTCGGGGCACCTGCTGCGCCAGCTGACCACCGCCGTGAACGGCGTCTCCCAGAGTACGGTCACCACCTTGGCCTGGAACGTGGTGCCGGGGGGCGTGCAGTTCGCCTGGGGCAACGCGCAGCACAGCTTGTTGAACCTGAGCCTCACCACCCAATTGGGCGGGGTGACTACCCGGCAGCAGCTCCAGATCCCCTTGCTGGCGCAGCAAAAGGGGGTGCCCTGGCCTTGAGGCGGCAGGAGGGCCAAGCCCTGGCGGTGGTGCTGGGGATCCTGTTCATCCTCTCCCTGCTGGTGGCCGGGGTGCTCTTCTGGTCGGGGGCGGTGGGAAAGGGGCTGCTCATCGACCGGCAGGACTTGGCGGACCGGGCGGCCGCCGCGGGGGCGGTGAACTACGGGGCGTGGTGGGCGGTCTATACCGATCCGGGGTTCAACCTGCTCAACGTGGCCCAGCCGGTCTATACTCCCGTTCCGCCGGCCCAGGACGGCGTGAGCCCTTTCCTGCGCCTTGCCCTCGTCAACCCGCCGGTCGCGGCCACCATCTACCCGGCCAGTGCCACCGATTGCGCCGGCACCACCATCACCTTCAACCAGGTGGCCCAGGATGCCTGGGGCAACGACGTCTATACCGGCAACCTGACGCCGGCGTGGAGCCTGTCGCCTAGCACCGGGGCCAGCATAAACTCCGACGGGGAGTTCACCGGGCATGCATCGGGCAGCTACACCCTGTACCTCGACGGGTACGCCGCCGGGGGGAAAAGCTACGACCTTGCCACGCCGGCCCAGGCCGCGGTGCAGGTGGTGACGTGTCCTTGAGGCGGGCGGTGCCGGCCATCCTGCTGGTCCTCCTCTTGGCCGGTCAGGCGGGGGCTCAGAATCTGGCTTCCTCCGGCTGGCCGGCCCTGGGGCAAGACGACCAGCGCCAGGGCCAGGCGGGGTGGGGCGGCACCCCGGATCAAAAGGCTTCCTACCCGCCGGGCTCCCCGGTGCTTTGGAGCTACCCGATGGGGGGGCTGTCGGGCCCCACGGCGGGGGAGGCGGTGGGTCCCCACGGCACCACCTACGTGGCGTCCCAAAACGGCACCCTCTACGCCGTGGGGGTCCAGGGGCAGGAGAAGTGGTCTTTCCCCCTGGATGCCCCCGCCGCCACCGCCCCGGCCCTGGGGGACAACGGCCTGGTGTATGCCGGGGCGGGGGACACCTTCTATGCCGTGGCGGCGGCCAGCGGGAAAGAGCAGTGGTCCTTCTGCCTGGACAACGGCAAGGTCGATGAACCGTGCAAGGGCAAGGGCTGGAGCGTGGTGGGATCGCCGGCGCTGGCCGGAGGCACGGTATACTTCACGGCCAACGGCGGCAAGAAGGGCTACGTCTTCGCCCTGAACGCGGCCACGGGTGCGGAGGATTGGCAATACCGGCTGAAGGACACCACCCAGAGTGCCCCGGCCCTGTCCCCCGGCGGGGGAACCCTGTACGTGGGGGACCAGGGGGGGTACCTGTATGCCCTGGACGCCTTGGACGGGAGCCTCTCTTGGCATAAGCAGCCCTGCTTGAAGGCATTGAAGGCAATCGGAGTTTGCCTTGCCACCGCCCTGGCCACCCCCGCCGTGGGGCCGAGGGGCAACGTGTACGTGGGCGGGGAGTTCGAGCTCCTGAGGCTCGTTCCGTTTGGCGGCGTGGTCAGCGTGGACCCGTCCGGAGGGCAGCGGTGGAGCTACCCTCGCCTTCTGTCACTTCTGTCAACTCTCGGGGCCAGCTTCCCCGCCGCGCCGGCGCTCACCTCCTCCGGCAGCCTGTACATCGGGGAGTCCACCCTCACCGGCGGCGGCGCCCTCCTGTCTCTATCCCGCTCTGACGGCGACCCCAACTGGTCCCACGCCTACGCCACCTCGAACCCTGTGGAGAGCGCTCCCGCCGTGGGGGAGCACGGGGCGGCCTACTTCGGCGACACGGGGGGCGCCTTCTACGCCGTGAGCCCTTCCGGCTCCCTCCTTTGGCAGTACCAGCTGGACAGCGCCGTGCGGGACGCCCCGGCGGTGGGACCCGACGGCACGGTGTACGTGGCCACCTCCGCCGCCAGCGGATCCCTCTACGCCCTGCAGCAGGTGCACTTCACCTTCGCGCTGCCCCAGCCGTTCCCGGCCTGCTCCCAGGTCAGCATCACCGTCTATGCCGACAACCCCGCGGGAGGAGCGGTCCTGGGCTACGCCGGCCCCGCCTCCCTCACCGGGTCCCCCCAGAGCGTGACCCCCTCCGTCACCGGCGGCTTCACCGGCGGGGCATGGACGGGACCGGTCCAGATCGCCACCGCCACCACCGGGGAGACCCTGACGGCCACCGACCCGGGGAATCCCGCCTACACCGGCCAAAGCGCCCCCTTCACCGTGGTGGCCGGCCCGCTGGCCTCCGTCAGCATCAGCCCCACATCCGCGTCCCTGGCCGAGGGGCAAAGCCAGGCCTTCGCCGCCCAAGCCTATGACGGGTGCGGCAACGCCATCACCGCCGGGGTGAGCTACGCCTGGAGCGCCACCGGCGGCACCGTCTCGCCCGCCACCGGATCCTCCACCACCTACACCGCGCCGGATGTTCCCGGCACCTACACCGTGACCGTGACGGCCATCCAGGGGACGCGCACGGCCCAGGCCCAGGCCACGGTGACCGTGAGTTCCTCCCCCTTGGCCGTATCACCACCCTCGGCCGTACTGGCGGTGCCCCTGTCCCAGGGGGCTGCCGCGGCGCCCGCGGCGCAGCAGTTCACCGCCACCTACGTCGGGAAGGGCGGCCAGGTGGGAAACGTGGGTCCCACCGCCCAGTGGACGGCCAGCGCCGGGACGCTGTCGTGCACCACTTGCGCCGCTCCCGTCTTCACCCCGCCCGGCCCGGGCAGCTACACCGTCACCTGCACCTACCGGGGGCTCACCGGGCAGGCCACGGTCCAGGCGGTGCAGGCCGTGCGCATGGTGGACGCGTCCGCCGCCGCGGGGCCCTCCAGCCTGGTGGCGCAGCTGGAGCAGGACGGCACCCTGGTGCGGGTGCTGACCTGGCTGTTGCATTGAGGGTGGGGAACCGGGTGCGGGCTCGCCGCGGCCGGTGGGGGCAGTGCGGCCTCGAGTCGCGTCGCGAGCAGTGGTCGGCGGGAAGGTTGACGAGGATCACCGCGCGGCGAAGATTTGCCGTGGGCGGAGGCGGTTTCCTCCTCTCCCGGAGCAAGGGGTTGGGAGCGACGGCGGAAAGCGGGAAGCGACGGCGAAGGGAAGGGATCGGCGCCGGCCTGCTCGGGCGGGGATCGCTCGGATCAGGCTGCGGGAAGCGGCAGTAGCCAGGGCCTTTCGACCAACGCCGCTGGTGCCCCCTGGGGGCTTGCCGCGATGACTTTCCCGGGTGCTGGAGGCCAACCCGGGGTCGGCGGCGGGCCTACGGCCTCAAGACCATGAGGAGCCGCGGGCCGGAACCGACCCCGGCCGCGCCGCGGTTCCCGACCGGCGGCGGGGC
>JAJZIM010000036.1 GCA_021810565.1 Bacillota bacterium
GGAGTCCCGGGGTAAGGGAAAATATTAAGGAAGTTGCCCCGGATATAAATGTCACCGCGCCGGTGCCCCCATCTAACAATCGATGTGATTTGTTCCCCAAAACGGACTTCGCTATAGATACCGAAAACCATACCGTCACCTGCCCCGCAGGATAAACGACCAGTTACCAGCCCAAACTCCTACTGCCCAAACATAAGGCCACCCAGGTGGTAAAGATGGACTCTGCAGCCTGCAATGCCTGCTCAATGCGGGGCCAATGCGTAAAAGGTGCAGGATCCCGAACAATTAGGGTTAGGGCCGATGAGGCTGAAATCCAAACACTACGTTCTAAACAGGAAAGCGGAGAATGGAAAGACCATTATAAGGAGCGGCCTCGAGTTGAGCATGTCAATGCGGAGCTAACTCGACATGGTGGTCGCAAGGACCGCTATTTTGGAACCCGCAAGATCCTATTTCAGGAGCGTATCTGTGCCTTCGCCTATAATCTGAAGGAGATATCTAGAATGGCAGGAACTGGTTGGCCGCCAGGTGTTCGTCTAAGGCCCCAGTCTGCCTAAAACCAGAAGAAAGAGCTGAAAAGGGAAGACTAAAGGGGGAACGTATGTTGCTAGACGGCCAACATACCCCATGATCTACCAGATGCGCCTTTGCAGTAGGCCCGGATGGCTATTCAGCGATCAAGAAATCCGAGAAAATCACAGGATCCCTAGGCGGCGCCTCGGCTCCCAGGATGCCATCGTTTCCCCGGACGGCTACGGCGGCGGCAGGGGGAAAGTGCCCGCGCTGTTCCTCTTCAACTGTCCTCCGCCGCTTTTAAGATCTTTTTCGGATTGGTTTCTCGTTAAGGCCGCCACCCGGCGGGGCAGGTAACCGGACGGTATGGAGACGCCGGTTTCCTTTTCGTCGATGGACAAGTGTCAGGATATGCCAGGTAGAAAAGTCACCTCCTGAAACAGGAAGCGCGCCAGATCCGTGGCCGTGCTCTGAAACTCCAGGTGCAAAAGCTTCCCGTCCGCCAAGCGGAACAATCCGTCCACCCGCCGCTCTCCCACCACGAAGGGCAGGTCCGTCGGCTCTTCCCGCAGCACCTCCTCCGGCTCCAGCATCTCCTCCACCTGCACCGGCTCGAGCCCGTAGTTGCGGATGAATTCTTCCCCCAAGAGCCGCGCCATGCTTCGAAAGACCACGTCCTCGCCCATCCGGTACCGCCCCATCGCCTTCCCCCCTCGCCGCCCAGCATAGCACGGAAGGAAGTCGCGCGGCAACCACCATATGCCATTCGTTCCAGCTCAGGACTGGTCCGCTACCCCCCCGCCAGCTCGTCCAGGCGCGCCGTGAACTCGACCACTTCCCGCGCCTCGGCCGCCGCCAAGAGCAGCTTCCGCAGCACCTCCGTCTCCTGCGCCCGCACCCGCCACTCCAGCTCCGCCGGCACCGGCCCCAGCCGCCGCAGCAACTCCAGCACATCATCGGCCCTGGCCTTGGCCTCGCCCTGCTCCCGGTACCGCTCCCCCATCCGGTCCAACACCCTGGACACCGACGGCATCTCCCCCCTCCGGGATCGTCCCCACCCGCCTCCTCGGACTCGCCGCTTCGGATGCTTGACGCGGCCTGCGGTCCCGGGCCGGGTCCCCCGCTTCCCGTACCCGCCTGCCGTCGGCATCCCGCACCGTCATCATAGCACGGAAGGGAGTTCTCTGGCAACCTTCCGTTCCCACCTATGACCGGGGATGGCAACTCGTCCCACGGGACGCGGCTTGAAGAAGGGTCGGTCTAATGCTAAACTGGAGGCGACCCTTTCGACCAAAACTTCCCTGGGGGGCCAAGGACATGGCGGAGCACAACTTTCGCGCAGGAGCCCCGGATCGCCGGCCCCTTCCCGCAACCCATGGGGAGGGGACACGGCTCCCGGTCGGCATGGATTCCCGGAGCCTCGCGCCGGCGGTGCCCTCCTGCCGGCAACGCGGCGCGGTGGAAGGCTTGAACCGACATCGGATGGCGGATCCCGGGCGGTGCCGCCTGGGGGTCTCGCGCCGCCGGGACGAGCCCTTCGCCGCCCGGACCCCGGTGCAAGTATTCCGCCCGCCCGGTACGGAGTCGTCCGCAGCCGGTCCGGGGCCACGGGAAGCTTGACGCCGGAAGAAGCCGCACCGCGGGAGCTGGGCTCCCTGCTGGTGCCCGAGCGGCTGGCCGAGTGGGTGTGGGTGCTGGCCTACACCGCGTTGCTGTCCACCCTCTCGGTGCTGCGCTACCAGCTTTGGATCGCCACCGGCTTCGACCTGGGCCTCTACCGACAGGGGCTTTGGCTCCTTTGGCACGGCGGATTGACCACTCCCGCGAGTCTCGTCGGCCAGCCGCTTTTGGCCCGGGACGGCTCCTGGGTGCTCCTACTCTTGGCCCCCCTGTACCATCTGCTGGGGACCGGCTTTCTGCTGGTGCTCCAGGCCTTCGCCTTCGGCCTGGGCTACCTGCTGCTGCGCCGCGTCGCCCAAGCCCTGGGAGCGGCCCCCGCGGCGGCGCACCTCTTGGGGATGGTGTACCTCTTGTATCCCGTGGTGTGGGGCACCAACCTCTTCGACTTTCACCCCCAGGCCCTGGGGATACCCCTGCTCCTGGGCACCGTGCTGGCCGCCCTGCGCCGCCGCCCCCTCCCCTTCCTGCTGCTGGCGGCGGCCTGCCTCACGGTCCAAGTGGCCATGCCCTTGCTGCTGCTTGGCCTGGGCGTAGCCCTGCTCCTCCAGCGCCGGGTCGCTTGGGGGCTGTCCCTCCTGGGGCTGGCCGCCGCAGGCGGCCTGGCCGACCTGGTGCTGCTGGAGCGGCTGGGCCGGGGTGCCCCTCTCTTCTGGTCCCCCTATGGGTACCTGGGGCGCACCCCGGGGGCGGGGCTGGCCTTTCTGGCGGCCCATCCCGGCCTGTGGGTTCGCTGGGCAGCGACCCGGCGCCCTTGGGAATATGGGATCTGGCTCTTGCTTCCCCTGGCGGGGGCTGCACTGCCGGGGGGGCGCCGGCTGCTCAACCCCTGGTGGATCCCGGCGCTTGGGCTCCTGGAGGCGAACCTGATCGCCGCCCTGCCCGCCGCCACCGACCCCTTCAACGAGTACTCGGTGCTGGCCGTGCCCTTCCTGTTCACGGCCGTGCTGGCCGCCCTGGCGGGCCGGCCGCTGGCCTTGGGGCGCAAGGCGGCGGTCCGCTTCCTGCTCCTGCCCCTGCTGATGTTCGCGGTCTTCTGGTACCACCAGCACCAGGTTTCCTGGCACCGTCCCCCGGGCATCCGCCAGCTCACGGCCGCGATCAAGCTCGTCCCTCCCACCGCCCCGGTGGCCGCTCAGAATTTCGTGCTTCCCCACCTGGCCGATCGAGCAGGCCTGTATCTGCCCGCCCAGGCCGCCACCCTCCCCGCCGGCGGCTTCGTCCTGCTGGATCCCGCCCACACCACCGGCACCACTCCCCCCGCGGTGCTGGCCGGTCTGGCCCGCAGCCTCGAGCAGCCGGGCCAGGCCGCCAAGGTGTATGCCCAAGGGGGCGTGACCTTGTATCGGCTGGCACGGCCGCTTCCCGGCCCGTCCTGAGCGGTCCACGGGGTCTCGCTCCGCAAAAAGGGTTACGGCGGCCGGCCCATGGCGCAAGCATCGATCTACGGCACGGAACACCCGGCTTGCCGCAAAAGGGGGCCGGATCCCGGCATTAGCTTGTGAGCGAGAAGCCGCCGGGATCCGTTGCGGCGGCGACCCGGCTCGGCGAGGGTGGGACGACCCCGCGGCGATGGTAAGGCGCCGGCAGCCTGCGGGTGGTTCGCACTTCCCAGGGAAGCCGGCGCATCCCCCGCTCCGAAGGGCGGCGGCTGCAGTACCCATCCCCGGGTGTCCTTCCCTGCGATCAAAGGGCCGGGACAGATCGGGACGGGCAGCCGCGTTGGCCGCGGTGGTCCGGGAAACGCCCGGGAGAGGTGTTCTCGTAGGCGGCCGGGTTCGGCCCGCGGCCGCCTCTCCCCGATAGGTCAACCCGCCGCCCGGAGCGGCCCAGCCCCGGGCTCCCCGGCGGCACCCCGAACCGGGCGGCTCGGCGATTTTGGCTCAGGACCGCTCCCTCCGGGACGGTTCCCGCGACGGCCAAGCAGCCTCCCCCGCGGGCGTGATCCCGCGCACCCGCCGCAACGCCCGGAAAATCGCCCGGTCAAGCCCCGCCCACGGGCCCTCAACCCAGGGCGGCAGCCGCTCCCACAGGGAGTCGTCCCCCAACGGCGGCGGGGGCGGCGGCGGATCCCAGAAGGCGTCCACCCGCGGCGGTGGGTGCGGTGCGGGATCCCCGGAGGACGTCCCGGCCGGCACCACGGCCTGCCCACCCGTCCAAAGCAGGCCCGGCTGGACGGCCAGGGCCTCGCCCAGGGCCAGCAGCGCCGCCAGGGCGTGGGCGCAGGGCCCCGGAGCACCGCAGCCGCACCGGGCGTCGAGGCTGCGCCGCTGGGGCAACAGGAGCGCCGCCGGCGGCAGGCCCGCCCCCGCCGCCCGCAGGCGGCGCAGCTTGTCCGGCCAGCCCCATTCCGCCTCGGCCCGCCAGCCGTCCCCCGCTCCCTCCAGGACCACGCCCGCCGCGGTGGGCCGCACCGCCAGACGCACGTCTTGGCCTTCCCGGAGCTGCCAGGCCGCCGCCGTCTGCCGGGCGCCCCCCAGAGCATCCACCAGCAGGGCCAGCCTGGCCGCCGCCTCCCGGCTCACGGAAGCCCCACTTCCCGCAAGCGCAGGACGTCCCGCAACTCGTCCCCGCTCAGGGCGGCCAAAAGCTGGGCCTCGCTGCCCACCACGCGGCCGGCCAGGCGGCGCTTGCGCTCCAGCAGCTCGTGCACCCGCTCTTCGTAGGTGCCAGCCGCCACCAAGGCGTGCACGGTCACGGTGTGCCGCTGGCCGATGCGGTGGGCGCGATCCGTGGCCTGGTCCTCCACCGCCGGATTCCACCAGCGATCCATATGCACCACCCGGGTGGCTTCCTGCAGGTTCAGCCCCACCCCGCCAGCCCGCAGGGAAAGCACCAGCACCGCGGGCCCCGCCGCGCGCCGCAGCACCGCCACGGCGGCGTCCCGCTGGGCGCGGGTCTGACCACCCCAGAGCACCGCCGTGGGCGTCCCCTGGGTGGCCGCCACCAGGTGCGCCAGCCGGCGCGCAAACTGGGCGAACTGGGAATATATCAGGACGCGCTCCCCGGCGCCCAAGGCCTCCTCCAAAAGCTCCAAGAGCCGCACGCACTTGCCGGAACGCTCCGGACGCAGCCTGCCGTCCTCCTTGAGGTACAACGCCGGGTGGTCCAGGATCAGCTTCAGCCGGGTGAGGGCGGCCAAAATCAGCCCGCGACGCAGGTTCGGATCCGCGACGGTGCGCCAGTCCCGCTCCAATTGCTCCACCACCGCCCGGTACAGCGCCGCCTGCTCCGCCGTGAGCGGCGGATATTCCACCCGCTCCACCCGCGGCGGCAACTCGGGCGCCACCGTGGGATCATCCTTGGTGCGCCGCAGCAGGAAGGGCGCCACCCGCCGACGCAGCGCCGAGGCCGCCGCCGCGTCCTCCTCCCGTTCCACCGGCCCGGCGAAGCGCCGGCTGAAGGCGCGTCTGCTCCCGAGATATCCCGGGTTCAGGAAGGCGAAGATGGACCAAAGGTCCAGCAGGCGGTTTTCCACCGGGGTACCCGTCAGAGCCACCCGGGCGCCCGCCCGCAGGCTCCGGGCAGCCCGGCTGGCGGCCGTCAGCGGGTTCTTCACCTGCTGCGCCTCGTCCAGCACCACCAGGTCCCAAGCGGGCCGGGTCAACTCCTCCCGACGCGCCAGCATGCCGTAGGAGGTCAGCACCACATCGGGCCCCCCCTCGGGCAAGGATCGGGTGGGCCCGTGAAAGAGGTGCACCGCGAGTTCGGGCGCCCACCGCTCGCACTCCCGCAGCCACCCGGTGAGCACGGAGGTGGGCGCCACCACCAGGGACCTGCCCCGGCCGCGCCGATGCAAGAGCAGGGCAATCACCTGCAGCGTCTTGCCCAGACCCATGTCGTCGGCCAAAAGCGCCCCCAGTCCCGCCTCGGCCAAGGCCGCCAGCCAGCGGAAGCCCGCCACCTGGTAGCCGCGCAGCGCCGACCGCACCGTTTCCGGAACCGGCACCGTCGGCACGCTGGCCGGTTGTCCCCAGGCGGGCGCCAGCAGGCCGGCCAAGGCGCCCCCCCCGGCAAGCTCCAGGCGCCAGGCGCCCTCCGGGCTATCTCCCGCATGCTCCAGCAGGGTGCGCAGGCTGAGCTCGGGTCCCTGGCCCAGCAACCACCCCGCCCGGCGCACCTCCTGGGCGGTCAACAGGACGTAGCGGCCCAAGAGCTCCACCCACGGCTGGCGGCGCCGGACCTGCCTGGCCAGCTCCTGGGGGCTCATCCGGCAACCCGCCAGGACCACCTCCCAGTCCACCCGGCACAAGGTGTCCAGGCCGAAGGCGGCCATCCCGGCGCCGCCCAACCGGGCGCGCACCGTCACCTGGGGACGGCGCACGCATTCCCGCGGCCATAGCACCCGGCCACCCTGGCGCACCAGCCGCGAGGCCTCCTCGCTCAGGAAGGAGCGCAGCTCCTCCCCCTCCAGGGTCAGCCGGTCCGTGGGCGCCTCCCGGCGCAATCGTGACAGCACCGGTCCCGGCCCGTCCAGCACCGCCGCGAAGGCGTCGGGCGCCACCCGTCCCGCCCCCACTGCCGCCTCCCAGGACGAACCCGCCGCCGCCCCTCCCGGCTCCTGCACCCTGAGGGTCAGCCGCCCCATCTCGTCTGAACCCGGATCGAAGCGCGCCAAAAGGCGCGGCTCCCCGCCTGTGTCACCTTCGGTCGCCAAGCGCCAATCCCGCAGGGCTTGGGCCAGGGCGAGGGCCGCCCGGGTGGGCGCCACCTCGGGACGGCCAGCAGCGGCCAAAGCGACGGGGAAACCCGCCACCGCCTGAGCGCGGGTGACCCAGCGGCGGGAACCCGCCTTCCCCGGCGTGCCTACGGCCGCCCCCCACTCGTCCACCACCCGGTCCAACAGCTCCCGTCCCAGCAAAGCCAGACCCGTCCCCGGCGCCGCCGCGGCGAACAACGCCCGGGGGAGGCGCCGCGCCCAACGGGCGAAGGCGACGGCATCCGCAGGCACCCCCTGCCAGCGGGGATGGAGGCAGCCCTCCCCCTCCACCAGGGCCGGCAGCACCCTGCCGGCCTCCCACAGCTGCCAGGCCAACCGGGCCAGCATCCGCCAGGCCTCCCACTCTTCCCCCCGACCGGGGCAACGCCACAGAGCGCGCCACGGCAACCGCCGCGCCCCCGCCTCCCAACGCGCGAGCACCATCGGACCCCGGGGAGGGTTCACCCCCCGGCGGCGGGCCTCCGGGGAGGGCAGCATCCGCCGACCCGCCGTGGGCAGCCACAGGACCAGGGGCTCGGGCAGGTCCCGCCCCACGGGCGCCGGCCCCGCGGCGCCCTCCACCCATACCCAAGGCACGCCGCTCCAGAACACCAGGTGCGGGACTCTCACCACGGCTCCCTGGGGGACAGGGGCTCCCACAGCTCCCGGAGCCGTTGATACGCCGCCCCCGCGGCCGCCAACTCCGGGTCCGCCGCCTTGGCCATCCGTCTCCCCCCACGCCGGGTGTCGGCCCCACCGGCTCCGCCCAACTCCAGCAGGGCCCGGACCACGGCGGCGGGCGGCTCTGGAAACTCCTCCGCCGGCAGGCGCCACCAGATGGTCAAGAGCCGCAACACCACCGTCACGCCCAGCCGGGGTGTCTCTCCCAGCAAGCGTTGCGCCACCGGGTCCAAGATCCCTCGCGGTGGGGGGAGCGACTCCAAAACCGGCGCGTGCATGTCGCGGCGCCGGCGGGACAAAAGCTCGTAGACCACCGGGGTGTTCCCGTTCAGCCGCCAGCGCAGCAGGTAGGCGGTCTCCCGCCAGCGAAAGTCCAGGCGAAAGCTCAAGGCCCCCGCCACCGTCCCGTGGAGGTCCTCCTCCGGCCCCGTCACCTCACATCCGAAGTTCTCCAGGCCCGAACCCCAGTCGGGAAGCACCCCCAGGGACACCCACGCCCCCTCCGGCCCCCACACGCGATAGGCGGCGTTGAGGGGGGAATGGCGCTCCACCGCCCCGAAGCAGCGCCCTTCCCGGCCAGCCTGCCAGAAATCCTTCACCAGGCGCTCCACCCGGTTCCTGACGCGCCCGCTCATGGCCGTCAGCTGGAAGGCGGTCACCAGGGTGACGGGCCGGGCGGTGGCCCGGACCACGGCCCGCGGCGCCGGCGTGGCCGGTGCCGCCGCGGCGGGGGATGCCGCCCGGGGCTCGGTCGCCGCCGGGGCGGGTTGCTCTTGGCAGCGCACGCAGCCCAGCTCCCGCCGCCCCGCCACCAAAGGCTCCCAGGCGCCGCACTTGGGGCAGGGCGGGGGGCTCAGCCAGCCTCCCGCCAGCAGCCAGCCCAGCGGGAGGGGGTAGCACCGCTCCCCGCGACGCACCGCCAGGGGCAGCCAAAGCCCGGGGGCGAAGATCAGCTGCACCCGGTAGGGCACCAGCTCATGACGCGGCCGATATTTCTCGGCGATCTCCGCCAGGCGCCGCTCCTCCTCGGCCCGGGTCGCCGCGGCCCGCTGCTCCAGGAGGGAGCGCTGCCGGGGGTCCGCCTTCTCCATTCGCTTGGCCAGGGAAGCCAACTGGCCCGCGTAGTAGGCTGCGGCGCGCTCCCGCTCCGCCTCCCGCTCTCCCGCCGCCTCCGCGGCCAGCTCCTCACCCCGCGCCGCCGCCCGCTGCCAAAGCCGCCGATGCACCCGGGCCAGGGCGCCGCCGAGCTCGCAGGCCAGGAGGGGATACCCCCCCTCGGGCCGCACCCCCACCTCCAACCCCACCCAGCGGGAGACCAGATCGGGCGGGACCGCGGCGCCGGTGCGGGCATCCGCCCACAGCTCGTGGCGCTCCTGGAAGCGCTCCCCCAGGGTGTGCACCGCCAAGGCTCCCACCCTCAGCAGCGGCAGATAGGCCGGGGCGGGCTCCCCCGCCCAGTCCCAGCGGCCGTGGGCCACCGGCAGGCCGTCGCGCACCCGCTCCAAGAGGGTGTCCAGAGCGGGAGGAACGGCCGTCGGCCAGGGGAGGAAGCCGATGCCCGCGTCCCCCCGCTGCAGCACCTCCCGCGCCGCCTCCTCCAGCAGGGGATGGCCGGGCGCCAAGAGCAGCGCCCCCTCCTCGGCCAGCTCCGGATCGGCGGTGACCAAGAGCTCCTCGCCCTGCTGCCAGGCGCGCTGCAGCGACTCGGGCAGCACCGCCCAGGCCGCCGCGCCGTCCTCGCGCTCCTCCGCCAGGCCGCCTTGCCGCTGGACATAGTCCAGCCAGAAGGCCAGCTGCGGGTCGCGGCTCACGCCGGCTCCTCCTCGGGCAGCAGCCGGTCCAAGGAGGCGCGGTTGGCCAGGTACTCCCCGCGCACCCGGGCCAGCTCATCCCCCAGCTGATCCAGGCGTTGGGCGAACTCGCCGTCGTCGGCGCTGTCCACGTAGGTGCTGAAGATCCAGGACTCGAAGTCGAAGTCCTCCTCCACCCGGCCCAGGATCATGTCCAGCTCACCCACCACCAGCTCGAACAGGTTTATCTTCCGCTCCAGCACCTCCAGCACGCGCTCCTCCAGGGTGCCTCGAGCCACCAGGTTGGTGAGCTCCACCTCGTGCTCTTGGCCGATGCGGTGCAGCCGGCCCAGGCGCTGCTCGATCTGCATGGGGTTCCAGGGCAGATCGAAGTTTATCATCACGTGGCAGAACTGCAGATTGCGGCCTTCCCCCGCCGCCTCGGTGGTGAGCAGCAAAGGCACCTCCCCGGCGAAGGAGCGCACCGCCGCCTCCTTGTCGCGGCGCGCCAGGCCGCCGTGGTAGACCGCGGCGGGAATGCCGGCCGCCGTGACCGCCTCGGCCAAAAAGTGCAGGGTCTCCCGAAAACCGGTGAAGACCACCACCTTTTCGCCCCGGGAATGGTGCCGCTCCAGCACCTCCAGGAGGCGGTGCGCCTTCTCCGTGCTCTGCAGGGTGGCCGCCTGCTGCGCCAAGTCATGCCAGCCCACCTTTTCCAAGGTAGCGACGAGGGCGCGCGGGCTGGATCCGGCCAGGCGCTGCACGCTGCGCAGCGTCAAGAGGTGGCTGGGAGAAGCCCCCCGAGCCTGCTGCCGCACCCGGGCGGCCACCCGGGCATACAGCTCGGCCTCCGCGGCGGCGGGGATGACCAGCAGCGTGCGGGCCAGCCGGCGCGGCAGCAGGACGGACACCTCGCTGCGCCGGTGGCGCACCATGACCTCCCGCAGGCCGTGCTGCAGCTCCTGCAGGTTGCGGGCCCCCTCGGCGCCGCCCCCCAACCCGTGGCGGCGGCGGAACTCGGCGCGGCTGCCGAGCAGGCCGGGGCGCACCAGACTCACCAGCTGGAACAGGTCCTCCAGCCGATTCTCCACCGGCGTGGCGGTCAAAAGCAGCAGGTGCCGGGTGCTGAGGGAGCGCACCAGCTGCGCGGAGGCGCTGTTTTGGTTCT
This sequence comes from Bacillota bacterium, assembly GCA_021810565.1. Classification (GTDB taxonomy): domain Bacteria; phylum Bacillota; class Sulfobacillia; order JAJZIM01; family JAJZIM01; genus JAJZIM01. Next base: position 10,529 of record JAJZIM010000036.1, read on the forward strand.
TCAGGCGGTGCGCCTCGTCCACCACCACCAGATCCCACTGGGGACGGACGAAGTCCTGGCGCGAACGTGCGTGGCGGGCGGTGGCCAGGGAGGCCAACACCACCGTCGCCTGCCAAGGGTCGGGATGTTGCCGCCAGGCCGCCGAGCCGTACACCAGAGCCGGCAGGGCGAACTTGCGCTCCAGCTCCTCCCTCCACTGCTCCACCAGTCCGGCGGGCACCACGATCAGGCAGTGCGCCGCCATCCGCCGCAGGTACAGCTCGCTCAAGACCAGTCCCGCCTCGATGGTCTTGCCCAGACCCACCTCGTCCGCCAGGATGGCGCGCCCTTTCAGCCGGCGCAGCACCGTCTGCGCCGCCCGCAGCTGGTAGTCGAAAGGGGTGAAGCGCAGCCGGGGCTGGCAGATGAGGGTGTCGAAGCCGGGGCGCAGCCAGACGCCCAGAGCCTCCTCCACCAGCCGCGAGTCGGCAGGATCCAGCCCGGCGCCGCCCGCCACCCGGCGCAGCAGCGGGAGGTAGGGAGCCAGGGACGGATCCGACCCTTCCTCCGGCATGACCGGCTCCAGGCGGAAAGCCTCCCCGTCCGGGACCAGGGCCGCCCACCGCCCCCAGCCGCCCAGCTTGCGGGCCTGGGCGGAAGAAAGAAGGACCGCTTGGTCCCCCGGCTGAACGGGAACGAAGCGGCCATCCCCCGCGTGCCACCTCGCCTCGCCGGTCCCCCACCCGAACTCCAAAGCCGCCTGCCAGGCCGGAGAAAGCTGAAGGTTCCGCCCCTCCAGGTCCAGGGAGACCAGGAGCCGGGGAACCTCGCTGCGCCCGGACGTGACCGACTCCACCTCCAACCTCCTCGTGTCCTTTGCTTGGTTTAAAGGTTCGCGACGCGCCCCCAGCATTCCTGCCCGAGCGCGAGATCCGTCGGACCGAATCACCCCGCCCGGAGCCGGGACGTCGGCAAAGCCTGCCGCTCCCGCCGGTGCGGTGGCCGAGGGTTTCCCGGGCCGGCCCGTCGGAACGCTCTCCCGGGTCTATGCTCCCTGGGGCGGCGCCCTGATCCGCGCTGTCGCCCCCTTCCGGAGGGGACCGGCGTGCCCCCTGCGCGCCTGGGCGGCAGTTGAAAAGCCATCGGGCGGGCGTTATACTGGAAAAAAGCACCCACGATTTCGGAGGGATCAAGGCCATGGCCGATCCGGAGTGCCGCGAGCGTGCCCCCGCCTATCCGTCCGCTCCCCTCACCTACCAGGACTACGCCCGGCTCCCCGACGACGGGAGGCGCCACGAGCTGTTGGAGGGGGAGATCGTGGTGAGCCCGTCACCCAACACCAAGCACCAGGAGGTGTCCGGACGACTGCACTACGCGCTTCATGGATGGGCGCAGCGCACCGGCACCGGCAAGGTTTTCGCCGCCCCCTGCGACATGGTGCTCTCCCCCCACGACGTGGTCCAGCCCGACCTGCTCTTCATCGCCCGGGAGCACCGCTCCCGGATCACCGCCGACAACATCCAGGGCCCCCCCGACCTGGTGGTGGAGATCCTCTCCCCCGCCACCGCGGCGCGGGATCTGGACCGCAAGCGGCGGCTCTACGAGCGCCACGGCGTGGCGGAGTACTGGATCGTGGACCCCGACGCCCAATCCCTGACGGTTTTCCGCCGGCGGGGGGACACCCTCGTGCCCGAAACCCCCCTGGGACCGGAGGGGGTCTTGCGCCCTGCGGGCCTGCCGGGGCTGGAGCTGGACCTGGCCGCCCTGTGGTCGCAGGAGTCCTGAGGGCCCACCCGCCACGCCTCGATACCCGGGGGTCCCAACGGGGCGGGCCTCGGCTTGGGCTGCTCCCCGCTGGCGGTTGCCGGGCCGGAAGCGGGCCCCGACCGCCCCTCCCGGAGACGTCGGCCCAGGCTGCCTCCCAAACCCTTCCTCTCCCGGTTCGACTCGCCGAGGAAGACGTATGCGGTTCGCAAGCCAGGTCCACCATCCGCAGGACAACCTTTTGTCGTCGCCGTTTGCCCGCTCCGCCAGCTTCCCTCAACCGGTGCAAGCCCATCACGCCCGTCGGCACGGCGGTTGTCCGGCCTGCCGTCCCCTGCTATGATAGGGACGAAACCCCGCATCGTCGTTCGTCATCGATCGCAAAGAGGGAGGAAAACAGGATGTCCTTGCCGGCCAAGCGCCTCCTTTCCGCCTGGGAGTTTGAACGGATGGCCCAGGCGCAGATCCTGGGCGAGGACGAACGCCTGGAGCTGGTGGAAGGGGAGATCTTGCAAATGAGCCCCATCGGACCACGCCACGCCGCCTGCGTCAACCGTCTGACCAAACTCCTCTTCGCCGCAGTCCAGGATCGTTTGATCGTGTCGGTGCAGAATCCCATTCGCCTGGGCGAGCGCTCCGAGTTGCAGCCCGACTTGGCCCTTTTGCGCCACCGCCCCGACTTCTACGCGGCGGCCCATCCGGGGCCGGCGGACGTGCTCCTGTGGGTGGAGGTGGCGGACACCGGCACGGCCTACGACCGCAGCGTGAAGCTGCCGCTTTTGGCCCGCGCAGGCATCCCGGTGGTGTGGCTGGTGGACCTCGGCGCCAACCGCCTGGAAACCCACACCGACCCTTCAGCCGACGGGTATGCCCAAGAAAGCGTTCTCGAGCGCGACGACCGGGTGGCGGTGCCGGGCCTTCCGGACGCCTTCGTGCCCATCGGCGAAGTCTTGGCCTGACCAAGGCGGGCCAAGACGCCGCTTCGGTGACGACTTTGGCGGCGTCAGGGTGAAGACTCACCCCGCCTTGGCCAGGTCCGAGGGCCGGTATGGAAACGGTTGGGCAAACAACCGTCGGGAGGTATGGTCCATGCATTCGGTGGGCGCCTTCGACGCCAAGAGGCACCTGGGCCGACGGCTGTGCCTGGTCGAGCATCAGGGAAAGCGTATCACCATCACCCGGCACGGCAAGCCGGTGGCCATCTTGCGCTCTGCCGCCGCCAACCGGTCGGAGAAGCATCAGGCGACCATCGCGGCGATCAAAGCCTTCCGACAGGGCAAACGGTTGGGGGGCGCCGGGTCATTCGCGAACTGATCGACGAGGGACGGCGGTTTTGATGACCTTCGTTCTGGATGTTTCGGTCACCCTGCCGTGGTTTTTCGAAGACGTAGACGACCCTTATGCCATGTCCTCACTGGATTCCCTGAGGGAAGCGCAAGCGATGGCACCCGTGCCGTGGGCCCTGGAGATCGCCAACGGCTGACCCCGGCTGAAAGCGCCTAGGCACTGCGTCCGGCGCGCTCCCTGGACCTCGAGAGGGATGAACAGCCGACGGTCGACCACCTCCTTTCGCTCGCGCGAGTCCACGGGTTGACGGTGCGCGATGCCGCTTGTCTGGAAGTAGCCGTGCGGCGCCGGTCTTCCTCTGCCCCCTCAGGATCAGCAGCTCCTGGCGGCGGCCAGGCGGGCCGACATCCCACCGTGTAACCCACTGGGGCGGGGAACACCGGTCACGGCGGACGCCGTCGACCAACCCCAGGGCACCACCGGCGGTTCGTCGCGGCTCACAAAGACCACCGGAGCACGCCGTCCAAGGCGCGGACCCCTCCGGCGCCGAAGGTCTTCGTCGCCCGCCGGCGGCCTCGATCCCGTGCGCGGCGGGCCTGGGCGGTGGACAGGGGCAACCGCGTCACGCCCCCTTGTTTACAAACCGTCTCTCCACCCCGCGCGCGGATTGAAGGCGTGTCCTTTCGACGCCTCGTCGCCGATCGCCCCGTCCATTAAGAAGGAGCCGGAGGCGAGGGTGTCGAACCCGGTATCGGACCCGAGCCCGACTGTGAGCATTAGCGGGAGGTGTACAGCACGAGCAGCCACCCACCGTATCCTGATGGCGGGGCAGACGCGGATCCCTCGGAATGGGAGGAGCTGTACCGCTACCTGGCCTCGGAGATGGATGACCATCGGCAAGAGCTGCGGCCCAAGCCCATCCGTCCCGACATCGCTTTGGAGAAGGCCTTCCGGCGCTGTCCGTTGTCGCTTTTGAACATGTTCCTGATGCTGTGGGACCTGCCGAAGCGGACCTCCAAGGAGGAGGCCGCCATCGTCCTGGCCAGCCGCCTGCCGGCTCACCCCCACCTGGCGGACGCCGTGGAACAGCTGCCCCGGTCCAGCCGGACGGCCCTGGGTGCCATTCTGGACGCCGGGGGCTGGATGGCCGAGGATCGCCTGATGGACGCCGGCATGGCGGAGGAGGGCCTGCATCCCCTGATCTGGGCTGGGTTCGTACACCCAGGCACGCACGAGGCGCAGGCCTTGGTGGTGGTGCCCCGCGAGCTGCGCGCCGTTCTGGCCCGATCGCTGGAAGAGGCGCCTCCCGCCTCGGAAAGCCGCCCGGACGAGCCCTCCGGATCGCAGGCCGCCGCCGCGCTCATCGAGCCGGTTCCCGGCGGCATCGTCAACTACGACGTGCTGTACTCCGCCGACGAGTACCTGCGCTTCGACGCCGAAGCCGACCCCTCCCTGCCTGCGGGCACCTACACCGTCGTCGAGGGCTACTGCGCCGATCCTTCGTGCGACTGCCGCGTGGCCTACCTCTCGGTGCACCACGCGTCGGACCCCCAGCAGCCGTGGGCCAGCATCACCTTCGGCTGGGAGCCCTTGTCCTTCTATGTGGAGTGGTTCGGGGAAGACGAGGCGGACGACATGATCGCGGACCTGAAGGGACCCGCCCTGATGCCGATGGCCCCCCAGGGTCCCCACGCCCACGCCCTGCTGCGGCACGTGCGCCGCCGGCTGCGCCAGCCGGCCTACGTGGAGCAGCTGCGTCGGCACTACGAGCAGTTCAAGCGGCGCCTGGGGAAGCTTCCCCACCCCTGAGCCGCAAGGCCGCCGGGACCGCACTCGGGTGCCGAAGGCGCTCACCGGTGCGGACGACGGCCCGATCCTGCCAGTGGCGGCGCTAAAGAGCCCGGGATCCCGTCCGCGCCAGCCAAGCCCGCGCGGTTTTCTCCGCGCCGGTGCCGTCGGCACCCCGCGCCTTCCACCGGCCGTCTCCGGTATGCGCCGGTTGTCCCCCAAGGCAGGGGGCCGCGGCCGCGGCCCGCGACGCTCCCGCGGGGGCTATGCCTCGGAGCCTAGGCGGAGGCCCGGGCAGCGCGGGCAGCTGCGCGGCCAGCCAATCCGCTTGCGCCCCGTCGGCAGACCAGCGGCCGGGAAAAGCCCGCGCCGGAACGGCAGGCCCTAGCCGCCCTCCGCATTGCCGTCACTCCTCCGGCGGCACCCGACGGGGAGCGGCTCGCACGCGGCCGTCCGCCCCGCCGCGGGAAACCACCGTCGGAACCCAACGCCGGCTCTCTACGGTCGGGGCATCCTCCCCGCCCCGCAACCGGCCTGCGCCGCCTTCGCGCCCCCCTGGCACCGGGATACGGCCCAAGGTCAAGAAAAGACCCGGCCCAACCAGCGGGCCAACTGCTCCACGCCAAGCTCCCCCACCGCCACCGCCACCGCGGTGTCCTCCACCGCCTGTTCGTCGATGGCCGTCGGGTCCAGTTGCCGTCCGTTCTCCAACATCACCGCCAGCCCCAACTGCATGGCGGTGCGCTTGTTGCCGTCGAGGAAGGGATGGGAGGTGATGACCCCGTGGATCAGGGCCGCCGCCTTCTCCTCCAGGGAGGGAAACAGATCCGCGCCGCCGAAGGTGTGCAGGGGCCGAAAGAGGGCGGCCTCCAGGGAGCCCCGATCTCGGACCCCCACGCTGCCGCCCGTCTCCCGCACCATCTCTTCTTGAAACCGTACCGCATCCTCGAAAGACGGCCAGAACATCAACGCTGGGCCAGCCGCTCAAAGGCTTTGCGGAACATCCGCTGCACCTTGCGGCCGGTCTCCAGAAAGTGCGGGTCAACCCCCTGGTGCAACTGCACCTGGTCCGAAAGCTGCGGCTGCTGCTGTTCGCTCGGAACCTTCGGTCGCTTCTCCTCCGGCAGCATCCTGATCGCCTCCCCTCTGGATTATATCTCCTGGAGCAGCGCGGCGTCAAATCGGCCAGCCGGGGAAAGCCGACCCTGCGGCAAGCCGGGTTTCGGCCCGGCTGGCGCAGCGGCCTAGCCTCGCCGCCCCGGGAGCGGTATAATCGAGGCAGGCCCAGGAAGCGGTTCGGGACGGCCCCCGGGCCATTTAATCCGGGACATGGCCGACCGACGCTTTTCGACACCACGACCACGCGGCAAAGGAGTTGAAGCCAGGCCCTATGCAGGCATTATCCCCGGAGCATCCTCCCCTCTCCGTGCGCCAGCGGGTGCGGCTGCGCTGGGAGAGTCTGGGCGTGTGGCTGGAGCTCATGCGCAACCTGGCCGTGCGGGACGTGGAGACCCGCTACAAGCACTCCCTGCTGGGCCTTTACTGGACCATCATCAACCCCCTGGTCTACGCCGGGATCTTCAGCTTCGTGTTCGCGGTGATCTTCCGGGCCAGTTCCGGCAAGATCCCCTACGTGGTGTTTCTGCTGACGGGGCTCACCTTCTGGAACTTCTTCGGCAACGGCATCGGCTCGGCCACCGGCAGCATCACCGGCAGCGCCTCCCTATTGTCCAAGGTGTACTTCCCCCGCGTGGTGCTGCCCACCGCCGCGGTGCTGGCTCGCCTCATCGACCTAGCCTTCGCCCTCCTGGTGCTCCTGGTGTTCATCCTGATCTACCGGGTGCCCGTGCACTGGACGGCCGTCCTGATCCTGCCCCTGCTGGCGGTGGAGATGCTCTTCGCCATGGGCATCGGGTACATGACCGCGGCCATGAACGTGTTGTACCGGGACTTCAGCCAGCTGGTGGGCCTGCTCCTCATGGCGTGGATGTACCTGACGCCGGTGATGTACCCGGCCACGGGACATGCCACCCTCCTCTCCGCCGTCCTCCTGGGCAACCCCATGGGAGGGATCATCGAGGCCATGCGGGACCTGCTCTACTACGGGACGCTGCACTACCCGCTGTTTTTGTGGTCGGCCCTGCTCTGGTCCGGCTTCGTCTTCCTGGCCGGGCTCACGGTCTTCAAGCGGATCGAGCCGCTCTTCGCCGAGGTGATGTAGGATGGTGGAGGCAACGGACATCTGGAAGAAGTTCCGGCTGCAAAAGGACCGGGCCGACTCGGTGGGACAGCTGCTGTTCCAGATGCTGCCCCGCCGGCGCAAGGAGAAGCCCGAGACCTTCTGGGCCCTGCAGGGCATCTCCTTCGATCTTCCCGACGGCAAGAGCCTCGGGATCGTGGGCAACAACGGCTCGGGCAAGAGCACCCTGCTCAAGATCCTCACCCGCACCATGCAGCCCACCAAAGGGCATTTTCGCACCACGGGGCGGACCTCGGCCCTGATCGAGCTGGGGGCCGGTTTCCACCCGGACTTCACGGGCCGAGAGAATGTCTACCTCAACGCCTCCCTTCTGGGCATCCGAAGAGCTGAGGTGGACCGAAAGATAGACGGGATCATCGAGTTCGCGGAGCTTGCCCCCTTCATCGACGTGGCGGTGAAGTATTACTCCTCGGGGATGTACGCGAGGCTGGGCTTCGCCGTGGCCACCAGCGTGGAGCCGGACATCCTGGTGGTAGACGAGGTGCTGGCGGTGGGCGACGAGGCCTTTGCCCAAAAGTGCATGGACCGCATCCTCAAGATGAAGGGGCAGGGCGTGAGCATCTTGCTGGTCTCCCACGACCTGGGCTCGGTGGAGCGGCTCATGGACCGGGCCATCTGGATCGACAAGGGCGTGCTGAAGGCCGCGGGTAAGCCGCGGGAGGTGGTCCTGGCGTACCGTGACAGCATGGGGCAGGCCAGATCACCTACCACACTCCGGGCCGAGAAAAGCGATCGCTCCCTGCAGCTTCGCGAGTGGACCCTCAGCAGTAACGGAAAGCGCGTCACGCGCCTGCAATCGGGGGATCCCCTAACCGTCCAGCTGACCTGGTACAACGAAGCTGCGCCCTTCGATGGTGACCTGAAACTATCCCTACGCCGCCCCGACGGGTTGGACGTGGTGGTGCTGTCCAGCCGCGCTGACGCGGCCAGCATCTCGTTCCCCCAGGGCACCAGCACCGTCAGCGTGGAGGCTACGGCGCTGCACCTGGCCTCGGGGAGGTACGATTTGCACCTACTGCTCCAAGATGCAACGGGAGCACGCCTATTCGAGCGCCATCCTCTGGCCGAACTCACCGTGCAGGCCCGGGAGAAGAACGCCGGGGTGCTGCTCGTGCCCCACATCTGGCGCATAAACTAGAAAACATATACATTTCTCGCGTACTGACTTTCCGACATAGGCCTGCCCCTTTAAGTCAGCCTCCCGGCATCCGGCCCCACCTCTCAATATGTGGTATACTAGCCCTGGGAAACGGGATTTCATTGGGAGATTGATCGCCATGCGGGCAACGGAGATCACCTTGGCGGAGTTCCAGGAAACGTTCCGCACGAATGCGGATCGTTGGGAGGTCCTTTTCAAGAGCGGATGGTCAGACGGCTTTCATTGCCCAGCCCCTGGCAACGGCATTTACTAGGCCATCCACAAGGCAGGCCACCTTCTCTATGAGTGCCGGCGGTATCGGCATCAAACATCCCTCACCGCAGGAACGATCTTTCACCGAACCAGACTACCGCTGTGAAAGTGGCTGTGGGCCATTTTCTTCGTAGCTCGGGATAAGCGTGGCTACTCCGCTTTGGCCCTCAAGAAAGATATCCAAGTCAACTACAAAGGAGCCTTGCGCATGTTGCGCCGCATTCGTGGTGCCATGGCCCAGCGGGATGCCGGGTATACCCTGGGCGGATTGCCCACGGAGGTGGACGACCCCTACTTCGGGGGACAGAACCGAGGCAGCGGTCACTGGGGGCGGGGAACCACCTAGGTGCCTGGGCTGGTAGCCATAACCCTGGGCTCCTCCGAAGGCGAGTACCCAGAGTTCCTGCGCATGCTGCCGCTGAAAAAGCTTGATCGCGCCACGATTGAGGCGGCCCTCAAAAGGATGGTCGAACCGGGGAGCGAGCTGAAAACGGACGGTCTGTCGGTTTACGGTGGTTTGTCGGATGCCGGGTACCGGCACGAGCAGATAGTGATGGCGGGTCTTTCGCCTCAAGCCCACTTCCGGTGGGTACACATAGCAATCTCCAACGTCAAGGCCTTCATCGACGGTGCTTTTCACGGCGTTACCAAGCAGCATCTGGGGGAGTATCTGCATGAGTTCTGCTACCGCTTCAATCGGCGCCGCTGGGAGGGAGAGCTCTTCGGCCGCCTGGTGCATGCCTGCCTAGTGGCAAAGCTGCCGGTTGCGCTGAGCCGGGCTACCTGAGGGTGGAGGCTTTCCGCCTTGCCTCGGTCAGCGGTGGTGGCGCTGAACGGCCTACCGGACAGACTCTTGCGGAAGATGGATGGCAACCTCTTGCCTCTTTGCGCCCCATCCCCGCCAGTCCCTCGGCGGCCCCTGAAGGAATTCCCCCACCTGACTACGGAATAGCGGCGCAAACGGTCCTGTTGGCACCACAGGCTGACTTAAAGGGCCGGGTATATTCCGACATCAATAGGCTTATCGCCGTCCAATTGCTATAAACGAGGAGATGGAAGATTGCCTAACAACGACAACCGCCTACGCATCGCCATCGATGTAAGAGCCTTAACAACTCAACCCACACCCAGCGGCATTGCTCTCTATATAAGACAGCTGTTACATTGCTTGGCCCATCATAAGACCGAAATCGCGCTCATACCAGTCGCTCACACTCGTGGCCACTATCCAAAAGACCTTGAGGCCATTTGGCCACTCCATGTCGTTGCCGCAATCCCTGGGGTTCCATGGCAACAAATAACACTCCCATGCTGGGCCCGCCGCAAACACCTTTCCTATCTTCATGGCCCAGCATTCACCTTGCCCATATGCGCAGGCATACCAACAATCGTTACTATTCACGACTTAACCCCCTATATCTACAGCGGCACAATGCGGCCATCAACTTACAAATACCTCAGAATAATGCTCCCGATAAGTCTCAAATTAGCAACGAAGATTTTTGCGGACTCACCCGAAGTAGCCTCAGATTTGATTCGCATTTTCAAAGTCTCACAAAATCGCATTTACGTAATTCCACCTCCAATTGACACACCTGTAATTAGCAACATTGCCTTAGGAAACCCGTATCTAATCCACCCCTACCTCCTTGCAATTGCCACTCAGGAACCCCGAAAACGCCTTCCAGAGTTACTGCAAGCCTTTGATGTACTTGCAACCCATCAACACGACCTACACTTGGTAATCCTCGGCAAGCACGATAGTGATACCGGACGTATCACAACAACCTTGTCCTCACTCACCAACAAAGGCCGCGTACACGTATTGGGCTATGTCACCCAAGAGGAAAAGTGGCGATGGCTACGTAATGCGGATGCTCTTATCTCTGCAAGCATATACGAAGGCTTTCTAATGCCGGCCATAGAAGCAATGCAGTTAAGAGTTCCCGTAATATCGGAACCAGTAGGCATATTGAGAGCAGCCCCCAAGGGCATCTATTACCCGTATCTTGTGGCAGATGCCTCTACATTAGTCTCAGCAGTAGCAACAATCCGACATGGCCCACTCGAACACAAAACAACTCGCCTATCTAACGCGCATAATTGGGCAATGCAATTCCAATGCCATAACATTGGAAGGCTGTATCTAGATGCCCTTTAAATCACAACATCACCTCAACCCTACACGATTGCTTCACAATATTTTATACTCTATCGCAGGCATCGAATCCGCTCAAGAATTTTTGCGGTCGTATGTCTCCAAGTGAACATTCTCTCAACTTCCTTCGCAGCGCGTCTCCCTCTCTCCGAAGCTTCCCCATAATTAGTGTACACCCTACGCATCGTATCGATAAGATGCCCCTCGCTCGGCATAGCCCAGTTAAATCCTTCGTAATATGGACATTTTGCGACAGCCGGAACCACTGAATACTCTAACGGGTACCCATTCCTCTCATTCAAAAACTCAGTACTTCCCCCCCATCCAGTACTTATTACCGGAAGTCCGCATGCCATGGCCTCAATAATCGGCATTCCCCATCCTTCTCCGCTGGTTGGCAGTACAAAGCAATCACAATATCGATATAGCGCCGCAAGTTCATGCCTCTTTATATTCACATTTTCAACAACGCATACCTCTGGCGCATCGCGCCCCTCGGTAATCGCTCTGATATTACGCCCTACATCAATTCCCCCATCACGATTGTTAACCTTTACTATCAGCACGACGTTTCTATTGCGCGGGAATGCCCTCATAAATGCTCTGACAAGCATCTCTGGATTCTTCCGCTCGCCCCATTCAAATATCGATAGAAATATAAATCGTCCATTGTTATTACGCCTACGCCTAATATCCGGATTGAATAGGTCAGGGTTTACACCAAGTGGCACTATCTGAATAGGAACGCAAACCCCTGAATTCTTAAATGTATCATAATTGAACCGCGTTGGAACCCATATCTCGTCCATGAGGTTAGCCTGCCTCACCCACTCAGCAGGCACTCCATCAACCTCTAGCATACTGTAGCCAATCTTAATGGCACCATCATTTCTAGCCAATACGTCGCCTTGTGCACAAACCACCTGTGGCAGTGTCGTATCATACTTTCTGCTCTGAATAACATTCAGAATGTAGTCATCCGTAACTCGCGGCTCATCAAAAGGATATGGGGTCCCCTTACCATACGCATATTTATAGTGAACCTCGCACCCTTCCTCCTCAAGCCCCAGCATAATTTCCCTAGACATTTCAGCGTAACCAATTGGCAAACCGATAATGGATCGCCAGGTGATCTTATCTGTGGCTCTTCCTCTCAGCACCTCGCCCCAAGTTCTCGAAAACGTTGCCCGGGACTTGCTAAATATCTTCATAAATTCTTCGTTATTCCCGCCAAGGGTCGCATTTTGTTGATGAACCAAGGTTACCCTTCCATCGCAAAGCACCTTTAGCCCGGCCCGTCGTACCCTATAGCAAAAATCAGTATCCTCGAAGTACGCAAATAATTCTTCATTAAGATATCCCACACGTAAGAAGGTGGAGCGTAATATGAACACTCCCGCGAAGACCACTCCATCTACCTCCCTAACTCGGGAATATTGGCCATTATCCACTTGCATTCCCCCGATTTGCTGACCCCAGAATGTCTCAGGATAGATATACGTCCCAGCATGCTGCAACCTCCCATCCATACCCACCAACCTGCAGCCAACCAGTCCGACATTATCGTAGGAATAGGCAGTTTCTTGCAGTTTATCAAGCCACAGCGGATCGTATACCTCAATATCATTATTTAAAAGTACCACATCCTCATCGCTGTGAGTATACATCACCGCAGAATTAACACCCTTGCTGAATCCAAGATTTCTATCCGCCCTGTGAACTACGATCCGTGGGTCCTTCAAGGACCGCAGGTATTCCTGAATACCAGGGCCACCTCCATTATCGAAAATTATTACTCTATACCCCTTAAACTCTGTGGCAAAGAGAAGGCTTTTGATGCACCGTTCAGTAACATCTACTCTATTATGCACAATAACAACTATAGCAACCCTTGCGGACTTTTCTTCCTTAGGCACGCTCATTTCCTCCCCACACCAACAACACGGCCATCGCAAACAGGACTTAGCGATATCTCCAGTCCACAACTATCTGCTAGCCACGCTAAGCGATCATTCGAGATATCTACAATTAATGCGCGACCAGTATCTTTTAGTTTGCCAATAGCGTCGCAAATCAAATCATTAACTTCAGTGGCGCACTGACGAGTAAGGCTGATAATTATACATGCATATTCAGGTACCGCCTCCGTCCACAACAGCTCGATGTTCGATATAGTTGCTATACCATCACTACTTAGCTCACTCAGGTAGTAGTGGTCCGGGCTTGCACATATCACTCGATACCCTTGACTGTGCAAGAGCCTACTGATACATCTCGTGTTTAACTCAATAACGAGAATCGAACTCTGGCGGTCAGTTACCAGGGCCCCGAGCATTTCCCCTATATGTTGTGCAAGATAAGCTCCACTTCGACAACATTTGTTGTTGGCATTCTGATATGCTGCCAGTTGGTTAATTGCTCTCGCAGCACTTGCGTTGAACTCTCTTTGTTTAATCACTAGTGGCGTAATATACCACCCGGCTACTTTCCTTACCAGTCTCTTTATATACCACAATGCTATTCCTTTGGTGCCTCCAAGCCCCCGTGTCGGCGTACCTAAATCAACATTCCAGGTTCTATTTACTTGTTCCAGTATACTTTGGGTAATTTGTGACTTACTGTCCGTGCCGGTAGCACTAATCCTCCTTAATATATCATGTACATCCACGCTCACTCACACCTTTCTCAATGGATGCAGACCCTTCATCGCACATGCTAGTGACGCCCTAACCTTTCAGCCCCAAACTATTATCTCCATATATTTTTCATGCACCTTCTTTGCAGCGCCCTTATGAAACGTAGCCCATATGTCAGGCGCCACGAGACGGAATTCTCCATCAACCACACGCGGTATTCCAAGTTCTTGACCGCTTCCTTGGCGCGCTTAGCATCACCAGCCACAACATCCGCTTCATACCTTGCCCTCGTTGCCTCTTCGCTTGCCCTATCTCTATCCATTAGCGCTGCTCTCGCTTCCTGTCGTGCACTTATTGCTTCTCTATACGCTCTTTCCTTTTCCATCAGCGCTATTTCTGCTTGCTGACGCGCCTCCATTGCATCCTCTCGCGCAATCCTGGCCGCGTCGCTGACATTGCGCAGTTCTGTCTTACAGACCGCCACCTCCAGCTGCGTTGCCTTTAGAAATCCCTCTCCCGCATCGAGGAACACAGATGCTCTAGGAGCCTTTATGTCCCTGTGGCTGCATACAGCAATGAAATATAACGGTTCCTTATGCCGCTGTGTGCTGTAAGCTCCCTTGCTATCGGACGACGCAACATGTTCATTCCAAAAGCCGACACTCTCTTCAGTCCATATGAACGATGACACGTAAACCTTTTGGCCCATAACATGTACATTGTCGAAGTTGTCCGTAAGTAATTTCTTAAACTCATCTTCATATAGTTCATGTTTATGAAATGAATTTATGATACCAGGAATATCACTATATAGAAGTTTATTGGGCGAGCTGATAATGAACAGGCCATCATCTTTAAGCACCCTCCTAACCTCGTTGACGAACAGCTTTTGATGCCCTTCTTCCAGGTGCTCCAGCGTTTCGAACGACACCACAACATCAGCGGTCCTTTCGGGCAGCCCTATCTCAGTCGCCAGTCCTGTTTGGTAGCTGAGATTATCACGAAGATAATTGCAGCGAGCGTGTTCTATTATCTCACTATCGCTATCTACCCCGATAACCCGCCTCGCTACATGTGCTAAAAGGTTTGAACCATATCCTTCGCCGCAAGCTACATCAATTACGACTTTGCCTTTTACAAAACCCAGCGCATAAAAATATCTATGCCAATGTTCGTAGGCGGTTAAGGCGTCCATGGAGCCAGGCAAATAGCGCTCTGTGCTTCCACCGTTCAATGCCAACACTCCCTTTATTAGGTTCTTCGCTAGATTGTGTGGAGGGCTGGTAGGTCAAGTCCCCCGCCCAGTAGGTATATCATGGCATTCAAGTTGCTCTTACTCCGGTAACCGCGCGCCTTTGCTTTAGCCGCCTGAATCAGGCTGTTAAGACCTTCGAGCGGGCCGGTAGTGAGGCGGGAGGTGACGGCCCGAAGAATACCATCCCAATGCCGATGAATTGTCCGCGCCACGTCGATGAGGGGCTTGAGCCGCGAATGGGTGGCCCAAAAATACCACCGGCGTAGGTAAGGCTCGGTCAACTCCTGCGGCTGCTCCCATAAACCCTGCAGAGACTCACGCATTGCATAGGCCCTGGCGGTTTTCAACGGCTTCTGCAGCAACACTTCCGGCCGATCCCGCTGGTTTTCTGAGAGATTAGCCCGGTTTTTCAGCCAAAGGTATCGGGTTCTCTTGAGATCGCTATCCACCTTTTGTTCCTCCCGGCGCACTTGGTCCACCGCCTCACCTACCGCCTTGGCAACGTGGAAACGATCAAAGCTGATCTGGTCATTGACTAGGTGTGCCTCTACCCCGGCGATGAAAGCTGGAGACATGTCCATGGCGGCTGCGGTTACTGCCGCAGGATCACCTCCATGCTCCTGCAGATCCCTGGCAAATTCCGCCACCGTGTTCTGATCAAGGCCATCTGTAGCGTAGAGTACCGATCGTGTTTTCATGTCCATGAATACGGTAACATAGTCGTGTCCACGCCTCGCTGCAGTTTCGTCCAAACCTATGCTGGATACATGTCGCATATCCAAAGTCTTACGTGCATTGTATACGTTCCTGCGTATGATTCGCCACAACATTGTATCATGTTCCCGAGCAATCTTGGCCACTGCGTTTACTGGCATGTCCTTAGCCATGGCAAGAATGAACGCCTCAAAGTGGTGGGTAAACTTGGACTTGGTGTTGGCCCAGGGAACCGCAATGGTCCTAACTCCATGCTCTGGACAGTTGACCCGCGGTAGTTTGGCATGCAGGTATGTGCGGTCCTCCATGCAGTCAAGATGTCTCCATACACGTTCCTTGCGCCAATCATGCACAGGACTAGGCCGGCTACATTCCACACAAGCAAAAGCTGCGGGCTTTGGAGCCAAATAAAGATCACCGAGTAGAGGAGAGGCGCCGTTGAGTTTAGGTGTTGGTCTCCGTTGCTCTGGCCTTTCGGTATCCAGAGTGCCGCATTCCGCTACCATGCCGGGTTTCCACTCCCCCCTCTAAAATTCCGTACGTCGAGTTTTCCCCAGTACGGCTTCAAGTGATCTCTCCCCCGATGGCCCGCCCGTGTCCGTTGCCACCCTTGTTTTCCGCAGTTCACCCCGCTCTGCGTCGGGCTGCGGGTTCCGCGGCCCCCGGTTTCCCCGTGCCGGCTTAAATGCGTCCGCATATCCTCCGGTCGGGTCACGGTTTGCCATCGCGTGCGGGTGCAGCTTCGCCTCCGACCGTTGTGAGAGGCTCTGCGTCCTCTCCGGTGGGCTCTGTTGCACCGCGGACCACCCACGGGTCCTTTCCTCCTCTGAGGTTATGTTGTCCTCAGCGTCATCGGTACTACTACCCGATGTGCCGGTCTCACTCCCACGGCCAGACTTCGTTTTCACTTATACTGGCCGCCCTGCCGATCGCGGACGCTCCCGGCGGGGAACGAGGCCCTCCCAGCTTTGCACCCCACGCCTTGTCATCGTGCCGTCGCCCGTACGCCGCAGAGACCGCCAGGTGCATCTGCCCATCTCTTCCCTGGTGGTACCAGCCTTCGCCCACGAATGCCGGGCTCGGCTCTCTGGATTCCCGGCATCCACTTCAGCCGGGGAGGAGTTTCGACGCGGCAGCGTTTACTTGATGTTGCGGCCCGATGACTCGCTGGCCCCCTTGATGGATCCCACCTTGCGGCGGCAGGGGCTTTATCCCCGGAGCTTTCACCGGAATGGTCGCCCAGTCCCGATGTCCGGTTAGCTACGTGCGCGGACGGGCAGTCCGCACGACCGGTCTTACACCGGCAGGCTTATGGTGGTTACTGGCTGCGACAATCGCTTCTCCTCCGGATGATAGTCAGGCCTCTCAACGGACCAATTCGTTGGCAACCTTAAGATCTCTGCAAAAAGCTCTTCGTTCTGTTGGGCAAGCATGGTAACTCCTCCTCTGCCATTGATCTTGTCTGAGCACAGCCTCCCGCCTATGATATCCCATCGCCACCATCTGTGCCAGAGGGGGACTAAGGTAGGCTTCCGCCTGCGGCGTAAGCCCTCCGGGATTGCTTCGACCGACCGCTGATTATACCGCCTCCCGCCGCTCCGTCAAGGGCAAGGGCTTCGCCCGCGCCTTGCGCGCCCTTGACGTCCCGCCGCTCGGCGATTCCATTCCTGTTGCGGTCGAAGCAATCCATCAGGCTGTGGTCAAGCAAGCTAGAGCGTGATTAAGCTATGCTGGTCTCCTTGGGCCTTTCGCTCACTTAGCAAGGAATACAGCTCCATAGCAGCCTTCACTAACCTCAACCCACTCTACCTAGCGATGGACCCTTTATTCTCTGAGGCCTTTACATACTGAATCCGAGACCCACTCAAGGGGTCCAGCAGGTTGATCAGGCGCTATCCCCCTTTGGCACAAGAAGCTCGCCAAAGAGAGGTTACATACCTCCAACACGCATAACCGTCAGACTCATGACTAAACTGTGGGGATAATTGGAAGGGGTTTCGGGGCCTATTTATCCATTAATTGCAGCCGGCCCTGTATTCATGGAGCATCGTCGACCCCCTTATTATGCTAAATATGGCTATCTAGTTTCGTCAGCCGGCGCACTTCGAAGAGGCGCATATCCATGCCTGGCTGAATTATTGTTGATACTAAGACTTACCGATTCTCGATACTTGTCTAACTAGCGCAACTAACCCCCTAATATATTCCCTTAGCTCATTTAGTCCGCTGACGCCCATTATCATCCGTACTATTTGCGACACCCTGAAGTAATATCTTATATTCGCCTCTTTCACGAAAGCGCTAATTTGGGCACTGCTCAGATTACTTATTCCGTCGATAGGTTTAGTACCTACAGCGACGAAATTGCCTAACTCCGCAGTTATAGCCACCTTATCAGGTAATGCCTCAAATATATCAGTACCTGGAAATGGAATCATTATGTTAAAGAACGCTAACTGACTATTTAAACTTAGTGCGGCCTTTATGGTAGCCTTAGCTTGGCTAACCGTTTCTTGGGGATGCCCAAAAATAAAAAACGTCTGCGTTTTGAAGCCAAGTTTGTTTGCTAGCATTACAGAACGCTGTATTACCTCGATGGTCAGCCCTTTCTCAATACTCCTCAAAAGATCATTGCTTCCCGATTCTACCCCAAAACCTATCGAATAACATCCGGCCCTTTTCATTTTCTTTAGCAGTTCTTCGTCCACTGTATTCGCCCTAGCAAAGCAAAACCATGACAGTTGCATATTACTCGCAATTATCAGATCGCATATCTCGTGAACTCTGGCCTTGTTCACCGTAAACGTATCATCTTGAATTAGTATATGTCGTATCTTGTACTTATAATATAGTTCTTCCACTTCGTCCAGAACGCGTCGCGGAGAATGCGCCCTAAATCTCCTTCCATGCACAACATGTGATGCACAAAAACTACACCTAGCTGGGCAGCCACGGCTAGTTAGCATGGTGGCACTTCTCTTGTGCCGATAATTGTGCGCGTGTGGACGGTAAAGAGACATATCTACCAAATCACGAGCTGGCATGGGCAGTTCATCGAGATCACCTATAGCAGGTCGACGCCCCTTAAACATCGGACCGTAGCCTTCATCCCTATATGCAAGGCCGTCGATGCCTTTAATGCCTTCTCTATCCCCCTTCTCTATACACGTCGCTAGTTCACTCATTAAGTATTCACCTTCACCGACAGCAACGTAATCAAAAGCCTCCACATTTTCTAGGATCTCAAGAGGCATAGCCGATGCATGGACGCCGCCGACAATGACGGCACAGTTATTTAATTTCTTTATTCGTCTACAAAGTTCCACTGCGCCCGGGAAATTAGGGGTCGCCGAACTTATCCCCACCAATTCTGGCTGACTATTCATTATAACCCGGTCGATATCGGCGAGCTGCATAGTTTGTGCTTCTGGATCTAATAATAATACTTGATGACCATCTCTCCTTAAGACTGCAGCTATATAGCCAAGGCCTAAAGGGAAATACCTTCCTACTGCATTCCTCACTGCGCCATAGGAGTCGACATACGGAGCATTTATCAGCACGATATTCAACTTATTCTTCCTCCTTCTTCTTTAAGTCTTCCTTGAGATTAATCCTATCCGATATATCGCTACTCAGTCCAAGGCACTGGATAACTTTAATAACACGGGCACTGAGTAAAGATGTCCAAAGCGTCAGCTGTAGGACTATTATAGCAAGGATTGCGATCGCCAAGCCGAATGCCAGATTCGGTGCATACTTTATGCCTAATAGATTTGCCATTATCGTGACGCCGTTGGGAAATAGCGAGAATGCCATGCCAACTATTCCGAGTAGTATCCATACCAGACTATGTTCGAGGCCGAGGTTGCGTCGTCTTACCAAATGAATAATATATACTAAGAGGCAACCCGCTAGTATCGCGAACAACGGCATCTATTCTCACCTACTCTTCATTGACCAACAGTTTTGCGGGACCAGTTAAGTATGAGGCCTAGCGAGACCTTAGTCATGTAATAAATTGTTTTTCCAAATCTGATCGAGGAACGGCCACTCTGTCTTTCGTTCATTGCAATCGGTATTTCTTCTATTGCGATCCCTTTCCTTAGCAACATCGCGATACTTTCTGTTTCTGGATAATCATATGGATAATGTGCGGCAAATATGGAGATTGCCTCCCTCGATGCAATGCGGAAACCAGATGTTACATCTATAACTCGTTTACCTGAAGTCGCTAGTAAAATGAACGCCAATATAGCTATTCCGATTCTACGCGCACATGTTGACTTATATCCATTTTCTCCGGCAAATCTCGAGCCGATCACTAGGCCGAGGCTATCGTTTTTCTTGATCGACGCAAGTAACTTCCCTATATCTTCTGGATTATGTTGCCCATCAGCATCTACTTGAACAGCGTACTTATAACCGTGATTTTTGGCGTACATGTAGCCACATTGCATTGCCCCGCCGATCCCAAGATTATGAACCAATGACATAACCTTAGCTCCGGCATCTAGTGCTCGTTCTCTTGTTGCATCAGTGCTGCCGTCATCTATAACCAGGATATCTGCATAATTTTTTCTACATTCTCTTATCACATCGACAATGTTATGTTCCTCGTTATAGGCCGGGATAATTATTACTAGTTCTGCCTTTACATCTGCATTGCGCATTCGCTTGTTTGTCTCCCCCGTTTCACACCATCAGTCCTGACCTATCCCAACATCTCTCTGAGAGCCCGAATTCGGCGGCTTTAGCTGCATATCTATACAGCAGGATGCGTGAATATACAACGGAGCGCGCGAGTGATGGCGGGTCTTCATGGATGGAGATGGTGTGCATGGACATGTAAACCATGACTTTGGGCTTCGCGAATGGACTGGCCGAAAGTTTCCCAAACTCGCTTCCTGATGCAGTCGTCTACAGACAGAGGCCATGAGCCGCTGGAGGAGGCCGTCGTTGCAGTCCGCCCAGTCGATGGAGATCTACACCCGGGGATGGGGCAGCCCCGATACCACGAAGTCCACAAAGTGGGGAAGAAGGGCCGGGATGTCGATCCGTTCGTTGCCCAGGAAGCGGTTGACGCACTTGATCTTGTCCTTGGCCGCGCGGGAGAATTCCCTGTCGATGCCGGCCTAGGACGCTACGATCAAGCCAACCAACAGATCGGCGAAAGTGTCGCTGTGCCGCTTATCGCGGAAGATAGAGGTGAAGGTATCGAAGGCCCCCATCTTCAGTTGCTCCATCAATGGGTTCGTCAACTCATCCGCACGGCATCCCTCCTTTGGCTCATAGAGTTCGCCAAAGGGAGGCGACATACCTGCAAGAGTTTTGGTCAATATGCCTGACCAGATAAATAAGCCCCGCGAGATCTTTCCCTACCTCCTAGGATGTGGTATAATGGGCCTGGGAATTTAGATTTGGAGGGAGGAGGTTCGGCCATGCGGCAACCTGAGATCACCTTGGAAGAGTTTCATGCGAGGTTCGGGGGACATGCGGATTACCGGGCCTTCCTCCTCGAGATGAAGTGGCCCAAAGGTTTCTGTTGTCCCAGGTGCGCCAACGATACCTATTGGGAGATCCACCATGGAAGCCACATTCTTTATGAGTGCCCCAACTGTCTCCATCAAAGTTCGCTAACGGCGGCAACCATCTTTAACCATACCAGACCCCCTTTATGGAAGTGGTTGTGGGCGATCTTCTTCGTGGCGAGGGATAAACGCAGGCGCTCCGCCCTATCCCTGATGAAGGAACTCCAGGTCAACTACAAGTCCGCCCTGTATGTACTGCGGCGTATCCGAAGCGCCATGGTCCAGCGAGACACCCATTACCGGTTGAAGGGGCTGTCCAA
>JAJZIM010000037.1 GCA_021810565.1 Bacillota bacterium
TTGAAAACCAAACAGCGCGCTTGAAGTGAGCGAGGCAACGAACCGTGCTTAACGGAGAGTTTGATCCTGGCTCAGGACGAACGCTGGCGGCGTGCTTAAGACATGCAAGTCGAGCGAGGCCCGGGGGGCAACCTCCGGGTCGAGCGGCGGACGGGTGAGTAACACGTGGGTAATCTGCCCATCGGTAAGGGATAACACCTCGAAAGGGGTGCTAATACCGGATAAGCTTTTCGGGCCGCAGGGTCCGGGAAGGAAAGGCTTCGGTCGCCGATGGATGAGCCCGCGGCCCATTAGCTGGTTGGTGTGGTAACGGCGCACCAAGGCGACGATGGGTAGCCGGCCTGAGAGGGTGGACGGCCACACTGGGACTGAGACACGGCCCAGACTCCTACGGGAGGCAGCAGTCGGGAATTTTCCACAATGGGCGAAAGCCTGATGGAGCAACGCCGCGTGAGTGAGGAAGGCCTTAGGGTTGTAAAACTCTGTCCTTGGGGACGATGATGACGGTACCCGAGGAGGAAGCCCCGGCTAACTACGTGCCAGCAGCCGCGGTAACACGTAGGGGGCGAGCGTTGTCCGGAGTTACTGGGCGTAAAGGGCGTGTAGGCGGCCGTTTAAGTCGGGTGTGAAATTTCAGGGCTCAACCCTGGGTAGGCACTCGAAACTGGGCGGCTTGAGGGCAGTAGAGGAGAGCGGAATTCCCGGTGTAGCGGTGAAATGCGTAGATATCGGGAGGAACACCAGTGGCGAAGGCGGCTCTCTGGGCTGTACCTGACGCTGAGGCGCGAAAGCTAGGGGAGCGAACGGGATTAGATACCCCGGTAGTCCTAGCTGTAAACGATGGGTACTAGGTGTAGGGGGTATCGACCCCCCCTGTGCCGGAGTTAACGCAATAAGTACCCCGCCTGGGGAGTACGGCCGCAAGGCTGAAACTCAAAGGAATTGACGGGGGCCCGCACAAGCAGTGGAGCATGTGGTTTAATTCGACGCAACGCGCAGAACCTTACCAGGGCTTGACATCTCCACGACGGCTCGAGAGATCGGGCTTTTCCGGGAAACCGGGACGTGGGGACAGGTGGTGCATGGTTGTCGTCAGCTCGTGTCGTGAGATGTTGGGTTAAGTCCCGCAACGAGCGCAACCCCTGTCCCTTGTTGCCAGCACCTCGGGTGGGCACTCAAGGGAGACTGCCGGAGACAATTCGGAGGAAGGTGGGGATGACGTCAAATCATCATGCCCCTTATGTCCTGGGCTACACACGTGCTACAATGGCCGGAACAACGGGACGCGAAGTCGCGAGGCGGAGCCAATCCCTCAAATCCGGTCCCAGTTCGGATTGCAGGCTGCAACCCGCCTGCATGAAGTTGGAATTGCTAGTAATCGCGGATCAGAACGCCGCGGTGAATACGTTCCCGGGCCTTGTACACACCGCCCGTCACACCACGAAAGTCGGCAACACCCGAAGCCGGTGCGCCAACCCGCAAGGGGGGCAGCCGTCGAAGGTGGGGCTGGTGATTGGGGTGAAGTCGTAACAAGGTAGCCGTATCGGAAGGTGCGGCTGGATCACCTCCTTTCTAAGGAGCAAAGGCTCCCAGGTCGGTGCGCGCTGTTTGGTTTTGAAGGGCCGAGGGGGCGTATAGCTCAGGTGGTGAGAGCGCACGCCTGATAAGCGTGAGGTCGGTGGTTCGAGTCCACCTATGCCCACCAAAAGACCTTCAAGGGGAGCGGGGATGTAGCTCAGTCGGGAGAGCGCCTGCTTTGCAAGCAGGAGGGCAGCGGTTCGAGGCCGCTCATCTCCACCAAAGGCACCTTGAAAACTGCACAGCACGAGGTCAAGCGAGGAAGGGCGTACGGTGGATGCCTAGGCGCTGAGGGCCGAAGAAGGACGTGGCAAGCTGCGAAAAGCCTCGGGGAGCCGCAAGCAGGCGTTGATCCGGGGATGTCCGAATGGGGAAACCCGGCACGGAGAAGCCGTGTCACCGGCACCTGAATCCATAGGGTGTCCGGAGGGAACCGGGGGAACTGAAACATCTAAGTACCCCGAGGAGCAGAGATTATTCCCTGAGTAGCGGCGAGCGAAAGGGGAGGAGCCCAAACCGTCCGCATGTCAAAGGCCGCAGCCGTTGTGCGGGCGGGGTTGCGGGGTCCGTCGGGGTGAGCTGCGGGCTCACCGGGGCCGAGGTCGGGTTAGCCGAAGGGGTCTGGAAAGGCCCACCACAGGGGGTAAGAGTCCCGTAGGCGAAAATCCGGCGCAGGCTCTGGACGGGAACCCGAGTACCGCGGGACACGAGGAATCCCGTGGGAAGCAGGGGAGACCACTCTCCAAGGCTAAATACCGCTCAGCGACCGATAGCGAACAAGTACCGTGAGGGAAAGGTGAAAAGCACCCCTGGCGGGGAGTGAAATAGAACCTGAAACCGTATGCCTACAAGCAGTCCGAGCTTTCCGCAAGGGGAGTGAGGGCGTGCCTATTGAAGAATGAACCGGCGAGTTGCGCTCCGCAGCGAGGTTAAGGGCTTAAGGTCCGGAGCCGCAGCGAAAGCGAGTCTTAAAAGGGCGACAGTTGCGGGGTGCAGACCCGAAACCGGGTGATCTACCCATGGCCAGGGTGAAGCGCGTTTAAGAGCGCGTGGAGGCCCGAACCACGTTAGCGTTGAAAAGCTATGGGATGAGCTGTGGGTAGGGGTGAAATGCCAATCGAACCCGGAGATAGCTGGTTCTCCCCGAAATAGCTTTAGGGCTAGCCTCAAGGCAAGGGGAGCGGAGGTAGAGCACTGATTGGGCTAGGGGCCCCACAAGGTTACTGAACCCATTCAAACTCCGAATGCCGCTTTCTAGATCCTTGGGAGTCAGACTACGGGGGATAAGCTTCGTGGTCAAGAGGGAAACAGCCCAGACCGTCGGCTAAGGTCCCGAAGTACGGGCTAAGTGGAAAAGGATGTGGGGTTGCCCAGACAACCAGGATGTTGGCTTAGAAGCAGCCATCATTGGAAGAGTGCGTAACAGCTCACTGGTCGAGTGGCCCTGCGCCGAAAATGTAACGGGGCTCAAGCCCGTCACCGAAGCCACGGACCCGCCGCAAGGCGGGTGGTAGGGGAGCGTTCCATGGGCGGAGAAGCCGCGCCGCAAGGGGCGGTGGAGCGCATGGAAGAGAGAATGCCGGTATGAGTAGCGAAAAGGAGGGTGCGAATCCCTCCCGCCGGAAGTCTAAGGTTTCCTGAGGAAGGCTCGTCCGCTCAGGGTAAGTCGGGACCTAAGCCGAGGCGATAAGCGTAGGCGATGGACAATCGGTTGAAATTCCGATACCACCATGATCCGATCAAGACCGATGGGGTGACGCAGGAGGGTAGGCGCAGCGGGCAGGCGGTGCCCGTCCAAGCCGGTAGGGTAGCCCAAGCCAGGGAAAGCCGGCAGGGTGTTCCCGAGAGGCGATGGGGAGCGAAAATTCCAAGTAGCGAACTGGCCGATCCCATGCTGCCAAGAAAAACCTCTAAGGAGGGTCATGGTGCCCGTACCGCAAACCGACACAGGTAGACGAGGAGAGAATCCTAAGGCGCGCGGGATAACCTTCGTTAAGGAACTCGGCAAAATAGCCCCGTAACTTCGGGAGAAGGGGCGCCCCGCCGGGTGAGAGGCCACGCGTCTCGAGCCTGGGGGGGCCGCAGAGGATAGGCCCAAGCGACTGTTTAGCAAAAACACAGGTCACTGCAAAGGGGAAACCCGAGGTATAGTGGCTGACGCCTGCCCGGTGCTGGAAGGTTAAGGGGAGAGGTCAATCGCAAGGTGAAGCTTCGAACCGAAGCCCCAGTAAACGGCGGCCGTAACTATAACGGTCCTAAGGTAGCGAAATTCCTTGTCGGGTAAGTTCCGACCCGCACGAATGGCGTAACGACTTGGGCGCTGTCTCGACGAAGGGCCCGGTGAAATTGAAACACCTGTGAAGATGCAGGTTACCTGCGACTGGACAGAAAGACCCCGTGGAGCTTTACTGTAGCCTGACATTGGGCTTTGGTGGCGCATGTACAGGATAGGTGGGAGGCTGGGAGGCAGGGGCGCAAGCTTCTGCGGAGCCGACGTTGGGATACCACCCTTGTGCCATTGAGGTTCTAACCTGGGACCGTGGACCGGTTCGGGGACCGTGTCAGGTGGGCAGTTTGACTGGGGCGGTCGCCTCCTAAAGAGTAACGGAGGCGCCCAAAGGTTCCCTCAGCACGGTTGGAAATCGTGCGCAGAGCGCAAAGGCACAAGGGAGCTTGACTGCGAGACCGACAGGTCGAGCAGGGACGAAAGTCGGGCTTAGTGATCCGGTGGTGCCGAGTGGAAGGGCCATCGCTCAACGGATAAAAGCTACCCCGGGGATAACAGGCTTATCTCCCCCAAGAGTCCACATCGACGGGGAGGTTTGGCACCTCGATGTCGGCTCATCGCATCCTGGGGCTGGAGTAGGTCCCAAGGGTTGGGCTGTTCGCCCATTAAAGCGGTACGTGAGCTGGGTTCAGAACGTCGTGAGACAGTTCGGTCCCTATCCATCGCAGGCGTAGGAAACTTGAAGGGGTCTGCCCCTAGTACGAGAGGACCGGGGTGGACGGACCGCTGGTGTACCAGCTGTTCTGCCAAGGGCAACGCTGGGTAGCCAAGTCCGGTGGGGATAAGCGCTGAAAGCATCTAAGCGCGAAGCCCGCCCTAAGATGAGGTTTCCCATCCCTTTGAAGGGAGTAAGGCCCCTGGAAGACCACCAGGTAGATAGGCCGGAGGTGTAAGCCCCGCGAGGGGTTGAGCTGACCGGTACTAATCGGCCGAGGGCTTGAAACCAGTGCTGTGCAGTTTTGAAGGTGCCAGGTTTCCTGGTGACCAGAGCGGAGGGGTATCACCCGTTCCCATTCCGAACACGGAAGTTAAGCCCTCCAGCGCCGATGGTACTCGGTGGGTGACCGCCCGGGAGAGTAGGCCGTCGCCAGGAACTTTATTTTGCGGGCAAGCCGCGGGCAACGAATGTCCGCGGCTTGTCGCATGGAAGGGGAGAACGGGGTGGGCAACAACTGGGCGCGACTGGCCGCGTGGGAGCGGATCCTGACCGCGATGGTGGGAGGGTGGAGCCTGGCTGCCGCGGTCATCTATCTCGTGACGGCGGTGGATGTGCTGACGAAGGCGCCGGTGCGGCTGCTGCTTCCCTGGTGGGTGATCTTGCTGACGGATCTGGCGCTGGTGGTTTGGGTGCGTTTTGTCTTCAGGGACGATCCGCGCCGCCTGCGGCGCTTTGGTTGGTACTTCTGGATCACCCAGGTGTGGTTCCCCGTCCCCACGGTGCTGGCGGCCTTGGCCCCGGCCCAGGCGTACGATGTCACCTGGTTCGAGCTGGTGATCGGTCCGGAGGCCGTCCTCACCGCCTGGCTGTGGCCGCCGGTGCTGCGCCTTTATGGGCGGATCCGCGCCAGGATCGATGCCCGCCGGGCGGCGCGGGGGAAGGCGAGGACCAAGTAGCGGCCCCTGGCCGCACCGCCGCCGGGCACCCCCAGGCTTGCTTGGAACAGGTAGTTAATGACTATGCTACCAACCGGAGGTGTCGAAGAGCGCCATGCCCGTGCGCGCGAAGTCCCGCCGGTGGTAGGTCACGATTGGGATCCGAAGCAGAAACGCGGAGGCCGCGAGGTGACGGTCCACATAACCTGGGCCGTGGTGGCGCATCAGCCGTGCGGCCAACTTGGCTTGCGCTTTTCCGATCGGCCAGGTGATCATGCTGTCCAATAGTGCCTCGGTGCGGGGGAACTCCGTTTCTTTGGCCAAGCACAACACCTCGGAAATGGTCAAGGCGGAGCAGCCTAGGGGAGCATCCTGCAGGAACTGGCGCAGCAGAACGAGGGTCTCCTGACGATTTCGCGAAACCCAGATTATGACGTTTATGTCGACGAGATAGACGGGATGGACCTTTTCGTTCACGGGAGATCATGTTCTGCCCGGTTGCGGACCTGCCGCAGGAACTCGGTGAGTTCCTTGCGTGCAGTGTCGATGAAGAAACTGCTGCGGCGGCGGGGCCGCACCAAGGGATCGACGGCGACCAACAAGTCCTCCGGGATCCGTATCGGAGCCAACTTACACGGAGATACCGATGGACACCCCCTCATGATATACATAGTGGATAACAAAGAGGGGCGCCTGGTCAAGACCACGGTGACGGCCACGAGACGAGCAAGGCTGTCCCTTCCCTGGGCACCGTCGCGTCGCGGAGCCTGGAGGATTCGGACCTGCCGCGGCGAATAGCAATATTCAGAATAGGGACGCCACCTCCCCGGCGGGGAAGGGCGGTTTTTTGCCCTCCGGACAGGTGGCAAGCAACGGAAGGCAGGTGAGAAGCCTGGCCTGCCTAGTCCCAGGCGGCGCTGGGCGGCAGCTTGGTTGATCCCGGACGGACGCGCGTGTTGGGCCTGTTTTCCCACGGAGGTTCGGGCAAGACCAGCCTGGCCGAGGCTCTCCTCCACCGGGCCGGAGCCACGGAGCGGTTGGGCCGGGTGGAGGAGGGTACCACCGTCACCGACCACGAGCCCGAGGAGCAGCGGCACCGGGTCAGCATCTCCCTGGCGGCGGCCTATGCCCGCTGGCGGGAGCACCTTTTGCAGTTGCTGGATGCTCCCGGCTATTGCGAGTTCGCCGGCGAGGCTAGGGCGGCGCTACGAGTGGTGGATGCCGCCGTGTTCCCGGTGGACGCCACCGCCGCCGTGGGAGCCTCTACGGAGAGCCTGTGGGCCGCCGCCGCGGAGCGCTCGCTGCCCCGGGTGGTCTTTGTGAACAAGCTGGACCGGGAGAACGCCAACTTCGAGCGGACGCTGCAAGAGCTGTCCACGGCTTTGGGCAGGAAGCTGCTTCCCGTGACGTTGCCCGTGGGGGAGCAGGCCGCCCTGAGCGGGGTCGTGGACTTGGTCAGGCTGGAGGTGCATCTGGGCACCGGGACCGGACCGGTGCCGGCGGGGTTGGCGGAGCGGGCCCAGGAACTGCACCGGGAGTTGGTGGAGGCCGCGGCGGAGCAGGACGACGAGCTCTTGGCCCGCTACTTGGAGGGAGAGGAGCTCACCCCCCAGGAGGTGCACCGGGGATTGGCCGCCGGGACGGCCGCCGGCAAGTTGATCCCCGTGCTTTGCGGCTCGGCCCTGAACGGGGTGGGGGTGTCTGAGCTCTTGGACGCCGCGGTGGATCTGCTACCGGGGCCGTCGGCGGCGACGACCGAAGGCGGCGAGTTGTGCCGCCCGCTGGCGGCGGAGCCGGTCTCGGCCCTGGTCTTCAAGACCACCGCCGATCCCTACGTGGGGAAGCTGACGCTCTTTCGGGTATACTCCGGCACTCTGCGCTCGGACTCCCACGTGCTCAACGCCTCCCGGCGCCACGAGGAGCGGTTGGGACAGCTGTTCATCCTGCAGGGCAAACGCCAAGAGCCCGCAGCCGAGGCAGGCCCGGGCAGCATCGCGGCGGTGGCCAAGCTGCAGGACACCCGCACCGGCGACACCCTGTGCGCCGCGGAGCGGGCGGTGGTGTTTCCGGGGATCGACTTTCCCGAGCCGGTGCACATGGCGGCCGTGGTGCCGCACAGCAAAGCCGACGAGGACAAGATCGGGGCCGGTCTGGCCCGTCTGATGGAGGAGGACCCCACCTTGCACCTGGAGAAGGAACCCTCCACTGGGCAACTGCTCTTGCGGGGGATGGGGGAGTTGCATCTGGACATCGCCCGGGAGCGGCTGTTACGCAAGTTTGGGGTGGCGGTGGATCTGGCGGAGCCCCGGGTGCCCTACCGGGAGACGATCCGGGCCACGGCCAAGGTGGAGGGCAAGTACAAGAAGCAGACCGGCGGCCGCGGCCAGTACGGCCATGTGTGGCTGGAACTGGCCCCGCTGCCGGAGGAGCAGTTCACCTTCGTGGACAAGATCTTCGGCGGCGTGGTGCCGCAGCAGTATCGGCCCGCCGTGGAGAAGGGGGTGCGGGAGACCATGGCCGGGGGGGTCCTGGCCGGCTATCCCGTGACCAACGTGCAGGTCACCCTCTACGACGGCTCCTACCACAGCGTGGATTCTTCCGAGATGGCCTTCAAGATCGCGGCTTCCATGGCCTTCAAGAAGGGGATGCTGCAGGCTTCCCCGGTGCTCCTGGAGCCCATCTACCGGGTGGAAGTGGCGGTTCCGGAGGAGTACATGGGGGACTGCATCGCCGACCTGAACCGGCGCCGGGGCAAGATCTTGGGGATGGAGAGCCGGGGCTCTCAGCAGTTGGTGCGGGCGCAGGTACCGCTGGCCGAGATGTTTCACTACGTGGCGGACCTGCGGGCCTTGAGCCAGGGGCGTGGCGGCTACCGGATGGAATTCCACGGCTACGAGGAGGTGCCGCCCCAGGTGGCCCAAGGGATCTTGGAGGAGGCCAAGGTTGGGACGGAGGCGACCCATTGAGGGGGACGCGGCCTTGAGGGAGGCATCGGCGCCGCGGGAGGCCGGCGGTGCATCGCAGCTGCGCATCGGCGCCCATGTCTCCATCGCCGACGGGGTGACCGGGGCGGTGCGGACGGCCCTGTCCCTTGGGGGGAACACCTTCCAGTTCTTCACCCGCAACCCCCGCGGCGGCGGGGCCAAGGCGCTGGATCCGGCAGACCTGGAGCGGGGGCTGACCTTGGCGGCGCGGCACGACGTGCTGCCGGTGGCGCACGCCCCCTACACCGTGAACCTGATCTCGGCCAAACCGGAGGTGCGCTCCTTCGCCCGCCGCACGGTGGCGGAAGATCTGGAGCGGGCCGGGGCCATGGGCAGTCCTTTTCTGGTGCTGCATCCCGGCAGCCACCAGGGGGCGGGGGTGGAGGCGGGCCTCAAGATGCTGGTGGATCAACTGCGGCCCATCCTGGACGCCCCGGGAGACACGCAGCTGCTCCTGGAGACCATGGCTGGTTCAGGTTCGGAGGTGGGCTTCGCCCTGGAGCAACTGGCCTCGGTGCTGGAGGGAACGGGGGCGCCGTCGCGCCTGGGGGTGTGCGGAGACACCTGCCACCTATGGGCGGCGGGCTACGAACTGGCAGGGGAGGGGTTGGATCGCTTTTTGGACCGCCTCGACGCCGTCATAGGGGTGAAGCGGCTGCGGGCCTTCCATCTGAACGACAGCCGCTTCGGTCGGGGCAGCCACAAGGACCGGCACGCCGGCCTGGGGGAGGGGGAGATGGGGCTGGACCTGTTGCGCGGGGTGGTGTGCCACCCGCGCCTGGCGGGCGTGCCTTTCCTCCTGGAGACGCCTCAGGATTTGGACGGCTATCGCCGAGAGATTGCCTTGGTCAAGAGCTTCTGCCCGGGCTGAGGGCCGAGTCACTCCCGCAACAATTCCTCCAACAGTCCGGGATTGCGCAAAACGATTCTGCCCCGTCCCAAGGTGATGGCACCGGCATCGGCCCACTCTCCCAGGATGCGCGAGACGGTCTCCCGGGAGAGGGCGGCCATGTCCGCCAGTTCTTGGTGGGTCAGCTGCAGCTTGCCGTCCGGACCGACCGAGCGCAGGAGCAGGGTTGCCACTCGACCGTGGGCGTCCAGGCAGGACAGCTCCTGGGCCAATCCCGCGAAGAGGGTGGCCCGCTGGGCCACCAGGGACAGGATGCGGTCCTTGAGACGGGGCAACTCCTCCACCAGCCGGCGGAAATCGCCGCCCGGGACGGCGCCGACGCAGCTGTCCCGCACGGCTTGGGCGGTGGCGGGGAAGCTGCGATTTTGCAGCACGGCCACGGTGCCCAGGAGATCTCCCGGCCCCAGATAGTGCAGGGTGAGCTCCTGGCCGGCGGGCGAGGTGCGAAACACCCGTATCCGTCCGGACACCACGAAGAGAAAGGCCTGAGCCGGCTCTCCCTGTTGGAAGACGAAGGAGCCGGCCGGGTAGGTGCGTTGAAAGGCCAGCCGGGCGATGCGGTCCAGCTCTTCGGAAGTCAGGCCGCGGAAGGCCTCCAAGCGTGCCAGATCGCCGATCACGTCGGCCGATTAAGCCGCACGCGGTGCTCCGTGCCCGTCCACAGCCGCCGCAGATTGGCGCGGTGACGCAGGGCCACCAGCGCAAACATGGCCGTGCCCAAGAACAGCAGGTAGACGGGGGCGCCGCTGGCCCACAGGAAGACGGGCAGGGACAGGGCGGCTAGGAGCGAACCCAAGGAGACGTAGCGGCTGAGTAGGACGACGGCCAGGAACACGCCCAGGGCCACCGCGGCGGCGGGGGGGGCCACCGCCAGCATCACGCCGAAGCTGGTGGACACGCCCTTGCCGGAGTTGAAATGCAGCAAGAAGGACCAATCGTGGCCCGCCACCACGGCGATGCCCGCCAGGGCCACGGCCCAGGAGGCGCCCGCGAGCCGCCGGGCCAACTCCACGGCGAGCACCCCTTTCAGAACATCCAAAAGGAAAACCAGCAGGGAGGCGAAAGGGCCGGCCGCGCGTAGCATGTTGGTGGCGCCGACGTTGCCGCTGCCCACGCGGCGGATGTCGATTCCCTTCCACACCCGGGCCAGCCAATAGGCGGTGGGGATCGAGCCTATCAGATAGGCCAGGATGAGCGCCGGGATCAGCAAGACTGCAGCCACCTCCTCTCGGAGCGGATATCTTCTGCGCTGGCGGGCGGGAATCCTCTGCCGACGGTGGAAGGTCAAAAATGGTCAGGCAACCGACGGAAAAAAGCGCCCAGCGGCTTTGCATCCCTAAAGTTTTCATGGTATGATAACGTCAAAGAAGGTCAAGGACGAGGGGGGGCAGACCCGTGGGCACCATCTGCGATCTGATCGAGGCGCACCTGAAGCTCTTGCTGGAGCAAAGTCAAGGCGACCCCATCCAGGTGCAGCGCAGCGAACTGGCGGAGCGGTTCGGGTGTGCCCCTTCCCAGATCAACTACGTTTTGGCCACGCGCTTTCGCACCGAGGGCGGCTACCTGGTGGAGAGCCGCCGGGGCGGCAAGGGCTTTCTGCGGATCGTGCGGATGCGGGGCGAGGTGTCCGAGGAACTGGCCGGCATGGCCGGCCAGCCCAAGCAGATGTCCCAGGAGGCTGTCGAATGCTATGTCAACCGGCTGCTGGAGCAGGGTATGGTGACGGAGCGGGAGGCGGCGCTGATGCGCTCGGCCATGCACCGCTCCGTGCTGAAGCTGGATCTGCCGGATCGGGACGAGGTTCGGGCCCGCATCTTCCGGGCCATGCTGCGCAGCCTGCTCCAACAGTGAGGAAAAGGGGAGAACACGACGTGCTTTGCCAAGAGTGCGGGGAGAAGCCGGCCACGGTACATCTGACCCGCATAACCAACGGTAAGAAGACGGAACTGCACCTGTGCGAGTCCTGCGCCCGGGAAAAGGGGGAGCTGGGATTCGAGCCGGCCTTCGCCCTGCAGCATCTCTTGGCGGGTCTGTTGAATCAGGACGGGGCGGGGGCGGCGAGCAAGACCGAACCGGTGGTGCGCTGCAGCCGCTGCGGCATGACCTATGCCGACTTCGTGCGCAAGGGCCGCCTGGGCTGCAGCCATTGCTATGTGGAACTGGGCGAGCGGATGGAACCCCTGCTGCGGCGCATCCACGGCTCCAACACCCACACCGGGAAGCTGCCGCATCGCGGCGGGCAGCGGGCGCGCTTGCGTCGGGAGGTGGTCGACTTGCGCGGGGAACTGTCCGAGGCGGTCTCCCGGGAGGCCTTCGAGGAGGCCGCCCGCCTGCGGGACCGGATCCGGGAACTGGAGCAAAATCTCTCACGGGGTTGAGGAAATGATGAGGATGGACGACTTCTTGGCGATTAGCCATTGGGCGGAGGGCGGCGGCGAGGACGCGGACACGGTCCTGTCCTCCCGGGTGCGCCTGGCCCGCAACCTGGAGGGAATCCCCTTCCCGGGTCGCATGAGCGATCCGGAGGGAGAGCGGGTCCTCCGGGAGGTGGAGGAGAGTCTGGACCGGCTGGAGGGAACATGGCACCTGTTTCACATGGCGCAGCTCACCTCCTTGGATCGCCAAGCCATGGTGGAGCAGCATCTGATCAGCCCGCAGCATGCCCGGGAGCCGGAGAACAAGGGTGTGGCCCTGCGCCGGGACGGCGTGGTGAGCGTCATGGTCAACGAGGAGGATCACCTGCGCATCCAGTGCCTGCTGGCGGGCTTAGAGTTGGAGCGGGCATGGCAGACGGCCACTGCGGTGGACGACACCTTGGAGGAGCAGTTGGACTACGCCTTCGACCCCCGCCTGGGCTACCTAACCGCCTGCCCCACCAACGTGGGTACGGGGATCAGGGCCTCGGTGATGATGCACCTGCCGGCCTTGACCATGACCAACCAAGCCTCGGAGGTATTCGGGGCGCTGGCCAAGCTGGGGCTGGCCGTGCGGGGCCTCTACGGGGAGGGCACCGAGGTGCTGGGGAACCTGTTCCAGATCTCGAACCAGATCACCCTGGGGCTCGGCGAGGAGGAGATCATCCACAACCTGCAGGGGGTCACCCGGCAGATCATCGACCACGAGCGCGCCGCCCGGGAGCTGTTGCTGCGGGAGAACCGGCTGAGCCTGGAGGACCGGGTGGGACGAGCCTACGGCATCCTGGCCAACGCCCGCGTCACCACCTCCGACGAGGCCATGCGTCTCATCTCCGACGTGCGGCTGGGCGTCGACCTGGGGATGATCACCGGGGTGCCGCCGCAGACCATCAACGAGCTGTTGGTGTTGACCCGCGTCGCCAGCCTTCAAAAGGCCGCGGGCCAAACCCTAAACCCGTTCGAGCGGGACGTGCGCCGGGCCGCCCTGATCCGGGAGCGCCTGGCAGCCCCCACACAAGGAGGGAAGGAAGATGTTCGGTAGATTCACGGAGCGTGCTCAAAGAGTCATCGTGTCGGCCCAGGAGGAAGCCAAGCGGCTCAACCACAACTATGTGGGCACGGAGCATCTCCTGTTGGGCCTCTTGCGGGAGGAGGAGGGCATCGCGGCCAAGGCCCTGGAGAACCTGGGGATCCCCTCGGAGCAACTGCGCCTCGAGGTGGAGCAGACCATGGGCAGGGAGGCGACCGCTCAGGAGCAGGAGATCGGCTTCACGCCGCGCGCCAAGAAGGTGGTGCTGGAGCTGGCCAGCGAGGAGGCCAGGCTGCTGGGCCACAACTACGTGGGTACGGAGCACCTGCTGTTGGGCCTGATCCGGGAGGGGGAGGGCGTGGCCGCCCAGGCCCTGCAGCACCTGGGCGCCGATCTGGAGAAAGTGCGTGCCCAGGTGCTGCAGCAGCTGGGAGGCGCCCAGCCGGCGGTGGCGCCCAAGCCCAAGGCTCGCCACGCCACCACCACCTTGGAGAACTTCAGCCGCGATCTGACCGTCCTGGCCCGCCAGGACAAACTGGATCCGGTGGTGGGTAGGGATCGGGAGATCGAGCGGGTGATCCAGATCCTGTCCCGGCGCACCAAGAACAATCCGGTGCTGGTGGGAGAGCCCGGCGTGGGGAAGACCGCCATCGCCGAGGGGCTGGCCCAGCGCATCGCGGACGGTCGCATTCCGGAGATCCTGCGGGATCGGCGGGTGGTGGCGCTGGATCTGGCCGGCATGGTGGCCGGATCCAAGTACCGCGGCGAGTTCGAGGAGCGGCTCAAGAAGGCCTTGGAGGAGATCCAGCGGGCCGGCAACGTGATCCTGTTCATCGACGAGATGCACACCATCATCGGGGCGGGCGCGGCGGAGGGAGCCATCGACGCCTCCAGCATCCTCAAGCCGGCCTTGGCCCGGGGCGAGTTGCAATGCGTGGGGGCCACCACCCTGGATGAATACCGCAAGCACCTGGAGAAGGACGCGGCCTTGGAGCGGCGCTTCCAGCCGGTGACGGTGGGGGAGCCCAGCGTGGAGGAGACGGTCCAGATCCTGCGGGGACTGCGCGACCGGTACGAGGCGCACCACCGGGCCAAGATCACCGACGAGGCCCTGGAGGCGGCGGCCCGGCTCTCCGACCGCTATGTGAACGACCGCTTCCTGCCGGACAAAGCCATCGACCTGATGGACGAAGCGGCGGCGCGGGTGCGCCTGATGAGCTACATCGCGCCGCCCGACCTGCAGGAGCTGGAGCACCAGATCGACGCCCTGCAGCAGGAGAAGGAGGCCGCGGTGCAGGGGCAGGAGTTCGAGCGGGCGGCGGCCTTGCGCGACCAGGAGCAGCAGATGAAGAACGAGCTGGCCCGCCGGCGCTCGGCCTGGCAGAGCGAGCAGGGCATGTCCACCGGCACGGTGACGGAGGAGGACGTGGCCCAGGTGGTGGGCAGCTGGACGGGCATCCCGGTGCAGCGGCTGCACTTGGAGGAGGGCAAGAAGCTACTGCAGCTGGAGGAAGACCTGCACCGGCGGATCGTGGGGCAGGAGGATGCCGTGCAGGCGGTGGCGCGGGCCATCCGGCGCGGCCGGGCCGGGGTCAAGGACCCCAAGCGCCCCATCGGGTCCTTCATGTTCCTGGGGCCCACCGGGGTGGGCAAGACGGAGATGGCCAAGGCCTTGGCCGAGGTGCTTTTCGGAGACGAGAAGGCCATGGTGTCCATCGACATGTCGGAGTACATGGAGCGGCACGCGGTGTCCCGGCTGGTGGGAGCGCCGCCGGGGTACGTGGGTTACGAGGAGGGCGGCCAGCTGACCGAGGCGGTGCGCCGGCGTCCCTACACGGTGGTGCTCCTGGACGAGATCGAGAAGGCGCATCCGGAGGTCTTCAACCTGCTGCTGCAGGTGCTGGAGGAGGGGCGTCTGACGGAGGCCAAGGGACGGACGGTGGATTTCCGCAACACGGTGATCATCATGACCTCCAACTTGGGAGCGGCGGAGCTGCGCCGGGCCGGGGGACTGGGTTTCCGGGCCGGCGGCGAGCCTCAGGGGGATTTCGCGGCCATGCGCAAGAAGATCATGGAGCAGGTCAAGACCACCTTCCGCCCCGAGTTCCTGAACCGGATCGACGACACCATCGTGTTCCATCCGCTGGAGGAGCAGCACCTGCGGGCCATCGTGGACAAGCTCTTGGCGAACGTGGCCCAGCGCGTGCAGGCTAACAACGGCATCCAACTGGAGGTGACAACTCCATTGCGGGACGAACTGGCCCGGCGCGGCTACGATCAGGTGTTCGGCGCGCGGCCCCTGCGGCGGACCATCCAGCGCATGGTGGAAGACGCCCTGGCGGAGCGGATCCTGGCCGGAGACCTGGTGGAGGGCCACCGGGTGGAGGCGGATCTGGCGGAGGGCCAGGTAGTCTTTCGCATCCTGGAGACTGCTCCCACGCGCTAGGCAGGAAACACCGAGCTGGAGGCAGAATACCTGGTCTTGGAAGGCGAAAGGAGGGAGCGAATGGCCAAAGACCGATCGCGTTTCGTCTGCCAGGCTTGCGGACAGGTCTCTCCCCGCTGGTTCGGGCGCTGTCCGGGCTGCGGGGCATGGAACACCCTGGTGGAGGAGCCCGGGGCCGCTTTGGGCTCACGCCGCCGCGCCCAGGAACCCACGAGGCCGGTGCCCCTGGCCCAGGTGGAGGCCACCGCGGGAGAGCGCCTGTCCACGGGGTCGACGGAGTTGGACCGCGTTCTGGGCGGCGGCATCGTGGCCGGGTCCCTGGTGCTGGTGGGCGGCGACCCGGGGGTGGGCAAGTCCACCCTGCTGCTGCAGGCCGCAAGCCGCCTGGCGGCGGACGGAGTGGTCCTCTACGTCTCCGGCGAGGAGTCGCCGGCGCAGGTGCGCCTGCGGGGCAGCCGGCTGGGCGCCTTGCCCGACGGACTGTACGTGCACTCCCAGACCGAGTTGGATCCGGTGGTCCAGGAGATCCGCCGGCTGAGGCCGCGCGTCGCGGTGGTGGACTCCATCCAGACCATGTACAAGGACGAGGTGGCCTCGGCTCCCGGCAGCGTGGCCCAGGTGCGGGAATGCAGCGCGGAGTTTCTGCACCTGGCCAAATCCACGGGCACCGCGATATTCCTGGTGGGACACGTGACCAAGGACGGGTCGATGTGGCCCGAGACCCGGGCAACCGGGTCCTGACGACCGGGCTGTATGCAAGGAAGGCCGACTGCTCCGGCGCGAGAGCCCCGGAGCGCAGGGCCCGATTTGCAGGAAACTCGCTCCGGGGATGCCCCCGGTCGCGAGGATCCTCAGAGGCCGTACGCCCGGCTCCTCGAGCCCCTGGCGCACGGGCAGAAAGTCTTGCGCCGCGCGGGTGGTCCCGAGGCGGCGCGCGCCTCCCTGCGCCTGACGGTGTGCCAGAAGCTGTGGTCCAAGAACGTGGCGGCGGTGGTGCTGGCCGTGCCGGGGATGGACGTGCTGGCCCTGCCGCAGGGGCGCACCCTGCTTTTGGCCGCGGACCCCGACCCGCTGCCCTTCGCTCTCCCGCGCCTGCTGGTGCACCCCGGAAGGGGACTGGCCCTGCGGGAAGGGCTGGTGTCGGTGGGGGTCGGCCTTTTGGATCGACTGGGCGAGCGGACCCTCGGCCGCTTGGCCGGGGAGCCCCCGGGAACCCAGTTCCTGGAGGGTTGCCCTGAACCGCTGGCGGTGGATTTGGTGCAAGCGTGGTCGCGGGGATTGCTCGCCGGTATGCCCGTGGTCGGGACGGAACTGGGTCCCAAGGTGGGGACGGCGCTGGCGCGGCTGTGGCGTCAACGCGGTCGCGGCTTGGCGGAGTTGGATCCCCAAGCGGCGGAATACCTGGCCGCGGCGGGGCGGATCCGTCGGGTGGAGGGACGCTGGCGGCTCGAGGATGAAGACATGGCCCAAGGCGATCGCCGGACCCAAGATCCTGGAGCACATGGTGGACACGGTCCTGTACTTCGAGGGTGAGGCCAGGGGGGCCTTGCGCCTGCTGCGCGCGGTGAAGAACCGCTTCGGATCCACCCACGAGCTGGGCATGTTCCGCATGGACGACGCGGGTCTCCAGGAGGTGCCGGACCCGTCGGAGGTGTTTCTGGCCGAGCGGCCCCAGGGGGTGGCCGGCTCGGTGGTGGTGGCCGGCCTGGAGGGGACTCGGCCGCTGCTGGTGGAGGTCCAAGCCCTGGTGGCTCCTTCGGCCTTGGGCGTACCGCGCCGGGTGACCACCGGGGTGGACTACAACCGGGTTTGCCTGCTGCTGGCGGTGCTGGCCAAGCGGGTGGGCTTGCGGGTGGACAGCTACGATGCCTTCCTCAAGGTGACGGGAGGGGTGCAGCTGGACGAGCCGGCGGCGGATCTGGGAGTGGCGGTGGCCCTGGCCTCCAGCTTTCGCGATGTGCCCGCCCTGCCGTCGGCGGTGGTGGTGGGTGAGGTGGGGCTGGGGGGCGAGGTTCGGGCGGTGACGGGCATCGCCGAGCGGGTGCGGGAAGCCGGGCGCCTGGGCTTTAGTCAGGTGGTGCTGCCGTCCTCCAACCTGCGGGAGGTGCCGCCGGGGGCGGTGGAACTGGTGGGGGTCGCCAGTGTGGGCGAGGCGGTGGAGGCGATCCTCAGGAGGTGAACACGGGGAAATTGCCGGAAGACGCGGAATTCGCCAAGACGTTGCGCACCCTGGCCCCCGGCACGCCGCTCCGGGAGGGCTTGGAGAACGTGCTGCGGGCACGTACGGGGGCCTTGGTGGTGGTGGGCGACAGCCCGCAGGTGATGGAACTCCTGGACGGGGGGTTCCGCCTGGACCTGGACTTTCTGCCCGCCCGGCTGTATGAGCTGGCCAAGATGGACGGCGCCATCATCCTGAGCCACGACGCCCAGCGGATCCTCTACGCCAACGTGCAGTTGTTGCCGGACTCGTCCATACCCTCCTTCGAGACGGGCATCCGCCACCGCACGGCCGAGCGGGTGGCCAAGCAGACGGGGGAGTTGGTGGTGGCCATCTCCCAGCGGCGTAGCGTGATCACCTTCTACAAGGGCACCACCCGCTACTCCCTGAAGGACCTGGGGGTGATCCTGACCAAGGCCAACCAGGCGGTGCAGACCTTGGAGAAATACAAGGCGGTGCTGGACCAGGCGTTGAACAACCTCACCGCCCTGGAGTTCGAGGATCTGGTCACCGTGCTGGATGTGGTGCTGGTGGTGCAGCGCATGGAGACGGTGCGCCGCATCGTGCAGGAGATCGAGCGATATATCGCCGAGCTGGGCGCCGAGGGCAGGCTGGTCAGCATGCAGCTGACGGAGCTGACCGACGACCTGGAGGACGAGGGGCTGCTGGTGCTGCGCGACTACGGCAGCGACGGCTCGGAGGAGCGGGCGCGGGAGATGATCGAGCATCTGGCTGCCTGGTCCTCGGAAGATCTGCTGGACACCGCGGCGCTCAGTCGCCTGATGGGGCTGGGGGGGATGGTGAACGTGTTGGACAACTCGGCCATCCCGCGCGGCTACCGCATCCTGGCGAAGATTCCCCGGCTGCCCATGCCGGTGATCGAGAACCTGGTGGCCATCCTGGGCAATCTGGAGCACATCCTGGATGCCTCCATCGAGGAACTGGACCGGGTGGAGGGCATCGGGGAAGTGCGCGCCCGCGCCATCCGCGACGGGCTCAAGCGGCTGCGGGAGCAGGCCCTCCTGGGCCGGCAGATCTGAGGCATCAAAAAAGCAGGGCCGGCGTGTCCGGTCCTGCCCTTTGCCCCGATCTCAGGAGAAGTTGAAGACGCCCAGCGTGCTCAGCCGCTTGCTCTCCTTGAGCAGCACGTCGTACAGGTTCAAGTCCAACAGGTTGCACAGGGCGGCCATGTAGAACAGGGTGCGCCCCATCTCCCGCTCCACGGCCTCCTCGCAGGACTCGCACAGGACCCCCTCCAAGTGGTTCTCCATGTAGCTGCGCAACTCGGTCAGGGAGACGTTCTCGGGGGGCGCTTGCTTGCCGGCGTTGATCTTGATGCAGCCGCAGTTGGTGACGGCCTTGGCTATGGACCGGTTCACCCGGCTGGTGGCCTCCTGGAACTTGGTGAGGGTGTCTAGAACGCTCTTGTGCCGCACCAGGCATTCATTCACGGAAGCCTGGAACTCGTCGCACAACAGATCTTTCATCTACCTGCGACACCTCTCTCGCGGTTTTGAGACGATTATAGCTGGGAGACCGCTTCCGTGTCAACTCGGACCCGCTGCATCAGCTCCCGGCGACAGGTGCCGCAGACGTAGATCCCGCGGTACTGGACCGTCTCCTCGTCCAGGGTGCCGCAGAAGCTGCAGCCGTAGCGGCGCAGGATGATCTCCTGGGTATCCTCGTTCAGGAAGAACTCCAGCGGCACACCGCCGTGCAGGCCCAGGAGGCGACAGGTCTCTTTGGGGATCACGATGCGGCCCAGGGAGTCCAGGTGCCGAGTCATGCTACCCGCCATGCGACCAACCCCTTTCAATTTTATGGTATCAGGGGCGATACCTCCCTCCATATATCCTATCGGAACTTTACAGCCGATTGTTGATAGTTAGAGGAAAAAAACATGGGCTGCTATTGACACGGGCGCATCGCCCGGTTATCATGGTTCCGTTGTGGCGTTCTTTATCGAATTAGCGAGATGAAGGAGAGGGTGCTATGAACGGGCTGCTGCCCGAGGGGGTGCGGGATTTTCTTTTCGCCGACACCGAGCGGCGGCGCTCGGCGGAGGAGCGTCTGGGCTACCTCTTTCGGCGCTGGGGCTACCGCCGGGTTCAGGTCCCCAGCTTCGAGTACCTGGACACCTTCCGGGCGGCGGCGGAGGAGGAGGAACTGATCAAGTTCATCGATGATCGGGGGCGGATCCTGGCCTTGCGCCCGGACATGACCCCGCCGTTGGGCCGGTTGGCCGCAGGGGAGCTGGCGGGCGAGCCGCGGCCGTTGCGCCTGGGCTACGCCGGCCAGGTCTTCCGCTTCCACGGCCCGCGGCGCGAGTTGCGGCAGGTGGGGGTGGAGCTGGTGGACTACCGGGGACCGGCGGCGGACGCGGAGGTCCTGGCCTTGGCGGTGGAGAGCCTGCGGGAGGTCGGGTGCCTGGACTTTCGGTTGGGGGTGGGCCACCTGGGCTTCCTGGCGGGCATCTTCGCCGAACTGAGCCTGGCGCAGCCCGCGCGGCGGCAGATCCTGGAGCGGCTCTCCCGCCGCGATTTCGTGGCCCTGGAGGGGCTGGTGGCCGAGCTGGCGCCGGGGGGACACGCGGGGGAACTGTTGCGGGAGCTGTCCGTGCGGCAGGACCGGGAGGCCCTGCGGCGGCTGGAGGGCGGTCTGACCCAGCCGGCGGCCCGCCAGGCCCTG
Organism: Bacillota bacterium; assembly: GCA_021810565.1. Classification (GTDB taxonomy): domain Bacteria; phylum Bacillota; class Sulfobacillia; order JAJZIM01; family JAJZIM01; genus JAJZIM01. The sequence goes on from JAJZIM010000037.1 coordinate 20,149, forward strand.
GAGGAGCTCCAGGCCACCTTCGATCTCCTGGAGGCCTATGGCGCCGCGGAGCATTGCCACCTGGACCTGTCTTTGGTGCGCGACTTCTCCTACTACACCGGCTTGGTGTTCGAGGGCTACCTGCCGGGTTTGGGCCGACCGGTGCTGGGCGGTGGACGCTACGACGGCCTGTTGGCGGCTTTCGGGCAGGATTGGCCGGCGGTGGGCTTCGCCTTGGACCTGGAGGAGGCCGTCGCGGCCGGGGAGGGCGGCGGGGGGCCGGCCCTGGATTACCTCCTGCTGCCGGAGTCGCAGACGGTGCGGGAGGCCATCGTGCAGGCGGGCGAGCTGCGCCGGCAAGGCTGGAGCGTGGAGGTGGCCCCCGCGGGGCTGGAGCCGGAGGCGGCGGATCGGCTGGCCCGGGCGCGGGGAGCCGCCCGGGCGGTGCGGGTGCACGACGGGGTGTCACCGTGCTGAGCGTGGCGCTCTCCAAGGGCAAGATGTTCGACGACTCGGTGCAACTTTTGCGTAGGGCGGGCCTCTTGCACCGGGAATTGGTGGCGGAATCCCGGCAACTGGCGGTGGAGGACGGGCCTTTTCGCTTCATCCTGGCCCGGGCAAGGGACGTTCCCACCTACGTGGAATACGGCGCGGCCCAGTTGGGAATGGTGGGCAAGGACGTGCTGCTGGAGAGCCCCGACAGCGGGGTGGCGGAGCTATTGGATCTGGGTTTCGGGTACTGCCGCTTCGTGCTGGCCGGGCCGCCCCAAGCCCGGGGCTGGGAGGCGCGGTCGGGGAAACTGCGCGTGGCCACCAAGTTTCCCCGGATGACCGAGGAGTTCCTGGCTCGGCGGGGCAAGTCGGCCCAGATCATCGTGCTGCACGGCTCCGTGGAGCTGGCGCCGGCCCTGGGGCTGGCCGACCTGATCGTGGACCTGGTCTCCACCGGCCGCACCCTGCGGGAGAACGGCTTGGTGGAGCTGGAGTCCCTGGCGGAGGCCACCGCCCGCCTGGTGGCCAATCCGGTGAGCTTCAGGCTGCGGGCGCGGGAGGTGGCTACGGCGGTGGCGGCCCTGCGCACCGCCTTGGGCAGAGAGGGGGACGGTAGATGATCGCCGTGGTCAACTGCGGGGTGGGCAACCTGGGCAGCCTGGTGAAGGCCCTGGCGCGGCTGGGGCTGGCGGGGGAGCTGACGGACGACCCCGAGCGGATCCGGGAAGCCCGGCGGCTGATCCTGCCCGGCGTGGGGGCTTTCGGGGCCGTGGCCGACGGGTTGCACCAGCGGGGGATCCTGCCGGTGCTGGCGGAGGCGGTGGCGGCGGGTACGCCGCTCCTGGGCATCTGCCTGGGGATGCACCTTTTGTTCGGTCGAAGCGCCGAGGATCCCCAGTCTCAGGGCCTGGGCGTCCTTACCGGCCGGGTGGAGCGCCTGCCGGGAGGGCAGAAGGTGCCCCAGATGGGTTGGAACACGGTGCGCCAGGTGCGTCCCAGTCCCCTGTTTTCCGGCATTCCCGACGGCGCGTACTTCTACTTCGTCCACTCCTATTACCCCGTGCCCCAGCGGGCGGAAACCGTTTTGGGAACCACCACCTACGGCTTGGAGTTCGCCTCGGTGGTGGGCGAGGGAAAGGTCTTCGGGGTGCAGTTCCACCCTGAGAAGAGCGCCGACGCCGGCCTCAGACTGCTAAAAAACTTCGTGGAGCTGATCTAAGGTGCAGATCATACCGGCCATCGACCTGCTGGGCGGACAGGTGGTCCGCCTGCGGCAGGGGGATTTCCAGCGCAAGACGGTGTATGCCCAGGACCCGGTGGCCGTGGCCTGCTCCTTCGTGCAGGCGGGGGCCCGGCGGCTGCATCTGGTGGACCTGGACGGTGCCCGGGAGGGGACTCCCCGCAACCTGGAGGTTCTGGCGCAGGTGCGCCGGGCGGTGAGCGCCACCTTGGAGGTGGGCGGCGGGTTGCGGGATCGCCAGGCGTTGGACCAGGCCTTCCGGCACGGGGCGGACCTGGTGGTCCTGGGCACCCAGGCGGCCCTGGACGCGGCCTTCCTGGAGGACGCCCTGGCCCGCCATCCGGGGCGGGTGGTGGTGGCCGTGGACGCCAGGGAAGGGCGCGTCGCGGTGGAGGGCTGGCAGCGGGTGCTGCCGCAGACGGCGGACCAGTTTCTGGCGCAGCTGCGCGCTGCGGGAGTGGAGGAGGTCATCTACACCGACGTGGGCCGGGACGGCACCTTGGAGGGGCCCAATTTCCGCTCCCTGGAGCAGGCGGGGCGCTCCGGGATTCCGGTGATCGCCTCGGGAGGGGTGTCCTCCCTGGAGGACGTGCGGCGGCTGGCCGTCCTGCCGGGGATCCGGGGGATCATCATCGGCCGTGCCCTATACGACGGGCGGGTGGACTTGGCCGCGGCCATCGCCCAGGCGGGAGGCGAGTGAGCGATGCTTTGCAAGCGGATCATCCCCTGCTTGGACGTGCGGGAGGGCCGGGTGGTCAAGGGGGTGCATTTCCAGGACCTGCGGGACGCGGGAGACCCGGTGGAGCTGGCGGCGCGCTACGATGCCGCGGGGGCGGACGAGCTGGTGTTCCTGGACATCTCGGCCTCGGTGGAGGGGCGCCGGACCATGCGGGAGGTGGCCGCGGCGGTGGCCGCCCAGGTCTTCATCCCCTTCACCGTGGGCGGCGGGGTGCGCACCGTCCAGGAGGTGCAGGAACTCTTGCAGGCGGGGGCGGACAAGGTCTCCCTGAACACCGCCGCCTTGGCGGATCCGGACCTGGTGGCCCGCTGTGCGCGGCGCTTCGGCAACCAGTGCGTGGTGGCGGCCATCGACGCCCGGCGGCGCGAGGGGGGCGGCTGGGAGGTCTACACCCACGGCGGCACCCGGCCCACCGGTCGGGAGGCGGTGGAGTGGGCCCGGCAGGTCGAGGAGCTGGGGGCGGGGGAGATCCTTTTGACCAGCATGGACCGGGACGGCACCCGCGCCGGCTACGACCTGGAGCTCACGGCGGCGGTGTCGGAGGCGGCGGGGATACCGGTCATCGCCTCGGGAGGGGCCGGGGAGATGGAGCATCTGTATCAGGCCTTGACGGCGGGGCGGGCCGACGCGGTGCTGGTGGCCTCCCTGTTCCATTACGGCCACTACGAGATAGGGGAGGCCAAGCGGTATCTGGCGGAGAGGGGGGTGCGGGTGCGTTGTTGACCGGGGAGGTGCGCTTCGGACCGGACGGCTTGGTGCCGGCGGTGGTGCAGGAGGCGGGCACGGGACGGGTGCTGATGTTGGCCTACATGAACCGGCCGGCCCTGGAGGAGACCCTGCGCACGGGGCGGGCCTGCTACTTCAGCCGCAGCCGGGGAGAGCTGTGGCGCAAGGGCGAGACCTCCGGCCACACCCAAGAGGTCCGCTCCGTAGCCTACGACTGCGACGGCGACACGCTGCTCCTGCGGGTGGAGCAGGCGGGGCCGGCCTGCCACACGGGAGAGCCCAGCTGCTTCTACCGCTACCTGCTGGAGGACCCCGCGGCGACGGCGGACCTGGGGGAGGTGCTGGCCGAGCTTTGGGGGACCCTGCGGGAACGGCGGGCCCATCCCCGGGAGGGCTCCTACACGGCGCACCTTTTGGCGCACGCGCCGGACCTGGCTCTGCAGAAGGTGGGGGAGGAGGCCGCCGAGGTGATCCTGGCGGGCAAGAACGCCGATCCGGAGCAGCTGGCCTGGGAACTGGCGGACCTTTGGTACCACAGCCTGGTGGTGCTGCTGCAGCAGGGCATGAGTCCGGAGGACCTGGCCCGGGAGCTGGCGCGGCGCCGGTCGAAGAGGGGCGCGGCGGAGCGGGGATGAAGGCGGGGATCCGCGGCAGGTTGGGGAGGCGGGAAGGCTGACCAGCACCTGGGGCTAGACACCGTGCCCCCAAGGGAATCTAATCATGATTAGACTAATCGATGAGGGGATACCATGGAATGCATGGATCGTTCCCCAGAGCTAGGTTTGCTGGAAGAGCTGCACGGCAGTCAAAAAGCGGAGTGCTTCGTGCTCTATGGCCGGCGTCGCGTAGGTAAGACCGAGCTGCTGCGCACTTTTTGCCAGGACAAAAAGCACGTGTTCTTCGTGGCGGACCAGAGCCCTAATCGAGATGCCCTGGCGGCATTCTCCCAACGGCTGTGGCAGGCAGCCCAGGGGGAGGCCGACCCGGCGTTCACCTTCCCTTCCTGGGAAGCTGCCTTTCGTTTCCTCGGCAGCCTCGCGGTAAAAGAGCGCCTCGTGGTGGTGCTGGATGAGTTCCCCTATCTCTTGGAGGCCAATTCCACCTTGGCCGCCACCCTGCAGAAAGTATGGGACTAGTATTTGCTGGACACCCGCGTTATGCTGATCTTGTGCGGGTCGTACGTAGACGTGATGGAGCGCGAGGTGCTGGGCGGTCGGAGTCCTTTGTATGGGCGGCGCACCGGGCAATACTTCCTGGAGCCGTTGACCTTTCGCGATACGGCGGCCTTCTTTCCGCAGTTGAGCTCTTCCCAGCGGGTGGAGTTCTATGCCGTGCTGGGCGGAACGCCGGCCTACCTGGAGTGCTTCCGGGCGGAGCGGGATCTGATCGCCGGCATGGGGCGCCACATCCTGCGCAAAGGTACCTTTCTGTACGATGAGCCGCGGTTTCTCCTGCTCCAGGAGCTGCGCGAGCCGGCCAACTACTTTTCCCTTCAAGAGCCGCAAGGGTCACTACCGGATTCGCGACCAGTTCTTCCGCTTCTGGTTCCGTTTCGCGTATCCGTTCCGCAGCGACTTGGAGGCGGGGTAGGCGGAGCAGGTGCTGGAGCGGCACGTCCGCCCCAACCTCGCCGCCTTCGTGGGGGCCGGTGTTCGAGGAGGTGGCCCGGGCGCAGCTGCGGGTTATGGGAAGAGACGGTACCTTGCCCTTTCGTCCGGCCCGGGTGGGGGCTTGGTGGAGCGGTAGGGAGGAGATCGATGTCGTGGCCTGGGACGAAGCCGGGCGGCACCTCTTGCTGGGGGAATGCAAGTGGTGGCAACGGCCGGTGGGGTCGAACGTGCTGGAGGACCTGCGGCGCAAGGGGACCATCTTCCTGACGGAGCACATCGGTCGCTTTGCGCAGCCTCCCCAGCTTACCTACGTGCTCTTCTCCCGTAACGGCTTCACCTCCGACCTTGCCGCGGCGGGAGAAGAAGTCCTCCAGATCGCAGCGGCGGACCTTTGACGAGTGCTACCGAGGACGGGAAGCAGTGGCCGCCCGGTCGGCGGCGAGAAAGCCGCGCGGGACCGGTCGCAAAAAGTCGGAAAGATGTCAGCTCCCGGCGGCAGGATCCTCGCCCACCGTTGCGAATTATATCTTTGGCCCCAGCATTGGAAGAGAATTGCGACGGTTTGGCGTAGATCCGCGCCGAAAGGGGGTGGGTGAAAAGGTGAGTTGGGGGGAAGCGTTGGCCCTGCGAGGCAGGGAGACGGAGCGGGTCCTGCCGGGACGGGAACGGCGCGGCTCGGTGCACGCCCTGCTCTCGGAGCGGATGAGCGACCACCTGACGGCGGTGCGCGGCTTCGCCCAGTTGTCCCTGCGGCGCGGCGAGGGCCGCTACGCGGCGGAGGTGCTGCGGGAGGCCGACAATCTGTGGCGCATCCTGAGCTGGGCGCAGTGCCTGGCGCACCCGACCCAGGAGGGTCCGACCTGCGCGGACCGGATCCTGCGCCAGGTGGCCGCCTCCTTCGCGGGGGAGGTGCCGCTGCGGGTGGTGTCGCCGCAGACAGCGGTCTTTCCCGTGGGCGAGGCGGAATTGCAGGCCATGGCGGAGTGCATGGTGCAAAACGTGCGGGAGGCCGGCCTGGCGGGGCCTCTGGTGCTGGAGGCCGTGGTGCGGGCCCCGGACGTGTGCCTGGGACTCCGGGGCCGGGGTGCTCCGGTGGGGGAGTGGCCGCGGGGGGCGGCCCTGGCGGTGCTTTGCGCCTTGGCGGAGCGCCGGGGGGGCCGGGTGTGCATTCGCCGCGCCGATGATCTGGCCAGCATCAAGGTCTGCTGGCGGCAATGACGGGTCCGTCGGAAGCATCATGTTTCATCCGGTTGCGGGGCGGCTGCGCGAGGCGGTCGCCCCGCCTGCGCAGGGCAGGGATTCGCGCTCCCATCGGCGAAAGAAGAGGCGGAGGGAAACCATCTTGCAGTTACTGGAAGACCTGAACGAGGCCCAGCGGGAGGCGGTGGTCCATCGGGACGGACCGCTGTTGGTGCTGGCGGGCGCGGGCAGCGGCAAGACCCGCACCCTTACGCACCGGCTGGCCTACCTGATCCAGGCGGAGGGATACGCGCCCGAGGAGCTTTTGGCCATCACCTTCACCAACAAGGCGGCGGAGGAGATGCTCTCCCGGGTGCGGGCCCTGGCGGGCACCACGGCGGAGGGCGCCTGGGTGATGACCTTCCATGCGGCGTCCGGGCGCATCCTGCGCCGGGAGGCCGCCCATCTGGGCTACGGCCCCAACTTCGTCATCTACGACGCCGACGACCAGCTGTCCCTTTGGAAGCAGGTGCTGCGGGAACTGAATTGGGACGAGCGGCGCATGCCGGCCCGGGGGGTCATGTGGGAGGTCAGCCGGGCCAAAGGGGAGCTGATCACGCCCCGGGAGTTGGAGCGCCAGGCCTCCGACGAGCTGCAGCAACAGGTGGCCCGGGCCTATAAACATTACCAGGCGCTCTTGGAGCGCCAGAATGCCTTGGACTTCGACGACCTGCTCCTCCAGACGGTGCGCCTCTTCGAGGAATATCCCGCGGTGCTGGAGCGCTACCGGGAACGCTTCCGCCACCTTTTGGTGGACGAGTACCAGGACACCAACCGCGCCCAGTACCGCCTGGTGCGCCTCTTGGCCGACGCCCACCAGGGCCTGTCGGTGGTGGGCGATCCGGACCAGTCCATCTACGGTTGGCGGGGGGCGGACATCCGCAACATCCTGGACTTCCAGCGCGACTTTCCCGGGGCGCGGGTGATCCGCCTGGAGCGCAACTACCGCTCTACCGGAAACATCCTGGCCGCGGCCAACGGCATCGTGGTGCACAACCGGGAGCGGCTGCCCAAAGCCCTCTGGACGGAGGCGGGGCCGGGAGACAAGCTCATCACCTTCCAGGCGGTCGACGAGGAGGCAGAGGCCGCCTTCGTGGTCCGGCAGGTGTCCCGGCTGCTGGAGGAGGGGTTCCGGCTCTCCGACTGCGCCGTGCTTTACCGGACCAACGCCCAATCCCGCGCCTTGGAGGAGGCCCTCCTGCACGCCCAAATGCCCTACCGCATCGTGGGGGGGCTGCGCTTCTACGAGCGCCGGGAGGTGAAGGACATCCTGGCCTACCTGCGCTTGGTGCAAAACCCCGCGGACGACTTGGCCTTGGAGCGCGTGATCAACGTGCCGCGGCGCGGCTTCGGCGACGCGGCCCTGGGGCGGCTGCGAGCCCAGGCGACCCAGCGGGGGACCTCCCTGTGGGAAGCCTTGCAGACGGGGGATTGGGGGCCGGGGGCCGCCCGGTTCCGGGAGCTGGTGCGGGACCTCATGGGCCAGCGGGACCAGCTGCCGGTGTCCGAGCTCTTGTCGCAGGTTCTGGAGGGCAGCGGCTACCGGCGCGCCCTGGAGCAGGAGGGCACTCCCCAGGCCCAGGACAGGCTGGAGAACCTGAAGGAGCTTGCGAAGGTGGCCCTGCAGCATCGGGAGGACAGCCTGGAGGACTTCCTGGGCAAGCTGGCCCTCACCACCAGCTCCGACGAGGTGGCGGCGGGCTCCCTCGCGGTGCTCCTCATGACCATCCATGCGGCCAAGGGGCTGGAGTTTCCGGTAGTGTTCCTGGTCGGCATGGAGGAGGGCGTGTTTCCTCACGGCCGCGCGCTGGGAGACCGGCGGGCCCTGGAAGAGGAGCGACGGCTGGCCTACGTGGGGGTGACCAGAGCCCGCCGGCGAGTGTACCTCACCTGGACCCTGGAGCGGCGCCGGCGCTCCGGCCCGGCGTTCAGCCGCCCTTCCCGCTTCGTGGAGGAGATACCCGCCAGCCTGCGGGAGGAGCACCGGGAGGAGACGGAGCCGGTGGGGGAGGAGCAGGAGGGGATCCGGGTGGGCGCACGGGTGATCCACGAGAAATTTGGGGAGGGCACGGTGCTGGCCCTGAGGGGCACCGGCGGCGACGCGGAGGTGACGGTGGCCTTCGCCCAGGGAGGCCGGCGCCAGCTGATTCTGAGATATGCGGGGCTTTCCCCGGCGGAGGGATAGGATGCGGGAGGAGGAGGCGCGCTCCGAGCTGGCGCGGCTGCGACAAGAGATCCGCCGCCACGACCGCCTGTACTACGTGCTGGACGCTCCGGAGATCTCCGACGAGGAGTACGACGGGCTATTGCGCCGGCTGGAGGAGCTGGAGGGGCGCTTTCCCGCCCTGGTCACCCCCGATTCTCCCACGCAGCGGGTGGCCGGCCAGCCGCGGGAAGGCTTCCAGACCGTGCGCCACTCCCGGGTGCTTTTGTCCCTGGAGGACGCCTTCAATCTGCAGGAGCTGGCGCAGTTCCACCAGCGGGTGGGCCGGGTTCTGGCGGGCGACGAGACGGAATACCTGGTGGAGCCCAAGATCGACGGGTTGACGGTGGTGCTGCGCTACCGGGACGGGCTCTTCGTCCAAGGCGCGACCCGGGGGGACGGTACGGTGGGGGAAGAGGTGACGGCCAACCTGCGTGCCGTGCGCAGCATCCCCCTTCACTTGGAGGAGGCACCGCCTTTTTTGGAGGTGCGGGGGGAGGTGTTCCTGCCCCGGGCGGATTTCGCGCGGCTGAACGAGGAGCGGCAGCGGGAGGGCCTGCCCCGCTTCGCCAATCCCCGCAACGCCGCGGCGGGCAGCCTGCGTCAGCTGGACCCCCGGGTGACGGCGGGGCGTCCCCTGGACATCTTCCTCTACGAGGTGCGGGAAGGGGCCGAGCCGCCGACCCAGGCGGCGGCCCTGGAGTTCTTGGAGCGGCTGGGCCTGAAGGTCAACCCCCTGCGCTGGCCGTGTGCGGACCTGGAGCAGGTGGAGCAGGTGATCCGGGATTTCGCGCCGCGGCGGGACGGGCTGCCCTACGCCACCGACGGCCTGGTGATCAAGGTGAACTCCCTGGCCCAGCAGCGGGAGCTGGGGGAGCGCTCCCGCAGCCCCCGCTGGGCCATCGCCTACAAGTATCCGGCCCAGGAGGCGACCACCACGGTGCGCGACATCGTGGTGCAGGTGGGGCGCACCGGTGCGCTGACCCCCACGGCCCTCCTGGATCCCGTGCGCCTGTCGGGAACGGTGGTGTCCCGGGCCACCCTGCACAACGAGGACCAGATCCGGGAGAAGGACGTGCGCATCGGCGACCAGGTGGTGGTGCGCAAGGCGGGGGAGATCATCCCCGAGGTGGTGTCGGTGGTCAGGGAGGCCCGCACCGGCCGGGAGCGCCCGTTCGTGTTCCCCGACCGCTGCCCGGTGTGCGGCGCCGAGGTGGTGCGGGAGCCCGGGGAGGCCGTGGCCCGCTGCACGGGGGTGTCCTGCCCGGCGCAGCTGCGGGAGCGGCTCTTGCACTTCGGCTCCCGGGGTGGGATGGACATCGACGGGCTGGGGCCGGTGGTGGTGGAGGCGCTCCTGGTGGCGGACCTGGTGCATGACGCCGGCGACCTGTATTTCCTGACCCGGGAGGACCTATTGAAGCTGCCCCGCAAGGCCGAGAAGTCCGCGGCCAACCTTTTGGCCTCCATCGCGGCCAGCCGCGAGCGGCCCCTGGCCCGGCTGCTCTTCGCCCTGGGGATCCGCCATGTGGGGGAGCGGGCGGCAACGGTGCTCGCGGCGCGCTACCGCTCCCTGGACGCCCTGGCTGTGGTCGCGGCGGAGGAACTGCGGCAGGTGCCGGAGATCGGCCCGGCCATCGCTGCCAGCGTGTCCGCCTTTTTCCGCCAGGAGCAGACCCGGCGGATGCTGGAGAAGCTGCGTCGGGCCGGCGTGCATCTGGCCGAGCGGGGGGAGGCGCCACCCCGGGCCGGCCCGCTGCAGGGCAAGCAGTTGGTGCTCACCGGCACCATGCGGGAACTTCCCCGGGCCGCGGCGGAGGAGCTGATTGCGCGGGCCGGGGGACGGGTCACCTCCACGGTCACCCGCCGCACCGACTACCTGGTGGTGGGGGAGGACCCCGGCTCCAAGCTGGCGCGGGCGCGGGAACTGGCGGTGCCGCAGCTGACCCAGGAGGAATTCTTGCGCCTGGTGGGAAAGGAATGAAGGGGAGGTTGAAGCAGTTGCCTTAATATATTGACAAACCAGTCGCGATCATCCATAATGCAGGTATGGAAATACCGGAAGTGCTTCGACCAGGCGAGGTGGCCAAACTCCTCAGGGTTACCTTGAGGACCTTGCAACGGTGGGATGCGGACGGCTCATTGCCCGCCAGGATCCGATCCAAAGGCGGTCACCGCCGGTATCTTCGGGAAGACCTATTGACCTTTCTGGGGAAGAGCCTGCCGCCTGCCGACCGGACGGCCGCCATATACGCCCGGGTGAGCACCAAGAGGCAGTCGGACGCGGGCAATCTGGAGCGACAGCGGCTGCGGCTGTTGGAGCGGGCGGCCATCGAAGGATATCACGTGGTCCTGCAGGCCGAGGACGTGGCATCGGGTCTGAACACCAAACGGCGAGGTTTGCGGAAGGTCATCCGGGCGGCAAAGGCCGGGGAAATAAAGTTTGTGCTGGTGGAATACCAGGATCGGTTGGCACGCTTCGGGTTCGCCTATCTGATCGAGCTGTTGGAGCTCCTGGGGGTGGAGGTGGTGATCACCGCAGCTGCGGAGCCGGAGGATGCACAGGCGGATTTGGTCAAGGATCTTTTGTCCATCGTGACCAGCTTCTCGGCGAGGCTGTACGGGATGCGCGCCGCCAGGAGGATGCGGGAAGGATTTAAAGGGCTGTTGCAGGAGGTGATGGAAGGTGGCCAACCGCAAGAGGTTCCGGAAGAGACTCGCTGAGGAGG
>JAJZIM010000107.1 GCA_021810565.1 Bacillota bacterium
TCCCTGCGGCCAAGGGGGGCTATCGGTTAGTGGCCGCCTCTACATATATTGGCATTTTGCGAGAGCCGCATGGGCTCTCGCTTCACGTCATAGGTCTTACGAATGTAGATGTGGGTAATGCGTAGGTTTAAGATGGTGTGGGCCTGGCGGGGCCATGGGCGCTTGGTCCGAGAGTAGCCGAGTCCATGCCTCTAATTATCAGCAATGGAGTCCGGTGGGGCTGGGCAACTACTTCAATATATCTTCAGAGTTGGCCAAGATAGAGAAATGCTTTGCATTCAAAGATCCCGGCATGGTCATTTCATTCTTATCAAGAAACGAATCCCTTGCCGAATTATTGTTAGAAATCCACCAACAAATCGCGCAGTATTTTAATGGAGCTTATGTTTATGTGACACTAGAGATATATCGCGGTGCTGATGCGGGAGAAGAGGACCAGTTATTTGTGATGGTGAAATCGTCGCAGGATAGCGAGAGCGCCTACAAGTGCCTGGCGCGGCTGGACGAGGAGTGGTGGTTGCGCGAGTTGCCCAGGGCAAAAGGGAAGATGGTAATCAGTGTGGAGTTTGCAGATGTTTGATTGGCGCGAGTATTATGAGCTGGCACGGATACTGCCGGGTGCGATGATGAGGCATGTGAGCGTCCAGCTATAATTATGGCTAAGGTTTGGGGCACGGTAGGCATCCGGGGATGGTTCAGCTTTGGCCGAGGGTGATCCAAGGGCATCGGGTGGAACCTGAGGGAGAGCCGGGGCGGCCTTCCTTGGGCCTGGGGGCTGCCGTCCGAGGATGGCGGCAGCTTGCAACGAGTTTGTAGGTTGCCGGTATTTACATCGGTGGCCCCGGGAAGGTATAATAGAGAGTGCGGGGCCAGGAGCCCGGGGGATGGAGCAAATTCAAAGGTACGGAGAACGGCACCCCGGGGCGCGGCTCCCCGGGGTGCATATTGTTGTCGTCTTTTGGGAAAACCACGGGGAAGTGCGCTCAGGCCAGGGCGCCGAAATTATCCTTCCTCCGGTTGCATATCCTGGAGCAACCCGGAGTCGGCGGTTCGAGGGGCAGGGAGAGGGGAGGCATACATCGTGCCGGAAAAACTGCAAGTGGCGTACCTGTCCACCTATGTGCCGCAGGAGTGCGGCATTGCCACCTTCACCGAGGACCTGCTGCGGGGAGTGGGAGCGGACCGTTCCCAGCTGCCGGGTTGGGTCCTGGCCATGAACGACGGTACGGTGGAGGGCGGTTACCCGCCCGAGGTGGTGCAGGTGGTGCGGGAGGACCATCCGGAGGACTACCTGCGGGTGGCGGACTGGGTCAACGATGGACCGGTGAATTTGGTCAGCGTGCAGCACGAGTTCGGCATCTACGGCGGGGAGGATGGATCTTACCTGCTGGAGTTTCTGCGTCGCCTGAAAAAGCCCGCGGTGGCCACGCTACATACCGTCCTGTCCCGCCCGACGCCCGGGCAGCATCGGTTGCTGCGCCAGGTGGCCGCAGGCTGCGAGATGGTAGTGGTGATGAGCCGCAAGGCCAGCGTGCTCCTGGCCGAGGTCTACGACGTGCCGCGGGCCAAGGTGGCGGTGGTTCCCCACGGCGTTCCCCCGGTTCCCGCCTACTCCCGGGAGGAGGCCAAGCGCGCCGCGGGCTTGGCCGGACGGCGGGTGGTCTTGACCTTCGGCCTGCTCAGTCCCGGCAAGGGGGTGGAATACATGCTGGAGGCCCTGCCGCCCCTGGTGGAGCGCCATCCGGACCTGGTCTACCTGGTGGCGGGCCATGTGCATCCCAAGGTGCGGCGCCGCTTCGGCGACGGGTACCGCCGGACCCTGGAGGAGTCGGTGGCGCACCACCACCTGGAGCGGCACGTGCGCTTCGACCCTGCCTATCTGGATAAGGAGCGGCTGGTGCGCTACCTGGTGGCTGCCGATGTGATCGTGACTCCCTACTTGTCGGTGGAGCAGATCGTGAGCGGCGCCTTGACCTACGCGGTGGGATTCGGGCGGGCCGTCATCTCCACCCCCTTCTACTACGCGACGGACATCTTGGCCAAAGGACGCGGCCTGCTGGTGGGTTTCGGGGATTCCCGGGCCCTCACCTTGGCGGTGTACCGGGTGCTGGGGGAACCGGGGCTGAAGCAGGACATGGAAGAGCGCGCCGCCCGCTACGGGGAGCAACTGGGGTGGCCCCGGGTGGGTGCCCGCTACATGCGCATCTTCCAGCGCGTCGCGGGGCCGGCCCCCTTGGCGGTGCCTGGTTCCCGGGGGGTGGCGGGATGAGGGCGGAGTCGGAACGCGGCGTGGGGCCGCCGGACCTGCGCCACCTGTTCCGGATGACCGACGACACCGGCATGCTGCAGCACGCCCGCCACGGCATCCCAGACCGGCGCCACGGCTACACCACCGACGACAACGCCCGGGCCCTGCTGGTGGCCTTGAAGCTGCAGGAGGTGTGGGAAGTCCCTCGATCCCGGGAGCTGGCGGAGCTGTACCTGTCCTTTCTAGGACACGCGCAGCGGGAGGACGGGGGATTCCGCAATTTCATGGATTACCAGCGCCGCTTCCTTGCGGAGGAGGAATCCGAAGACTGCTTCGGGCGTTGTCTGTGGGCTCTGGCGGCGACCCTGGGGTCCGCCGGGGCCCTGGGGGATGCGGCCCAGGAGCGGCTGGATTTGGCCCTGCCCCGCGCCGCGGCCCTGCGCTTCCTGCGGGGCCAGGCCCACGCGGTGCGGGCGCTGGCCCTGCTGGTGGAGGCAAGGTTCGCCTTGCGGCGCACCCGGCCGCTGTTGCGCAAGCTCTCCGGCTCCCTGCTGCACGCCTACCGGGAGGCGTGCCGACCCGATTGGCGCTGGTTCGAGCCTGAGGCCACCTACGGCAACGCCGACTTGCCCCACGCGCTGCTCTTGGCTTGGGCCGCCACGGGGGATGAGCGCTATCGGCAGGCGGGAACGCAGACCTTGGACTTCCTGCTGGAGTCGGTGTGGACGGGGAAGCTTTTCCGACCGGTGGGCAACCGGGGCTGGTGGCGGCAAGGAGAGGCTCCCGCCCGGTACGACCAGCAGCCGCTGGAGGCGGGTACCACCGCGGATGCCTGCCTCACCGCCTACCGCCTGACGGGGGAGGAGCGCTACCGGCGGGCGGCGGCGGGGGCCCTGGCCTGGTTCCACGGGCGAAACAGCAGGAAGGTCGACCTGTATGACGCCCAAACGGGAGGCTGCCGCGACGGGATCACCCCGACGGGAGCGAACCGAAACCAGGGGGCCGAGAGCCTGCTGAGCATGCTGTGGGCACAGCTGGTCTGGACCGAGACTGTGCAGCGGCGGGAGGAGACTACGGTGTACGCATAAATAAGGCCACCTGCTTACAGGTGGCCTTTGGCCGGTGACCGGGCCGGATCACCCGGTGCGACCCAGCTGCGCCAGATCCGCCAAGCAGGCCTCACAGACCCGCTTGCCCTTGAAGGCTTCCACATGATCCTCTGTGCCGCAGAAGATGCACTTCTGACGATACTTTTGCAGGATGATCGTCTCGCCGTCGACGAAGATCTCGACCGGGAACCGGTTCGGACTGCCCAGAGAGCGCCTAATCTTTTTCGGCAAGGTAACACGCCCCAGGTGGTCCACCCTTTTGACGTAGCCAGTTGCTTTCACGCTGCTCACCTCCTCGTTCATTTTGGGGGTGTTGCCATCTCCTTCCCCGCACTTAAATCTTAGCACGGAGGTCGGGATTCGTCAAGGGGGACGGTGAGAAAAAGTATAGATTTTGGGTTGGCAGCTACAGGTACGCGGGCCAGCCTTTTCTGCTGCTCGGAAGGAGAAACGGTCGGCACCGGCGAATGAGGAACCCCGGATTGCGCGACGGGGGGGATCGACATCCGCGTGGCCTACCTGGGTCCCCGGGGCACCTTCAGCGAGGAGGCCTTGTCCCGGCTCTTCCCGGCGGGGGAGGTGGAGCCGCAGCCGTGCCGCAGCATCGCCGACGCCGTGTTCGAGGCGGCGGAGGGCCGGGCCGACGCGGCCTTCGTGCCCATCGAGAACTCCTTGGAGGGGTCGGTGAACCTCACCTTGGACCTCCTGGTCCACGAGGTGGACCTCTCCATCCAGGGGGAGGTGCTGCTGCCGGTGCGCCAGCATCTGGCGGCGCGGCCGGGAACGGCGCTGGCGCAGGTGCGCCGGGTGTATTCCCACCCCCACGCGCTGCCCCAGTGCCGCCGCCTGTTGCGGGAACTGGCCGGGGTGGAGGTCCAGACCTCCGCCAGCACCGCCGAGGCGGCCCGCCGGGTGGCCACGGAGGAGGGGGCGGCGGCCATCTGCAACGCCCTGGCGGTGGAGATCTACCACTTGGCGGTGCTGCGCCCCGACGTGCAGGACAGCCCGAACAACGTTACCCGCTTCGTGCTCCTGGGGCGGGGGCAGCCCGATCCCACCGGGAGGGACAAGACCTCGGTGGTGTTCACCTTGCGGGAGGACCGCCCGGGGGCCCTGTGCGACGCCTTGGCGGAGTTCGCCCGCCGACAGATCAACCTGAGCAAGCTGGAGACCCGCCCCACCAAGGCGGGCTACGGCTCCTACCTGTTCTTCGCCGACCTGGAGGGGCACCGCTCGGAGCTGCGGGTGGCCGAGGCCCTGGCGGCGGTGCGCCGGCGCTGCTCCTTTTGGAAGGAGCTTGGATCCTACCCCCGGGCCTTCCTCGCTTCGGAGGAACGCACCCGCTGCGCTCCTCCCTCCGGGGGGTGATCGCGGGGAACGGCGGGGGAAGGGGGGGCGCAAATGAACACGGAAGAAACCGAGGCGATCCGGCGGGCCGCGGACTGGCTGGCCGAGCGTCGGGAGCGGGAGTCGGCGCGGCTCTTGCGGGCGGCCCAAGACTTGGCGGAACGCTTGGCCGGGACCAGCGGGTGCGCAAAGTCATCCTGTTCGGATCCATAGCCCAAGGGGAAGTCGGCAGCGGCAGCGACTTCGACTTGGCGGTGGTGGCGGACGTGGATCCCGCGATCCCACCGCCGGATCGCCTGGGGGAGCTTTATGGGCATCTGGGCGCTGCCCGAGGCGTCGACCTGCTGGTGTATACGCCGGAGGAGTTCTCAGCATTTGGACGAACGAATCGCTTTGTACGGGAGGAGATCATCGCCAAAGGGAGGGTCTTGTATGACCGACCTTGAGGAGGCCGGCTTTTGGCTGGAACAGGCCGCCGTGGATCTGCAAGTGGCGGAAGAACTGCAGGAGAAGTTCCCTGCCGCCGCCTGCTTTCACGCCCAGCAGGCGGGGGAAAAGGCGGTCAAGAGCATCTGCTACGCCGGAGGCATCGGAGGGAACGCGACCAGGTCCCCCTATCTGAATGATCTGTATCGATTGTTGGAGGGCCTGGCGCCCCTACGGGCGTTGCTGCCTCCCTTGGAATAGGTATTGGCACTGGATGCTTTTTATGTGTCCACCAGGTATCCGGATGCTTGGGATAGGGCCACGCCGGCCAAGATGTACACCCCGAAGCAGGCGGAGCAGGCCATTCACTTGGCTGGCCTGCTCTTGGCCCCGGTTGCCAAGTTCCTAACCGTTGCCGGCCGGGAAGCAAAGCGGCCTGCCGCACAAGATGCTCAGACAGAGGAGGAACCCGTGGATGAGTGAGGTGCAGGTGGCGGAGGGCGTCTATCGGGAGACCCTGTCCCGCGGCGAGCGAGGTGACTTTTCCACCTGACATAGCCTGACAATTGGCCATTGACGAAAGGGCAACCGGCGGCTGTGCGCCCTCCGGTTGCCGCAGACCTGGCGGTCCCAACGACAAGCCAACCAGGAAAAGATCCTAAAGCGGCGGGGAACCCGTTGGATAGGAACCGGGCGGGCACTTTACCCCTGCC
>JAJZIM010000108.1 GCA_021810565.1 Bacillota bacterium
CCGCGCCGTGCTGCAGGAAAACAACGGTCGGTGGAGCATCGAACTGCAGGCTGTGACCTCCTTGGCGGTGGTACCTGAGAGCGATCCTGCTCCGACGCTGGCCATCCCCTGCGGCGACGGCCAGGTCGCCCTCCACTCGGAGGAGTTCCGCGACTTCACCCCCAGCGCCTTGGCGGTGGCCATCTTCCGCTTCGCCGAAGGCCGGGGCTACTTCGAACCGTTGCGGCAGCTCTTTCAGCCCGCCGTGAAGACGGTGGCGCACACGCCGCAGGACAAACTCCTGACCCTGATCCTCTCCCTGATGGTGGGCTGCCCCTACACCTCCGGCATCAATCGGGATCTGCGCCCTTACCCGGCCCTGGCCCAGTTGTTGGGCCGGCCCTCTCTCCCGGACCAGAGCCAGGTGAGTCGCCTCCTGCGCGGTATGACCCCGTGGGACCTGGAAGACCTGCTCCTGGTTTTCGAGGAGACCCTGCGCAGGCAAAGCCGCAGTTGCAGTTCCTCCCGACCTTTCACCCTGGACGTAGACACCTCCGGCCCGGTGGCCGACGGGCGCACCCGAAGCTTCTTGCGCCCCAGGTTGTTGCGCCGAATGCGGGACGCCTTGGCACCATCTCCTTTCGCTTCCGCCTTCCCTGCCAACCCGAACAGCTGGTTGCGGGCCTTCCCCGTTTCGGGCGTCCGCTCGGACAGTTGCTCCAGCAATTTGCCATAGCCCTGACCGTATTTCGCACCGCCTGAGGAGGCCAAAACCTCCGTCACCCCTGCGTCCAGGCCGATATCCGGGCCGTGGGTGGGATGCACCGGCACCCGCATGTCGTAGGGCATGTGGACCGCCGCCACCTTGCGATTAAAGTCCAGCACCAGGCGCACGCTGCCCGAGATCCGGCCCTTCCCCCGCAACGGGAGGATCAGCCGCTTCCCCAGGGTCAGGGAGGCGACGGCAACGTACTGCCGTCGGTTCTTCCCGAACACCCGGTACAGGGTATCGTCCAGGGCGGCGCTGCGGCGCAAGTGCACCCGGGGCGGGGTGCCGAGGGCTTTGCGCAAGGACCGGCGCAAGAAGCGCACCACCTCCTTGCGTTCCGGCGCTGATAGGTTAAACTTCGGCACCGGGGCTTCACCACACAGGACGGCACCGATCCGCCCGTAGCCGCGCAGCAGCCAAAAGGCGTAATGCCGCTTTTCGCCTGAGTAGTGCGCGAAGACCTTGGCCCGCAGGTGAACGGAGGCGATCCCGGCTTCGATGAAGCGGCGCAGGGTGTCCACGGCGTCAAAAACGGCCTGATCCTGCAGATGAGCCGGCAGGTCCAGCCGGTACAGCTTCTTGGCATCGTTCCGAAAGGCTTTCGGCTTGTCCAGATGCTGCCATGCGGAGGTTCGGCCCGGGATGCGCAGGAAGGTGTCCTTCATGCCGACGAAGGCGTGTACGAGGGCGAGGAGTTCCCGCCACTTGCCCCGATTTAGCGGCTGCGTTTCGTATTTTGCCGTGCGCTTCAGCCTATTTTCACCTCCCATGGGACGTACGAAAGACGACCGACCGCCTTCCGGCAGCCAGCCGCCCCTTGTCTACGAACGCCGCCCCGTGCTAGAATCCCAGCGCGAGGTCGACCACATCCGTTGCCAGGAGCGTTACTGGCTCGGGTAGCTCCCAAGGTGCTTGTGACACCTGCGGAGCCGATCTCGCTATCAACATAGATGAAGCATACCACACCTGGATAGTGTTGTCAAGCCCTGATGAAATTGTTGGGGAATTTGTGGTCTGCATCAAAACGAAACCATAAACAAAAAGCCTAGAGAAGTCTATATTTGTTGGGGTTCTATGTTACAGCTTCTATCCCCACCCTCGCGCCCCGGGCAGGACGGCGGTGCCCTCCGCAGTCCTCAGGCCGTGCCTGCCGCCGCGGCTCACTCCCCCGACTTGCCCAGGGGCGCGCCACACTGAGCGCAGAAGACCTGCCCCGGCACAACCGGCGTCCCGCAGGAGGGACAGCGCAGGGTCGCGCCGCAGGCCGGACAGAAGCGTTGCTCCGGACCCACCGATGCGCCGCAGGCAGGACAGCTCGGCCGCGCCTCCTCTGGCGGGGTCGGCGGGGCAACGCTCGCCCCCGACGACCGCCGCGGCCGGCGCAGCGTCCCCACCCCCGCCAGCACCGGGCGCAGCCTGCCCGTGGCGGCCGCTGCGATCAGGGCCAGCACCACCAACGCCGCCAGGGTGTACAGGGCCCAGCCCAAGGTCCCCGGTCCCGAGCGGTCTTTCCCGGCTAGGATGTCCGCCTGGGAGGCGGTGATGAACTTCTGCACGAAGGGATTGCCCGGCAATAGGGCGTTCACCTTCTGCAGCAGCGGCAGAGCGTCGCGGTAGCGCTGGGCATAGTAGTCCGCCATGGCCTGCTGGTACAGGCCGGTGGTCTGGCTGCTCTGGGGCGTCACGTTCACCTGGTGCAGGAACTCCTGCACCAGACTGGTGGGTACGACGAAGTTCTCCCCCGAGACGGTCTGCCCGGTGTTCTGGCTCACCGCGCCGAAGGTGGCCAGGCCCACCACGTGGCCGTCGGCGTTCAGCACCGGTCCGCCGCTGTTGCCCGGATGCATGGTGGCGTCGGTCTGCAGCGCCGTCCAGCCCCCGGACATCTTCACCCGCCGGCTCAAGACCCCCGCGGTCAAGGTGGGCTCCACTTGACTGCTCTTGGCGAAGGTGGGCATGAAGGTGGCGTCCCCCGGATATCCCACCACGTACAACGGCGCCGAGACGTTTAGGTTGCTGTCGTGGCCCAGGGGCAGGGTGGGCAGGTTCGACTCCCCCTCCACCTTCAGGATGGCCACGTCCTTGCCGGGGGTGGGTTTGCCGTGGATCACCACCGAGGCGGTGATCCCCTTCTGCCCCGTGGCCACCCCCGGGATCGCCGCCCCCATCTGCACGGCATAGCTGTCTTGCGTCTTGCTCAGGCTCATGTAGTGGGCGATGTAGGTCACGATGGCATTGGCCAGATCCTGCTGCAGGTTCTTGGGCATGCTACCGCCCACCTGATTGGTCCAAAGCTGCAGGAAGTATTGCATGTCGTTCTTGACGAAAGTCTGCATGGCCGTCTGCACCATGCCCTGCTTGAGTTCCGTGGTGTCGGGAGCCACCACGTGGGCGTTGGTGACCAGATAGCCGTTGGGCGTCACGAAGAAGCCCGATCCGATGGAGACCGTGCTCACCTGGGCCGTGCGCACGGTGGAGGTGGGTGCGTAGTAGACCAGGGGGTTCTGGGCTATGGTCTGGATCACGAACTGGATGATGGCCGCCGGGGTGTCGGCCATCTGCCCCGAGTTGATCAGGGCCTGCCCCTGCTGCTGCAGCGCGGCCGCCTTGGCGGCGGGGATCTGCCCCTCGGGATAGGATACCTGGGCCTGAAACCGGGCGGTCACCATCACCGTGCCGAGCCGCGCCGTCTGGTAGATCTCGGCGCTGGTGGGCTTGGCCGCGGGGCCGCATCCGGCCCCGGCCCACAGCAAGGCCCCGCCCGCCAAGAACGCCAGCCATCTCCCGCGTCGCACCTGCCCCACTCCCTTCTCAGTCCAGCTGCCGACCGCAGCCGGTGCAAAAGCGCTGGCCGGGCAAAACGCCCGCGCCGCAGCCGGGGCAGACGTCGCTCAAGGCCGCACCGCACGCCGTGCAAAAGCGCTGTCCCGGCAGGACCGCACCGCCGCAGGACGGACAGAGCACCGTGGCGGCCGCCTCCCGTTCCCCCGGCGCCGCCTCGGCACCCGCCAGCACCCACTCCAGCTCGCCACAGGCGTGGGCCGCCTGCAGCAGTTCCACCAGGGCCGCCGCGTCCGCCGTCGCGTCCGCTCCCCGGCGCAGCCGCTCCCGCCACCCCTCCAGCCGGGCCTCCACCTCATCCCTCGAACGCATGCGCCAGCGCACCTCCTTCATCCCCGGAGTCCATCCTTGCCGTCACCGCTTCAAGGAAGCCCCGCACCGGCTGCAGAAGGTCTGCCCCGGCTCAACCGGCGCCCCGCAGGAGGAACAGCGGGCGAGCGCCCCGCAGGAGGGGCAGAAGTGGTCGTCCGCTCCCAGCGGCGCCCCGCAGGCGGCACAGGTCGACCCCGCCGCCTGGACCGAATCCTTTCCCTCCGGTGGCGGCGAAACCTCAGTCGGCGCCCCCGACCGCGGCCGGCGCAGCGTCCCCACCCCCGCCAGCACCGGGCGCAGCCTGCCCGTGGCCGCCGCCCCGATCACGGCCAGCACCACCAACGCCGCCAGGGTGTACAGGGCCCAGCCCAGGGCCCCCGGTCCCGAGCGGTCTTTCCCGGCTAAGATGTCCGCCTGGGAGGCGGTGATGAACTTCTGCACGAAGGGATTGCCCGGCAAAAGGGCGTTCACCTTCTGGAACAGGGGCAGGGCGTCCCGATAGCGCTGGGTATAGTAGTCGGCCAGGGCCTGCTGGTACAGGCCGGTGGTCTGGCTGCTCTGGGGCGTCACGTTCACCTGGTGCAGGAACTCCTGTACCAGACTGGTGGGTACGACGAAGTTCTCCCCCGACACGGTCTGCCCGGTGTTCTGGCTCACCGCGCCGAAGGTGGCCAGGCCCACCACGTGGCCGTCGGCGTTCAGCACCGGTCCGCCACTGTTGCCCGGATGCATGGTCGCGTCGGTCTGCAGCGCCGTCCAGCCCCCGGACATCTTCACCCGCCGGCTCAAGACCCCCGCGGTCAGGGTGGGCTCCACCTGACTGCTCTTGGCGAAGGTGGACATGAAGGTGGCATCCGCCGGGTAGCCCACCACGTACAACGGCGCCGAGACGTTGAGGTTGCTGTCGTGGCCCAAAGGCAGGGTGGGCAGGTTCGACTCCCCCTCCACCTTCAGGATGGCCACGTCCTTGCCGGGAGTGGGTTTGCCTGCGACCACCACCGAGGCCGTGATCCCCTTCTGGCCCGTGGCCACCCCCGGGATCGCCGCCCCCATCTGCACGGAGTAGCTCTTGGCCACCTTGCCGAATTGCATGTAGTGGGCGACGTAATCCGTCTCCGCCTGCTGGAGCTCCTTCACCATGGAGGCCGGCAGCGCACCGCCCAGGAATTGCTCCAAGGAGGCCTCGTCCTTCTGCATGAACACCTGCACGAAGTCCTGCAGCCCGGTCTGGGCAAAGCCCTGCTTGATCTCCGGGTTGTCGGGGGCCACCACGTGGGCATTGGTCACCAGGTAGCCGTTGGGCGTCACGAAGAACCCCGATCCCAGCATCAACATGCCCACTTTTTTGCTCAGCACCGTGCTGGAGGGCTCCACGTAGTTCAGCGGGTTGTTCAAGATCAGCTGCAGGGCCGCCTGGGTCAATGCCGCCGGGTTGTCGGCCACCTGCCCGCTTTGCACCATGCTGATCAACTGCTGCTTAAGCAGGGCCTCCTTGTCCGCCGGGATATGCCCCTCGGGCACGCTCACCTGGGTCTGATACTGGGACACCACCATCACCGTGCCAAGCCGCGCCGTCTGGTAGATCTCGGCACTGGTCGGCTTGGCCGCGGTGCCGCAGCCCGCCGCCGCAAACAGGAGGCCGCTCACCAGGACTGCCCCTATCCGCCTTCCCCACCTCATCTGCCACCCCTCCTCACAGAATCGCGGCCAGGAAGCCCACCCCTTCAGGGGTGGGAGGAATGGCCGCCTCCCTCCTTCCGATTTGCCAGCCGTCGTTGTGCCGCAGGAGCTGAAAACACCGCCAGGGGATGCCCTGCGC
>JAJZIM010000038.1 GCA_021810565.1 Bacillota bacterium
TCACGGTTGTCTTCGACAAGGGGAACCCCTCGAAGGCCAACTTCACCACCTTTGCGGATCCCACCCAGGCTGCAGGCCTGTCGTTCGTCAGCTCACTGGTCCCTCGCCACCATCCTGATCTGGCTTATCGTCCACTAACGGACTTTCATCCGGTGGACGATGAACGGTGGCCCGGCTTGCTGGCCTTTAGCACCGAGAAGAAGGTGTACGGCACAACGCGGCGGGTGGTGATCACCTACAACCCGGCCTTGGCGGAGGGCCAATGGCGAGGTATCAGCCTTCAAAAGGCGAAGCTGGAGGTGGGCCTTGGAACTCTGGTGGAGCGGCTTTCCTCTCCGCCGGGCGGTGTAGGACGCAGGCGCAAGACCAGCCGGGAGAGTGCCGAACGGTACATCCAGCGCCTGCTGGCGGCAAATCGGGAGGCCGGACCGCTTTTGGCCTGGCAGGTGGCCGAAGACGATACGGGACAGGTCCGGGTGTCCTATCACTGGGACGAAGCAAAGATCGCCGAACTTAAGAACCGCCGCCTGGGCCGAACGATCCTCTTCACCGACCACATGGATTGGGACGACGTATCCATCATCGCGGCATATCGCAGCCAGGGTACCCTGGAGAACGCCTTCCGACAGATGAAAGATCCCCGCTTCGTCACGGTGACCCCCATCTTCCACTGGACGGATCAAAAGATCCGGGTGCACATCGCGGTGTGCGTGATGGCGCTGCTGTTGGCCTCGCTGCTATACCGGGAGGCTCGACAAGCCGGGTATGATCAAGGTTTCGATGCCCTGATGGAGACCCTTGCCGGCATCCGGGGCGTTGTGGACCTTCCACCCGAAGGAACCAGAGAGCGGCCCCGCATCCGACTGAGCAAGCGTACGCCGGAGCAGGAGCAGTTGTTTGTCTCCCTTGGCCTCTCTCGGTTCGCGCCAGCCAGCCGATAAGATTAGGTACTACATCGGTGCCGGCCCGCAAGCCGCACCATATGGCACTTCTATCGCCGTTGGCCGGGCTATCTGCGAAAGACCCGCTAGTTGTCGTTGGCCCCCCCTACGGCTTTACCGAACGGGTACGTTATTCTTGAAGCAACGGAGACTTCTCCTATATGGAGGTGAACGTCATGGAACAGCTGACATGGTTGTCCCTAGACTACCGAGATGGGATAATTCCCGAGGAGGCTTTGTGGCCGTATGTTATCGAAGAGCTGAGAAACCTGGACTTTTCAGAATATGCTGAATTATATCCTTGTATTCGCTATATGTGTCTGAAGACCCCAGAGGCTCCCGCGACGTCTTCGGTAGAATCGCCGCAGTTGTGCTTCTTTCCGGAATCGGAGCCCTCGGGACCCGCCAGCGATATCCGCCCGGCCGGCCGGGCCGGCCGCAAGGGGTATCCCTTCCTCCCCATGTTCACCGCCTTCGTGGTGGCTCCCCTCCTGGGTGTTCCCGACGGCTCCAGCCACCTGCGCCGCAGCCTGGTCGGCAACCCCGCCTTCTGGCGCGGCTGCGGCTTCAAGTCCGTGGAGCAGGTCCCCAGCCGTCAGACCCTGGATCGCTTCAATGCCATCATGATCAGGTGCGGCATTTGGCGGGACGCCCGCGTCCAGCAGATCAAGGACAACATCAAGCACGGCGTCTTCAAGCCCAGCCCCGTGGTCGCCGTGGACACGGTGCACTCGGAGAGCCGCTCCCTGCCCAACCACAAGACCTGTGGCTGCGCCGACCAAGAGCACTGCTCCTGCCCCGTCACCGACGACGTCTGCGGCGTGGTCCGCAAGTCCGCTACCGTGACCCACCTGGGCCTCAAGTACAGCCTGCTGGTGGATACCGCCTCCGAGCTGCCCTACACCGGCGACCCCCTGCACGGCTCCCGCAACGACGGCAAGGGCCTGCCGCCTTTGTTGGAGCGGTTCGAACGGGAGTTCCCCGAGCTGTTTCCCGCAAAGATCCGGTACATCACCGCTGACGGCCCCTACTACAGTCAGGAGAACCGCGACCTCTTGCGGAACAAGACCGGCGACCAAGTGAAGCTGGTGAGCCGGGGGAACCCCGGCAGCCGCAAGGACCGGTCCTTCGACGACGTGCCGGGAGTGGCCAAGATCGACAAGCGCGGCTACCCCATCTGCCTGGCGGGCCTAGCCATGCTCTACCTGGGTCGAGATCGCAAGCGCCAGCAGTACATCTTCGGATGCCCCGTCCACCATCCCAAGGCCCGCGGTGAGGGACAGCCGCCGGAGTGCTCCTGCCGGGAGCGCTGCTGCGGCGAGGCCAAGCGCAACGGGCGGATTTTCAGGGTCGACCGGGACGAGGTCCCCTGGATCAACTGGGAGTTGCCTGAATACAGCGTCGAGTTCAGCCGTGTGTACAACCGGCGCACTTCCGTAGAGCGGCTCAACAGCCGCCTGGTGGACAACCTGGGCTTCCGTGAGCAACGGCGGCGCGGCAGGAAGCATGCCCAGGCCCACATCGACCGCTACCTGCTGCTGCTGCACCTCATCGCAGCCGCCGCCTGCCGGATGGGGCAGGAAGAACGCATCCGATGCGTACGAAGTTTCGCCGCCTGAGGTAGCGGCTGCCGGAAGAAACATCCGGTGATGAGGCTCCGGGAGGGGCCTGTTTCCACCTCCCATCGCAACTTAGTATCAGTGCCATGAATGGTATTAAGCACCATATCGTCCCGGACTGGAAATTATGCCGGCCTTCCCGCTGGTTATTGACCACCCTTTATGACTGATATTGCCATTTAGCCGGGGCGGAAAATTTAATTTTGAGCAAAGCTCAGGGATTGAAACTCGATGATCCGCACGGGGTCCTGGCCTACCAGGACGAGTCCACAGCCTCCCTATGAGGGATTGAAACGACGTTGGCGGAGGCCCTGGCGTCGGTCCAGTGGCTGTGTCAATCGAAAAGGGACCACCCGTGATAATCGAAAAGGGATCACCCTACCGGGTAGAGTAGGGGCGGCAGGGGCGAGATGTCCCCCCTTCCCCCCGAGGGGGGAAGGGGGCGGAAATATATCCCATAGCATCCTTGCGGCACCATCGGCTTCGTGCCCACCACCAGACAGGGGGGCAAAGTCCCGGAGAGGTCCGGATTGCCCCCTCCGGAGAGCTATCGTACCCCCCCCCGTGGAAGCAACCGATGGCTGACCGCTATGCCGGGGGTATCCTCTTCAACGGAGGCCTGACCACGTGCGGAGGGCGGCCCCCACGCTCCTTGAACCCGACGCGATACGCGCGATCCTCGTCGGCGGCCAGGGCGTCGAGGGCCAGCCGGCAGCGCTCCCGCATCGACCCCGGCCGCTCGCTCACCTCCTCCAGGTCTCGCCAGACGTAGTTCATCACCCAATCGGCCCGCGATACACCAAGGACGTCCGCCGCACGCAAAGCCTCCCACGCCTCGAATTCCGCCGGGGAAAGGAAGACCCGCACCGGCACCGTGCGCCGGCCCGCGGGTTTACCCACGTCTGATACCCCCTTTGAAGGCCATAGTATAGACCTATACCAATAATAACAGGTGAGCCTACGATAATGGACAAGGGGGGAGGGTGCACGTAACACCTTGGGTACCACTCAGTTCTTCCGGCCTCCCCCGCAGCCCTCCGGCTGGCTCTGGGGAGGTGGCATCCCTGTAGAAGGGTGATCGTCATTGCGCCACCTCCCCGCCGGGCTCTGCGCCGCTACCGGCCACCTTGCGCAGGGACTCCCCCCGCAGGGCGATCTTGTGGGCATTGTGCACCAGCCGGTCCAGGATGGCATCGGTCACGGGGGGGCGGGACTGGCTGGGGCCACCACCGTGGAGTGCCGCTCGCTACGCTCTTCCACCATTGAAGAGTTCAGCAAAAGTGGTGGAGCCTTCGAGCTATGTGGTTGTTCAGCGCCGTCGGCCAAAGCCAAGTTTGGATCGGAATATGTACCACTTATCGCCTCGTCAGGCTCTCCCGCAGTCGGTAGCTCTCCCCGTTAACCACGAAGATGTGCGCCCGGTGGGTCAGGCGATCCACCAGCGCCGCCGTCATCCGCTCCTCCCCCAGCACCCCGGTCCACTCACTGAACTCCAGGTTGCTGGTGAGCAGCACCGCCCCGCGCTCGTAGCGTTCCGCGAAAAACTGGAACATGAGTTGACCGCGCGCCTCCGCGAACGGTACGTAGCCCAACTCGTCCACGATGACCAGGTGATACCGACTCCACGCCTTCAGAACCTTGGAGACCCGGTGCTCCGCCTGGGCGGCCTCCAACTCGTCAGCCAAAGCCGCCGCCGTCACGAAGCGTACCCTGAAGCCGTTGCGGACGGCCTCCGCCCCCAGGGCGATGGCCAGGTGAGACTTGCCCGTCCCCGGGTTGCCCAGGAAGATCACGTTTTCCCGGGCGGCCACGAACTCGCTCCTGGCCAGGGCCAGCACCTTGGGTTTGTCCAGATGCGGCAAAACGGTGAAATCGAAAGTGTCCAGGCCCTTCGGCACCGGGAACCGCGCCTCCTGCAGACGGCGTGCCAGCCGCCGCTCTTGCCGATGGTTAACTTCCTGCGCCAGAAGAGCCTCCAGAAAGACCAGAACCCCCTTGCCTTCCGCATCCGCCTCCCTGGCCAGGGACCGATAACTCCCGCGGATGGACGGCAGGGCCAAGGTCTTCAGGTGACTGTCGATGAGCAGCTCCAAAGCCTCGGCAGTCATTCCGCGGCACCTCGCGCCAGATGATCGTAGACGGCCAACCGTGGCCTGTCCACTCGCAGGACGGGCTGGCGGTCATCCTGGCCCCTTGCGGCATCTCCCAAGCCCTCCAGCGCGCCCAGTATGGTGACCACGGTGCCAAGGTGGTAACTGCCAAGCTTCACGGCCTGCTCCAAGGCTGCGTTGAAAACAGGAAGCTTGTGGTCATGGGACAACTGCAGAATGGACACCAACTCCCGATACTCCCCTGGCCGTTGGACCAAGAACTCATCCCGGAAGTTGGACACCTGTGGGTATTGCTGAAACACGGCGGCATGCCGCACGGCACCAGGCTTGCGCTGCAAGACGGGCAGGTAGTGCTCCAAAAGCAGCGAGAACTCACCATTCTCCTTGCGGGGGTGGCAGGCCGCCACGCGGGTGCCATGAAGCACCTCCACCCGATCCCAGTAAGTCCGCAGGTACACATTGGTCCCGACCAGTTCCGGAGGCGCGGAGTACTTGGCTCCCTCGCACCGCATCAACAGCAGCTTGTCCACCCTGGCGATGTGCTGACGGTAGGCCGGGAAGGGCACCGTCGGCAGGGCCAGAAGTTGCGTGTGCTCCTCGTCCCACATCTCTCCCACCGTACTTTTGTTGTTCTTGAGCTTCCGGCGGAGAAGGCAGCGATGCAGCAATAGCTGGTTCAGTTCCGCAAGGTTGGACACCCGGGGGACGGGGGTGAACAGGTGCCGGTGTCCCCACCGGACGAGGTTCTCCACCAGGCCTTTCTCGTTACCCGCATAGGGATTGGCGAACACGGGTTTGAACACGTAGTGAGCCACCAACCTCGCGAAGTCGGCCTGCAACTCCCGTTCGTGCCGACCCGCAAACCGCTTCAAGGCCGTCTTCGTGTTGTCGTAGAGCATCTGTTGGGTCACCCCGCCCAGGAAATCCAGTCCGCGCACATGGCCCTCAAGGAAAGACTCCTCGTTTTGGTGGAGGAAGGCCATGGCGAAGGCAGCACCGCTGGCCGCCAGACGAATGTAGAACACCTGAACCGTCCGAGCCTGGTTGTTCCAGATGACCTGATCCTCGCCCCAGTCAACTTGGGATTGCACTCCGGAGGGGAAGTGCAAAGGTACATACACCTGTCGTGGAGGCCGCAACTCGCGCACCAGGCGCCGCACGCTGGACTCGGAGATCTGGGCTCCCAGTTCTTCCACCAGTCGCTCGTGAATCCGACGGGCGGTGTGACGTTGTTTACGGGGAGCCTTCTCATCCTGTGCCAGCCAGCCCTTGATCACATCGGCATACGGACCCAGCTTGGGCTTGGACCGCATTCCGCCGTGGTACTTGGGTCCTTCCGGATCATCCCGACTCAGGTACTTGCGGATGGTCTTCCGAGAGTGGTGGAAGGTCTTGGCGATTCGCTTGAGCGACCAGCCTTCCACGAAATGGAGGTACCTGATGGACTGGATATCGGCCACCGTGAACACTCTCCTCCCCACCTCCTAGTAAATGCTGCGGTCCTGACCACAGTATACTAGGAAAGGGATTACTAGGGGTGGTCCCTTTTCGATTATCACAACCCGAAAAAGTGGCCCCTTTTAGATTATCACTACCAGTCCAGTCGCCGTCCACAGCCTCCCTATGAGGGATTGAAACAAAAAGCGCGCCAAGCCATGGTGAGAAAGTACCTGGGTCCACAGCCTCCCTATGAGGGATTGAAACCTTGGAGCCACCGGCCCCATCCGTCCGCCGCTATCGTCCACAGCCTCCCTATGAGGGATTGAAACAGGTGTTGAATGTCGCTCCGACAGCCACGGGCGTCAATGTCCACAGCCTCCCTACGAGGGATTGAAACCACCTTGATGCTGCGCCGCAGAGGCGGCCAGCCGCGGTCCACAGCCTCCCTACGAGGGATTGAAACGCGGCGGTGGCGGCGAGCCAGGCCATCTACACTACATCACCGCCGCTGACCAAGTGACCATTCGTGGTCAGTGATCCACGGCGGAATACCGTGGCCCAATTAAAGCGTTCAGGTGTCCCACCCGCCGCCGTTCCTCCCATCTGGGACCTTCAGTGGTGCGCCGGGTCCCCTCTATTGAAAGGTCCGCCTCCCTTTGACCGCCAAAATTTCGTTGACATCGTCCCTCCCCTGTATTAAAATTACCTCTGCTGCATTCGAGGAGGTATCCCACTTGGCACAGACCACATACACGGTCAGCGCTCGAGAGGTCGAGCGCAGGTGGCTTTTGTTGGACGCGGCGGGCAGGCCTCTGGGCCGGTTGGCCACCGAGGCGGCGCGCCTGCTGCGTGGCAAGCACAAGCCGATCTACACCCCCTCCCTGGACACGGGGGACCACGTCATCGTCATCAACGCTTCCCAGGTGGTCCTGACCGGCAAGAAGAAGGAACAGAAGTTCCACTACCGCCACTCCGGCTACCCCGGCGGGCTCAAGGCCATTCACTACGGTAAGCTTTTGGCCGAGCGGCCCGAGCGGGCGGTGGAGCTGGCGATCCGGGGCATGCTGCCCCACAATCGGCTGGGGCGGGCCATGTTCCGCAAGCTGAAGGTGTACGCAGGGGCGGAGCATCCCCACGGAGCACAGCAGCCGGAGGTGCACGCATTTTGAAGGGAGAGGCGGGTTTGAGCAAGGTCGCTTTCCAGGGTACCGGTAGGCGCAAGGAGGCCGTGGCGCGGGTGCGGCTGTTGCCGGGGGAGGGCCGGATCTTCGTCAACGGGCGGTCCCTGGCGGAATACTTTCCGGTGCCGGCGCTCCACGTGCTGGTGGAAAGTCCCCTCAAGATCACCGACAGCCTGGGCAAATTCGACGTGGTGGCGCGGGTGAGCGGCGGCGGGATCTCCGGTCAGGCCGGGGCCGTCCGCCACGGCATCTCCCGGGCGCTGTTGCGTTTCGACGCCGAATTGCGCCAGCCTTTGAAGCAGGCGGGGCTTTTGACCCGGGATCCGCGCATGAAGGAGCGGCGCAAATACGGCCTAAAGAAGGCCCGCAAGGCGCCGCAGTTCTCCAAGCGCTGATCGGCAGGCCCTCCCCCGGCGGGAGGGCCTCCTTGTTGTAGGGGGGATGACCTTGGAGACGTTGCCCGTGCCCGCCTCGGTGCGTCCAGTGCTGGCGCGGCTGGTGGAGGCGGGCCATGCCGCCTTTCTGGTCGGCGGCTCGGTGCGGGATCTGCTCTTAAGTAGGCCGGCGGCGGACTACGACGTAGCCACCGCCGCCACGCCGGCGGAGGTCATGGCCCTTTTCTCCCGCAGCCACCCCACGGGTGCGGCGCATGGCACGGTCACGGTGGTCGAGGACGGCGTGGCCGTGGAGGTCACCACCTTCCGCCGCGAGGCCGGGTACTCCGACCGGCGCCGCCCCGACCGGGTGGACTTCGGCGCCTCCCTGGAGGAGGACCTGCTGCGCCGCGACTACACCATCAACGCCATGGCCATGTCCCTGGATGGGCGCCTGGAGGATCCCACGGGCGGCCGGCGGGACTTGGCGGCCAGGGTCATCCGGGCCGTGGGAGACCCCAGGTGCCGCTTCGACGAGGACGCCTTGCGGCCCCTGCGGGGGGTGCGCCTCGCCACCGAGCTCGGCTTCGACTTGGAGGTCGGCACTTGGCGGGCGATCCAGGAGGCGGCACCTCTTTTGACCCACGTCTCCCGGGAGCGGGTGCGCGACGAGTTTCGCCGGGTGCTCCTGGCCGAGGGCGTGGGCCGGGGGCTGGAGCTTCTGCGCCGGTCCGGCCTTTTGGCCCAGTTCCTCCCGGAGCTTTTGGAGGGGGTGGGCGTGGTCCAGAACCACCATCACGCCTACGACGTGTGGGAGCACACCCTGCGCACCGTGGAGCGGGTCTCCCCCCGCCTGACCCTGCGCTGGGCGGCTCTTTTGCACGACGTGGCCAAGCCTCGCACGCTTACCGAGAAAGGTGGGCAGCGCCACTTCTACCGGCACGAGGTGGTGGGCGAGGAATTGGCAGCGCGCATCCTGACCCGCCTGCGGGAGGAGCGCCGGCGGGTGGGCCAGGTGGCAGCCTTGGTGCGCTGGCACATGGCCCTGCGCCCGGGCCTGCCCTACCGGGACGCCACCCTGCGCCGCCTCATCGCCCGGGTGGGCGAGGAGCGGGTGGAGGACCTGCTGGAACTGTGGCAGGCCGACCGGGGCGCCCATGGAGGAGAGGAGGCCGAGGAAGCTGCGGTGGCGGCCCTGGCCGCCCGCGTGCGCCGGCTCCTCTCCGGAGAGCGGGTCTTCTCCCCGCGGGACCTGGCGGTGGACGGCCGAGACGTGCTGGCTTTGGGCATCGGCCCCGGCCCCGCCGTGGGGCGCGCCTTGCAGAAACTGCTGGCCTTCGTGCAGGAGGACCCCTCCCGCAACCGGCGAGAAGTGCTGCTGGAGCGCCTGCGACAGGATTTCGGGAGGCGGACATAGAAAGAGGGGGCCAGGGCATATCCTGCGAGGAGGTCGTTTTGATGGACGGCTTGGGTGTCCCTGGCCCCGTGCCTTTGCCCGAGGGTTCCAACCTGGGCGACTACGCGGCGGCGAGGCGGGATTTCCGGGTGGAGATCCCGGAGCGATTCAACTTCGCCGCCGACGTGCTGGACCGCTGGGCCGCGGATCCCGCGCGTACGGCCCTTTGGCGGGTGGACGGGGAGGGGAGGGAGGAGCGGCTAACCTTCGCCCAGGTCGCCGAGCGATCGCGGCGAGTGGCCGCGGCCTTGAGCGGCCTGGGCGTCGCCAAGGGGGATCTGGTGCTGGTGCTCTTGCCCCGCCTGGCCGCCTGGTGGGAGACCATGACGGGGCTCATCCGCCTGGGGGCGGTGCCGGTGCCAGGTACGACCCAGTTGTCCGCCCGCGACCTGGCCTTCCGGATGGGGGCCACCGGTGCCGGGGTCATCGTCACGGATCAGGAGAACGCCCCCAAGGTGGAGGAGGCCTGCCGGCAGGGGCCCAAGCTCACCCACCGGATCCTGGTGGACGGGGAGCGCCCCGGCTGGCTCTCCTACGAACAGCTTTTGGCGGCGGCCCCGGCCGACTTCCGGGCGGACACCCGTGCCGCCGACCCCGCCCTCCTATATTTCACCTCCGGCACCACCGGACACCCCAAGATGGTGCTGCACAGCCACGGCTACGCGGCGGCCCACCTGATCACGGGACGGCTGTGGCTGGATCTCAAGCCCACGGACCTGCACTGGAACGTCTCCGACACCGGCTGGGCGAAGGCGGCCTGGTCCAGCCTCTTCGGGCCCTGGAACTGCGGCGCCGCCGTCTTCGTGGACGACGCCCGGGGCCGCTTCGATCCCGGCCGCACCCTGGACCTCTTGGAGCGCTATCCCATAACGACCCTGTGCGCTCCCCCCACGGTGTACCGCCTGCTGGTCCAGGAGGACCTGGCCGCGCGGCGCTTTCCGGCCCTGCGCCACTGCGCCGGAGCGGGGGAGCCCCTGAACCCCGAGGTCATCGAGACCTGGCGCCGGGACACCGGGATCACCATCCGCGACGGCTACGGCCAGACGGAGACGGTGGCCATCGTGGCCAACTTCCCCTGCCTGGCGGTGCGGCCCGGCTCCATGGGCAAGCCCTCCCCCGGCTTCGACGTGGCGGTGGTGGACGCGGCGGGCCGGGAGCTGCCCCCCGGGGAGGAGGGGGACATCGCCGTGCGCGCCCGCCCGCACTGGCCCTTGGGTCTGTACCGGGAGATCTGGGGCGATCCCGGGGCCGTGGAGCGGGGGCTGCGGGGCGACTGGTACATCACCGGCGACCGGGGCTCGGTGGACCCCGACGGCTACTTCTGGTTCGTGGGGCGGGCGGACGACGTGATCATCACCGCCGGGTACCGGGTGGGTCCCTTCGAGGTGGAGAGCGCCCTGGTGGAGCACCCGGCGGTGGTGGAGGCGGCGGTGGTGGGCTCCCCCGACCCCGTCCGGGGGGAGATCATCAAGGCCTTCGTGGTGCCCTCGCCGGGGCACGAGCCCTCGCCCCAGCTTGCCGCCCAGCTGCAGGAGCACGTGAAGCGCACCACCGCCCCGTACAAATATCCGCGGGAGGTGGAGTTCGTGACCGAGCTGCCCAAGACCGTCTCGGGCAAGATCCGGCGGATCGAGCTTCGCGAGGCGGAGCGCCGGCGCAAGTCGGAAGGAGGCGGTGGCGGATGCTGACCGTGGACCTCTTGCGCCGCTCCCGGCAGGCGTGGCCGGATGCCGCCGCCGTGGAGTGGGAGGGCGGCTCCTGGACCTACGGGCAGCTGTACCGGCGCGCGGCGGGGGTGGCCCGGGGGCTGCGCTCCCTGGGGGTGCGCCCCGGCGAGTTCGTGGCGGCGCTTTTGCCCAATACTCCCGAGTACTTCCCCATATATTTCGGGATCCAGGCCGCCGGGTCGGTGCTGGTGGCGGTGAACCCCCTCTTCCGGGAGGAGGAGATCGCCCACATCCTGCGGGACAGCGCCGCGGCGGCCATCTTCGTTCCCGAGCGGCTGTATCCCCGGGTGGCGGCCCTGGCGGGCCGGCTGCCGCCCACCCTGCGCCACGTGGTGCTCCTGGGCCGGGAGGTGCCGGACACCGTCCCCTACGCCGAACTGCTGACGGCGGGGGAGGAGTTTCCCGATCCGGGGGTGGACGAGGGGGCGGTGGCGGCCTGCCTGTACACCTCCGGCACCACGGGCGCCCCCAAGGGAGCGCTCTTGACCCACGCCAACCTCACCTTCGACGTGGCGGCCATCCTTCAGGTGGTCCCCCTGACGGAGCGGGACTGTTTTCTGGGCGTCCTTCCGTACTTCCACTCCTTCGCCCAGATGGGCAATCTGCTCTTGCCCGTGGCGGTGGGGGCGCGCACGGTGGTCCTGGAGGCCTTTCGGCCCGAGGCGGTGGTGAGCGCCATGACGGGGTCGGGGGTGACCGTCTTCGCCGCGGTGCCGGCCATGTTCGCGGCCCTGGCGGCCGCCGGCCAGAAGCTTCCCACCCTGCGCCTGTGCATCTCCGGCGGCGCGCCCCTGCCGCCCACGGTGGCGGCGGCCTTCCGCCGCTCCTGTGGGCTGGAGCTTCTCGAGGGGGACGGGCCCACGGAGACCTCCCCCGTGGCCTACGTCACCCCGCCCGCTGGCCCGGTGAAGCCTGGTTCGGTGGGCCCGCCCCTGCCGGGGGTGGCGGTGCGCATCCTGGACGAGGCGGGGCGGGAGTTGCCCCGGGGCCAGGTGGGGGAGGTGGCCGTGCACGGCCCCAACGTGATGCGGGGCTACCTGAACCGCCCGGAGGAGACGGCCGAGGCCTTGCGGGACGGCTGGCTGCGCACGGGAGACCTGGGCTACCTGGACGAGGACGGCTACGTCTTCCTGGTGGACCGCAAGAAGGACCTGATCCTCTCGGGGGGCATGAACGTCTATCCCCGGGAGGTGGAGGAGGTGCTCTTGACCCATCCGGCGGTGGCCCAGGCGGCCGTGGTGGGCCGGATGCACCCCCTGCGGGGGGAGACGGTGCGCGCCGTGGTGGTGCTGCGCCTCGGCCAGACGGCCACGGCGGGGGAGCTGGGGGCGTTTTGCCGGCAGCATCTGGCGGCCTTCAAATGTCCTAGGGAGGTGGAGTTTCGGGAGGA
The DNA here is from genome assembly GCA_021810565.1 of Bacillota bacterium. Taxonomy (GTDB): domain Bacteria; phylum Bacillota; class Sulfobacillia; order JAJZIM01; family JAJZIM01; genus JAJZIM01. The sequence goes on from JAJZIM010000038.1 coordinate 12,240, forward strand.
GTTGCCGCTGTTGCCCACGGGGAAGGTGGACAAGAAGGCCCTGCGCCAGTCCTGAGGGTGGGAGACGGCCTCACCCCTGCTTGAGCCACAGCTGCCAGGGCACCAGCACCTCCTCGGGGGTGTCACCGCCGTGCAGGTAGCGGGGGGTGGCATGGGGATTGGCGCCGGGGAAGGCGGGGTTTTCCCGGAAGCCGTGGTCCGCGGTCAACAGCACCACCGCCCGGGGCGGCAGGCCGTCCAGGAAGGGGACCAGGTCGCGCCGCGCGGCCAGGGTCAGCTCCTCCAGGAAGGCGGCGTAGTCGGCGCGGCTGTCGTGCAGACGACGGTCCACCAGGTCGAACTTGGCCAGCACCGCCCGGCCGGGGGCCAGCTCCCGGTTGTCCAGGGCGGCCAGATCCGCCCCGCAGCCCTCGCAGGGCACCACCTCCACCTTCAAGGCGGCCCCCGCGCGGTCAAGCTGGGTGGCGGTGACGGTGGGCAGCGCGGCCCAGGCCAGGCCCTGGCGCAGGATCCGGAAGGCGCCGGCGCAGGGCTCCAGGAGGGGCGGCCAGGTGTCGTAGCGGGCACCGTCCAAAAGCACCAGGAACAGCCCCGCCGGGGCGGCGGGGAACCAGCGCTCCCGAGGCAGGCGCAGCACGTCGGCCAGGGTGCGGCCCGTCTGGCCCCGGCGCAGGAACCGGGCGAAGGCCCTCCGATGCTCCTCCAGGATCCGCCGGGAGCGCTCGGTGAGGGGCCGGCCGCCGTCGGGGGGCGGGGTGCTCAGCCGCTCCAGGCTGCGGACCAGGCGGGCCAGGTCGGCCTCCAGACGCCCCAGGTAGCCCTCCTGGGCCGCTTCCCACTGGCGGGGGGTGTCCAGACGCTCCGGGTCGCCGGCGGCGGCCAGGTCCGCGGCCAGGCGGGCGGCCCTGCTGGCCGCCGCAGGGTAGCCTTCCCCGGCGGGAGCGTGCTCCAGGGCGGCCTCCACCTGGGCCAGCACCGCCAGGTCCTCCTCCCGGGCCAGGGTCTCCAAAAGGGCGATCCCCGCGCGGCGGGCCACGCCGGGAAAAAGCTCCTCCCCGGCCAGATCGCGCGCCAGGGCGGGACTTGCGCCGCCGGCGCGCCGGGCCAAGAGCTCCCACAGCTCCGCCTCCCGGTCGGCGGCCGCCGCCTGCCGGCGGGCCGCGGCCAGGACCCCGGCCAGGGCTGGCTCCGCGGCGATGCGCCGGCCCAGGTCCGCCAGACTGGCGGACCAGGCGGCCAGGGCGGGGGGCGGCGGGGGCGCCGCCAGGGAGTGGGCCTCCCGCCAGCGGGCGGTGAGGGCCTCCAGGGCCAGGAGGGTGGGAGACAATGACGCGGTCGGCTGGGCCAGCTCCGGAAAGTCCGCCGCCACCACCTCGGCCAGCCGGCTGGGGGCGGTGTCGGTGCCGCCGATCCCCTCCACCCGCACGAAGCTGTCCTCCGCCAGGCCCTCCTCCCCCCGCAGCCAGCCGTCCACCAGCTCCCGGATCTTCCCCGGGGGGAACACCCGGCCGGCCAGCAGCCCGGCCAGATCCTGCAGGCGGCGCACCGCCAGCGGGTGGCGGCCGGCCAGGGCGCGGCGCAGGGTCTCCACCACCGATCGGGTGACGCCCCGGGCCAGGCGGTCCGGATCGGTGCCCTCCAAAAGGCGGCGCACCGGCTCCGCGGCGTGGCGCTCGCCCACGTCCACCAGCCCTCCGATGTAGCCGAGGATCTGGGAGCGGAAGGGTTCGGCGGCCAGGGTGGCCGCGTAGTCGGCCAGGGCGACCTGGAGCGCCGCCTGGATCTGGGACACGCCGGGCAGGGGGGCGGGCTGCCCGGGGCGCAGGCCGCAGCGGCAAAGGGGGCTTAGCAAGAGATCCGCCGGGGCGAGCTGCCGGCACTCGGCGGCGCGCACCTGCTCCAGCAGGGATCTGGCCCGGCGGAGGGTCTCCGGCTCCGGTACCGCCTCCAGGGTGGACAAAAGCTCCAAGGCGCGGTAGGCCTCGCCTGAGCGCACCGCGGCGTAGGGGCGGAGCCGCTCCGGCCCCGCCAGGCGCTGGTGCTCCGCCAGGTACCACCCGGCGTGGCGCTCCCGGAAGGCGGCGAAGTCGGCCTCCAGGGCGGCGAAGGCGGAGGGATCCAAGGCCGTGGCGACCTCGGTGCACCGCTCGGCCAGGCGGCGGCGCTCGTCCCCGGCCGCTTCCGGAACGATGCCGGCGGCGGCCGTAAGATAACCGTGCATGAACAAGAGCTTCTCCCGGCGCTCCCGCAGGAAGCGGTCCAGCTGCTCCAGCCGGTCCAGCTGCTGCTCGAAGCGGGGCGCGGCGCCGTAGGCGGCCAGGAAGTGCTCCAATCCCTCCCGGGGATGGTAGCTGACCCGGATGGCGTCCAGGACCCGGCGCACCTCGGCCAGGTCGGCCTGCAGGGAGGCGGTGTCCCAGGCGGCGAAGGCCGGCACCCCCTCCAGGGCGGCCAGACCTGCGCGCACCGCCTCGGCACGCGCCAGGGCCTCCTCCTTGAATTGGCGCAGGAAGTCCCAGGTGTCGCGTTGCTGGGCGTAGCTCAGGGGGAAGTGCTGCAGGCGGGGCGGCAGGAAAGACAGGGCGGTCAGGGCGCGGGCCTGGGCGGGATCCAGGACGTCCCCCGGCCCCAGCTCCTCCACCCGGGCCAAGTCGTCCAAACCGTTGATCTGGGCCGGGTCGCGGCGGCGCCCGCCGACGTAGGCGGCGGCGTTGCCCGAGTGGATGAGCGCCAGCAGCAGGAGGCGGAAGGGCTCCCGGGTGAGGCCCCACTTGCTCTGGGACAGGTGGCGGAACAGCTCCTCGGGGGAGCGGCGCTCACGTTCCAAGAAGCCCAGGGACTCCGCCACCAGGGGGTTGGCCCGGGAGTCCACGCTCAGATGAAAGCTGCGGCCGCTGCGGCGGGCCAGGTGCATGGGCTCCAGGAAATTGCCCACCACCTGCTGCAGGAAGGGATTGGGCGTCTCGGACCCCAGGGTACCCGGCACCAGGAAGGCGGCCACCAGCTGCTCCACGGTGCGGGCCGTCAGGGCGTCGGCGCTCTTGGGGGCGATCTCCTGGTGCCGGGGGAAGCGTTCCTGGAGCACTTGGGCGGCGATGCGGGTCAGCAGGTCCGAGAACACCGTCGGAGCTCCCGGGGGCGTCACCTCGCCGCTGGCGTCCAGAAGCCGCCCGGAGAAATAGGCGTCGCGGTACAGCTCCTGCACCCGGCGGCGCTGCTCCGGGAGGTGGGCGTCCAGGTACTCCCGCAGGGAGCGGGCCGCCGTGGGCTCCTCCTCCCCCGCCTGCTCCCGCAGCAACTCGAAGGCCAGGGCCTCCCGCAGGGCCTGGGGATCCGCCACCTTTCCCGGCAGCCAGAAGCGGATCGCCGGCGCCAGCTCCCGGGGCAGGGCGGGCAGCACCCGCTGGAACAGGGCCAACTCCGTGCTCTCCTCCCGCAGGGCGTGGCCGATGCAAAGCACCGCGTCCGCCTGTCCCTGGGCCACGGCCTGGCGCAGCGGTTCCAACTGCTCGGCCAACTCCTCCAGGGGCGCCAGGAAAACCACCACCCGGCGCAGGGTCTGCTGCCACAGCACCGTCTGGCTGGACGGCGGCCCGTCCAATTGAGCCAGGGGCAGGAAGCGGTCCTCCAGCCAGGGCAAGAGCAGGGTGAAGGCCCGCCGGTCGTCGGGGGCGATCTCCCGGCGCAGGTGCGCCAGGCGGCGCTCGACCACGGCGGCGGTGTCGGAACGGGCGTCCAGGCGGTAGCGCCGCTGCAGGGGATCGGCGGCCTCGGTGCGGGTCAGGTAGGCGCCGCCCTTGAACAAGAGTTCCAAGAGGCCGGCCACGTACTCGAGGTTCACGGCGGGATCCGCGCCGGCCACCGGCCGCAGGAGCAGCACCGCCAGCTCCGGGGGGGAGAAGTCCCGGGGGTAGGGGAGCAGCGCCCCCAAGAGCAGCAGCTTCACCAGGGCCAGGGCGGCGGGGCGGTCCTCCGCCTCGGGCACCAGGCGGGGCAACTGCTGCTCGAAGAAGGCGAAGACCTGTTCGCTCAGGATGGTGGTCTCCGGGGTTTCCCGGATGCGGTCCCGGAAATGGTCGAAGAGCTCCTCGGGGCCCAAGAGGTGCGTCGGAGGCTGGTCCAGCACCCCCGGGATCTGCCGGGCCGGGTCGCCCGCCAGGCGGCTGTGGATGAAATCCACCGCGCCCCGGTGCTGGGAGAACAGGTGGCGCAGTTGCTCCAGGAACTCCACCGTGGCCGGATGCACCGGATAGAGGCGGCGCAGCTCGTGGCGGGGAAAGGGCAGTTCCCCGAAGGCGGCGGTTAGCCGGCGATGCAGGGCGTCCGCCGCGGCGGCGGCCCCGGGGGTGCGCACCACCAGGCGGCGTTCCACCAACTCGGCCAGGTGGCGTCCGGTGAGGGAGAGGCGCACCGGATACCGGTCCTTGATCTTGCGGAAGGTCTCCGGGGGGATCTCCCCGGCGGTCTCGATGGCCTCCTGCAGGGTGGCCACCACCCAGAGGGGATGGCGCAGGCCTTCCTCGCCCAGAAACTGCAGGAAGCGCACGTCCTCGTGGAAGGCGGCGGCGGTGGGCTTGGAGCGCAAGAACTCCGACAGCTCGTCCATCAGGAGCAGCGCCCCCGCCGTTCCCACGGCGGACCACACCGCGTCGAAGGCCGCGCGCCGGTCCGCCCGCAGTTTCAGGGGCACCTGATGCTCCGCCAGGAAGGCCTCCAGCTGGGGCAGCATGCCGGGGCGGAACAGCTCGGCCGCATCGGCGATGCCCTCGCGCTGCTTGAAGGCCGCCAGCTGTTCCGGATGGTTCGCCTCCAGGAAGCGGCGCGCCTGCTCCAACGAGGCCTCCTGGGCCGTCAGGGCGATGCCCTTGAGGGCCCTGGTCGCGGCCAGGCCGGCCAGCACCACGTCCTCCAGGGCCTCCCGGCCGGAGTGTTCCACCAGGGAGACCGTCACCGGCACGGGGCGGTGCGCCGCGTCCAGCTCCGGCAGCTGCGCCCCCGGCGGCAATCCCGCTCCCCGCGCCGCCAGGGCCAGCACCGCCAGGAGGTGGGACTTGCCCGACCCGTAGCTGCCCTGGACGAAGAAGCCCTGTCCGCGTCCCGTCCCCACCGCTCCCAGGATGGTTTGCAGGGCGTGGCCCGCCTCGGCGGTGCACACGAAATCCTCCCGCAGGTGCTGGGCCAGGGAGGCGTCGGCCAGGTCCCCCAGCTGCACCACGGTGCGCACCGGCGGGACGCGGATCAAGTCCCCCAGACGAGGGCCGCTCACGACGGCTTGCGCCTCCGGTGCCGCCACGGGGGCGGCGCCTCGGGGTGCTCCAGCCGGCGCACCACCTGCCACAGGGACTTGGCCTGGGGGTGCAGTTCCAACAGCTCCCGGACGAAGCCGGCGGCCTCAGCCTCCAAGGACAGCTCCCGGCTGAGGGCGGTGAAGGTGAGCTGGGCCGGCCGGTCGGCGGGGCGCACGTTCAGGGCGCGGCGCAAAAGCTCCCAGGCCCGCTGGGACTCCCCGGCGCGCCGGTGGGCATAGGCGGCCTGGGCCAGGAGGAAGGGATCCTCCGGCGCCAGCTTCACCGCCCGCTCCAGCTCAGCGGCGGCGTCGGCGTCCTTGCCCAGACCGGACAGCTCCCGGGCGTAGAGCTGGTGCAGCTGGGGATTGTCCCCCCGCCGGCCCACCCGCAGCACCCGGGCCAGCTCCGCCGCCCGCTCCTCCTGGGAGCTGCCCTGCTGGCTGAGCCGGATCACCGCTGCCTGGGCGAAGTCGTCGGAGGCGTCCAGCTCGGTCAGACGACGGTAGCTCTCCAGGGCGGCGGCAGGGTCTCCCTGCTCCTCCCGGATCCGGGCCAAAAGCCGCAACAGGTGCGGATCGTCATGGAAGCCCTCCACCCGCTCCACCAGGGCGCGGGCTTCCTCCAGCCGGCCCGAGCGGCGGTAGGCCTCGGCCAGCCGCCCGGCCAGGAAGGCGTCCGGGCGCAGGGCGTGGGCCGCCTCCAGCTGCTCCACGGCCTCGCCCCAGCGCTGCTCCTTCAAGGCCACCTCCCCGGACAGGGCCAGTACCTCGGCCCGCTGGGCGGCGGACAGGTCGGTGCGCGAGGCCTGCTCCTCGACCAGGGCGCGGGACGCCGCGGTCCGGCCCAGGCGCAGGTAGAGGCGGGCCAGGGCGGCGCCCAGGAAGGGGTCCTCGGGCCGCTGGGCCAGGGCCTCCCGCAGGACAGCCTCGGCCGCCGCGCCCTGCCGCTTTCGGGCCAGGTCGAAGGCCTGTCGCACCAGATCGGCGTCTTTCGTGGGCAAGGTGGTCCTCCCCCCTGCGGAGTCGGCTGGATTTGCTGCAAAAGATTATATCACAAGGGGAAGGGGGCATGGCTAGGTCGCCGCCGGCAAACCGGGCGGAATTCCAGGTAGACAGAAGCGCCATCGCAGGTTATAATGGGGGCCAAAACGACGGTCGGTGGCCATGCGGGCGGCTGCGGCGGCAATTTCCGGCAGCCGGCGCGGTGCAAGCGGCGCAATTCATCCGAGACGGCTTCCAACGCGTAGGCTCTGCCTCGAGGGTGGCGACGTACGGGGAACGTCCGCGGTCGTTCCTTCTATTTTTTGTCTCCGGTTCCGATCCATATTTCTTAAAGGGTGGTCGAGGCTTTGATGAAGCGCGTCTACGCCCGCGAGGAAGTGTGCATGGCCTGCACCCTGTGCGAGGTGCATTGCCTGGTTCAGCACTCCCGCTCCCGGGACCTGGTGAAGGCCTTCAAGCGGGAGCGGCCCCGCCCCCTGAAGCGCCTGCGGGTGGAGGAGCGGGGGCCCTTGTCCTTCGCCTTCCAGTGCCGGCACTGTCCCGAGCCCGATTGTGTCTACGCCTGCGTCACCGGCGCCCTCACCAAGGGGGAGGACGGGGTGGTCCTGGTGCAGGAGGACAAGTGCATCGGCTGCTGGACCTGCATCATGGCCTGCCCCTATGGCTCCATTGAGCGGGACTTGGCCCAGGGCGTCGCCTCCAAGTGCGACCTGTGCCCCGGCGAGGAGATCCCCGCCTGCGTCAAGAACTGCCCCAACGATGCCTTGGTATTCGCGGAGGAAGGAGAACTCGCTTGGCTTTCTACGACTACCTGATCGTGGGAAACTCGGTGGCGGCCGTGGGGGCGGTGGAGGCCATCCGGGAGGTGGACCGCTCCGGCAGCTTGGCCATCGTCGGGGAGGAGCCTCACCCCGCCTACTCCCGTCCCGCCATCTCCTACCTTCTGACGGGGGAGAAGACCCCGGAGCAGCTGGCCTACCGGGACCCGGACTTCTACCGGCGCATGGCGGTGGAGCTCTTGGCACCGCGGCGGGCGGCGGCGGTGGATCCTGCCCGCCGGCGGGTGACCCTGGAGGACGGCGCCTGCCTGGATTACGGGAAGCTGCTTTTGGCCACCGGCGGCCGCCGGGTGACCCCGCCCATCGCCGGGGCGGACCGACCGGGCGTCTTCGGCTTCATCAGCATCGCCGACGTGGCGGCCCTCAAGGAGCATATCGAGCGGCACCAGGCCCGCCGGGCGGTGGTGGTGGGCGGCGGCCTCATCGGCCTGCAGGCCGCGGAGGCGCTCTTGCGCATCGGCCTGACGGTGACGGTGGTGGAGCTCATGGATCGCCTCTTGGCCCTGAACCTGGACCGGCGCGCCTCGGCCACGGTGGAGGAGCTGTTCCGCTCCCACGGGGTGGAGCTGTTCCTGGGGGCGGCGGCCAAGGAGTTCCGCCCCCGGCCGGGGGAGGAGCGGGTGGGCGCGGTGGCGCTGGCGGGAGGCGAGGAGCTGCCCTGCGACCTGGTGGTGCTGGCCGCCGGGGTGGCCCCCCGCGCGGAGCTGGCCCGGGAAGCGGGGATCCGGGTGGTCAAGGGCATCGCCGTGGACCAGCACCTGGCCACCTCCGCTCCCGACGTCTACGCCGCGGGGGACGTGGCCGAGGCCTATGATTTCCTGGAGGAGCGGGCCCGGCCCATCCCCATCTGGCCCAACGCCTATCACGAGGGGCGCACCGCCGGGCTGAACATGGCCGGGCGGGAGCGCAGCTACCGGGGCGAGACGGCCATGAACGCCCTGCATTTCTTCGGGACGCCGGCCATCTCGGTGGGGCAGTACGACCCGCCGCAGGAGGGTTACGAGGTGCGGGAGCTGGCCGGGGAGGGCTTCTACCGGCGCCTGGTGTTCAAGGGGGAAGTGCTGGTGGGCCTGGTCTGCGTGGGAGACGCGGTGGACCGTTGCGGCGTCGCCACCGGGTGCATCCGGGACCGCATCCCCCTGTCGGAAGAGTTTAAGGAAAAGCTCTTGGCCGACTTCCGCTTCCTCAGCCTGCCCGAGGAGTGGCGGCGGCGGCGCATCCGGGGGGAGGCATAACCGTGGAGGAGCTCCAGCGCATCGCGAACCCCTTCGGGGACGACAAGGCCATGGACGCCTGCGGCCTCTTCGGGGCCATGCACCTGAAGGGGGAGACCTTCTCGGGCCGGGACATCATCATCGCCATGGCCAACATGTGCGACCGGGGCAACGGCCTGGGGGGCGGCTACGCCGCCTACGGTATCTACCCCGACTACGCCGAGCTGTACGCCTTCCACCTCATGTTCGAGCACCGGCGGGCCAAGGAGGCCACCGAGGCCTTTCTGGAGGAGCACTTCCGCATCGCCGAGCAGGGGGAGATCCCCCACCGGCCGGTGCCGGGGGTGACCGACCCGCCCCTTTTGTGGCGCTACTTCGCCGAGCCGCGTCCGGGGACCGCCGCTCCCGACGATTTCGTGGTGGAGCGGGTCATGGACATCAACACCCGCATCGACGGGGCCTTCGTCTTCTCCAGCGGCAAGAACATGGGCGTCTTCAAGGGCGTCGGCCATTGCCACGACATCGGCAACTTCTTCTGCCTGGAGGATTACGAGGGCTACCTGTGGACGGCCCACAGCCGCTTCCCCACCAACACCCAGGGCTGGTGGGGCGGGGCGCATCCCTTCTGCATCCTGGACTGGACGGTGGTGCACAACGGGGAGATCTCCTCCTACGGCATCAACCGCCGCTTCCTGGAGATGCACGGGTACTACTGCACCATGCAGACCGATACGGAGGTGGTGGCCTACGCCGTGGACCTCTTGGTGCGCCGCCACCACCTGCCGGTGGAGCTGGCGGCCAAGGTCATGGCGGCGCCCCTTTGGACGCAGATCGAGCGCATGGAGCCCGAGGAGAAAAAGCTCTACACCGTCCTGCGCCAGGCGTATGCGAGCCTCCTGATGAACGGTCCCTTCACCATCATCGTGGCCAACCGGGACGAGATGATCGGCCTGGGCGACCGGGTGCGCCTGCGCCCCCTGGTGGCCGGGGTGAAGGGGGACACCCTCTACCTGTCCTCCGAGGAGGCCGCCATCCGCCTCATCGAGCCGGGCCTGGAGCGGGCCTGGATCCCCAAGGGCGGGGAGCCGATCATCGGACGGCTCGCCGACGCGCGCGTTTCGGGTCAGGGAGCGGCCCTTTTGGACCAAGCCCAGGGGCAATAGGGGGAGAAGCGATGAAAAGCTACGTTTTGCCGGAGTTCTGGGTGGACCGCGACGACTACCGCTGCATCCGCTGCGGGGTGTGCGTGAACCAGTGCAGCTACGACACCCACTACTACGACCCGGAGGACGACGTGGTGCGGGCGCGGGAGGAGCGCTGCACCGGTTGCCAGCGTTGCGCCGTGTTCTGCCCCACCAATGCCCTCACCATCCGCACCCACCCCTACGAGTACCGGCCCAACGCCAACTGGCGCAAGGAGAACATCCGCGACCTGAACCGCCAGGCGGACACGGGGGGCGTGGTGCTCACCGGGATGGGCAACGACAAGCCCCTGCGCATCTATTGGGACCACCTGGTGCTCAACGCCAGCCAGGTCACCAACCCCTCCATCGATCCCCTGCGCGAGCCCATGGAGCTGGACACCTTCCTGGGGGCCAAGCCCGACCAGGTGGACGTGACCTGCGGCCGGGTGCAGGGGTCGCTGCCGCCCCAGATCCATCTGTCCACCCCCATCATGTTCAGCGCCATGTCCTACGGCGCCGTCAGCTACCAGGCGCAGCTGTCCATGATGCGGGCGGCCGGCGAGTACGGCACCCTGGCCAACACCGGCGAGGGCGGCTGGCGCCGGGAGCTCAGGGTGTACGGAGCCAGCACCATCGTGCAGGTGGCCTCCGGCCGCTTCGGAGTGGACCGGTCCTACCTGAACGAGGCGGCCATGGTGGAGATCAAGATCGGCCAGGGGGCCAAGCCGGGCATCGGCGGCCACCTGCCCGGGGAGAAGGTCACGCCCCCCGTGGCCGAGACGCGGATGATCCCCGTGGGCACCGACGCCCTGTCTCCGGCCCCCCAGCACGACATCTACTCCATCGAGGACCTGTCCATGCTGATCTACGCCTTGAAGGAGGCCACCCACTACGAGAAGCCGGTGGCGGTGAAGATCTCCGCGGTGCACAACGCCGCGGCCATCGCCTCGGGGATCGTGCGGGCCGGCGCCGACGTGGTGGTGCTGGACGGCATCCGCGGGGGCACCGGGGCCGCGCCGAAGATCATCCGCGACAACGTGGGCATCCCCATCGAGCTGGCCCTGGCGGCGGTGGACCAGCGCCTGCGGGAGGAGGGCATCCGCAGCCGCGCCTCGGTGGTGGTGGCCGGTGGCTTTCGCAACAGCGGCGACGTGATCAAGGCCATAGCCCTGGGAGCCGACGCGGTGTACATCGGCACCCCGGCCCTGGTGGCCATAGGCTGCACCGTGTGCCAGAAATGCTACACGGGCAAGTGCCCCTGGGGCATCACCGCCGCCGACCCGCGCCTGGGCAAGCGCATCAACCCGGACATCGCCACCCAGCGCCTGGTCAACCTGCTGCGGGGCTGGAGCTTTGAGATCAAGGAGATGCTGGGCGGGATGGGCATCAACGCCATCGAGAGCCTGCGGGGCAACCGCCTGCACCTGCGGGGCGTGGGCTTGGCCGAGTGGGAGCTGGAGGTCTTGGGCGTGAAGGGGGCGGGCAGGTAGGTGGCACAGGCGAAGCTCTCCCGGGAGGACGACCACGTCACGGTGGACGCCCGGGACGTGTACTACCGGCAGCTGAACGAGACCCTGCGCGGCCTGGTGCAAGACGGCGTCGGGCACATCCGCCTGGAGCACGTCTTCGGCCAGCGCTACATCGGGACCAATCTGGCCCGACCGGTGGACATCGAGATCGACGGCATCCCCGGCAACGACCTGGGAGCCTTCATGGACGGCCCGCGCATCGAGGTGCACGGCAACGCCCAGGACGGCACGGGCAACACCATGAACTCCGGGCGCATCGTGGTCCACGGCAACGCGGGGGATATCACGGCCATGTCCATGCGTGGGGGAGCGATCTTCATCCGCGGCGACGTGGGCTACCGCACGGCCATCCACATGAAGGAGTACCGGGACAAGGTGCCGCTCTTGGTCATCGGCGGCACGGCCCAGGACTTCTTCGGAGAGTACATGGCCGGCGGCATGGTGGTGCTCCTGGGGCTGGACCTGGCGGCGGGGGAATTCCACCGAGCCTCCTTCATCGGTACCGGCATGCACGGCGGGGCCATCTACATCCGGGGCGAGGTGCAAGACTACCAGTTGGGCAAGGAGGTGGGGGTCCAGGGAGTGGAGGGGGAGGATCGGCGCCGGCTGGAGGAGGCGGTGCGCTCCTTCGCCGACCACTTCGACCTGGACGCGGCGGGGATCCTGGCGGGGAACTTCCGCAAGCTATATCCCAAGTACCTGCGACCCTACGGAACGCACTACGCCTACTGAGAAGTGATGGGAGACGGCGGGGACCTGTGCCGGTGTTGTTAGTAGTGTGTCAAGTGGGTTGGGAGAATCCTTTCGGCTGGAAAAGACTGCTGCTGGTGGGTCAGCCAACAATGTAACCTCGAACCAGGGCAATCATGGCATGAAAGGAACGGTCTGAGATCATGATCTGGGGGCTATATATATCGTGAGGGGTGGCCAAGGGGGGACCAGCCACCTCGTAAGCTGGCGCGATATCCAAGGTTGTAGTCGGGTCATGTGCGACCGGAAAGCGGCCCTTATGGGATAAGGACTATGCCGCCGAAGGCAATGACGTTTGGGCATCGTCACTGCGACGGAAGGCTGCCCAGTAGCTGGACCACTGCCGTGGGCACAGCCGACGCACGATCCGCAGCCGCAGGAGATGTTCCAGCCCCTGAATGCTCCAGTGGCAGCCGATCTCGGAGCGAGCGTTTATCTCGCGCATCTGCCGCTCAATGACGCTGGTGGCCAAATGGCCCCAACCGGTGTGCGGCCTAGCTGGTTGGAGAGTGCGGTCCGGGTGCTCCCGGAAGGCCAGCAGCCGGTTCTGGGCTCGCTGCAGCAGGCCGGCGGCATTGGTCCAACCCTTGCGCCGGAACCGAACCTGCATTAGCTGCAGCCTCTCCTCGGCCCACGGTAGGGGGTCCAGATACAGGATGTGTCGCAGCTTCTCGATGTGGGGCAACCGGCCTTCCTTGGCCACGCCATCCTTCCAGAGCATGTTACCCAAAGTGCGGGGGAAGTGGAAGAGGCGCAGCTGGTGCACCGCATGAGGAAACAATCGATGGACTAGGTCCACAAGGTATGGATCGTCATCGGTGAGCACCAGGGACGGGTTCAAGTCGGACAGGACCTGTTCCCAGCGTTGCCGCGAGTCGCTGACCACCAGGGCCACGGGCAACTTGCCCACGGCTGGTCGGCCATCCAGCAACTGTCTGTCGGTTAGGCCCACGGCCAAGAAAACGTCGGTACCGCGGGACTTCTTGCCCGCAGGAGCTTTGGTGGAGTCCAACATCAGCACTTGCACCTCCCCTCGTCCCGCCTGGGGCAGCTGCATGGCGGTGCCGTGGCGCTGGACCAGGGCATGGATATCTTCGTGGGGGATCTCCAAGTTCCAGGTGAGCTTGATGACCTGGGCGGCTTCCCGATAGGACATCCGGGTGGCCAGATCCACGCACACCTCCTCCACCTTGGCGGTGGCCCTATGACGGCCTACGGCAGGGGCGAAGGGGAAGATGGTGCGGCCGCAATCGTCACAGCGTAGCCCGAACTTGTTGAAGCGGATCTTGCCTTTGCTGGTGAGGATGCCAACCTGCTGCAGATTGCCGCGGTGGAAGTGCGTGCCGCCGCACCTGGGACAAATCACCTGCTTGATGCCGGGTGTGCGCTGGTGTCGGTGACCCACCACCGCCGCAACCATCTCCTCTTGATGCTCCTCCAAGGCCCTGGCCATAGCCCGGGGCAGGTCTTCCTCCAATTGGCGGATGACATCCTCCAGATCATTGATGCCGGACAGCGGCCCCCCTAGATGGATCGATAGTTCGGTGGTATTATTAACTTGAGACACAGGCGTACCTCCTTGTGAAGGGTTTGGTAACCACAGCCTGTGTCTTTTCCATCTACCTCGAGAATTCCTCCCTGCTAAAATCTGGAGAGTATCAACCTCGTCTCAACACTATCGACGTACTGCGGCGTCAGCTCGCCGGCCGGGGCCTTCCCGGCGGCGATGGCCTTGATCTGCGAAACGGGGACGGAGCGCAGCGCTGTCTTGGCCGCGGGGAAATGCAGCAGCGCCCCGAGCTGCGCCAACTGCAGGGGGAAGAACCAGCCGCCCGCACCCACGGCGGCGCCCAGGACCACGACCCACGCGAAGCGGCGGACGCCGCGTAGCGCGGTCAGCGCGGCCCCCGCCAGGACCAGGACGGCGCCCAGGTCGACGACGGGGTTGTAGACCAGGTTGGACATTGGGGATCACCTCCTTCCATCGGCCCTCTCGTTTGGCGCTGCTTCTTGCTCTAAATACTTTTGCGTAATGTCTTTAACTCTTTTTCCCATTGTTTAAGCATGATATCTTGTTCGTCTTCGAGAATATCGTCCGCTCGTTTAGATTCATATTTTGACATAGTATCGCGTTATGTAGTGATAATATTGAGGTATTCATCAACAATATATACTTTAGTTCCGCTAGTGCCAGTGGCGTGTATATGAAGGCGCCTGTCACCCGCTTCACCCATGCGTAGCGCATAGATTATGTTACGACTTTTGTATTTGGGCATGCCATTACCTCCAACTAAAACATGATTGATGCTTAAGCTGGTATTAAGTCTCCAGAAACGATAACTTACACTAAGATTTCGGTTGTCCAAAAGCTCCGGCCTGTCACGCTCGATGTCAATCCGATGGAGATTAGACATGAGCTCTCGCAGCCACGGCGGCGCCTCGTCCGGTCGTGCGGATCCGCCGATGATCCGCAGCTGGTGAGCCGCACGGGCGGCGCGAAAAAGATGCTCGAAAGCATGTTCGGCATGGAACGCCTTGTAGAACAGGCTTTTGCGTTTGATGGCCGTGCGGAAACTTCGATCCGCCGCCGCCAAGGATTTTTCCAATGTGTCGCGGGCCTGGGCGGCGGCGATCCGGGTCTCGGTGGCGCGCGGGGCCATTCGGGTTTCGATGTCGTCATTGCTGAAAAGCGCCCGTCCCGTAACCACGCCTGGCCAAGCCTCGCCCAACCGGTCGCGAAGATGCTCCAAGCTGTCGCCCACGAAGCAATCGAACCGCACGCCGCCGAAGCGGTTTTCCATGCCGCGGCTGAAAAACCTGTCCACGCCGCGCCCGAACTCCGCGGCCCCGAACTTGCCGGGTTGGGACCCGGTAATGATCGCAAGGTCGGTGTCCTCGGCCAAATCGGGCATGTACACCGACGATCCGAAGCGGATGGCGCTCTCGATGCCGTCATCCAACTCCCGCAACGCCGTCCTTAGGGCGGCGGCATTCGGTTGTGATGGGTTTTCCCGTCGTGTTTTGAGCGCCGTTTCCGACATCCGCCATCCCTCCCATATGGGCAACTACAGCCGCTGCGTCTCTTTCACCCGGGCCAGGATCTCGTCCGGGGTCCCGCCGGTGACGCGGCACGCTTTGCGAACGAGCGCCCCGATGTCCAGCAGGAGCATGTCCTCGTCCCCCGAGGCGCACGCGGCGATGAAGGCGTCCTCCTCCGCCCCGTCATGGTGGACCAGCATCTGGTCCACAGTCACGTCGGCGTTGAGTAGCGGAAAGAAGACTGTCGTTCTAGCCTCGTCCACCTCGAATTCGCTCCGCTCCTCCGGAGAGGCATCACCCAGGATCGGAAACCACGACAGGGGTAACACCAGCCGCCGTCCATCCTCAAGGTGACAACGTACCACGTCGTCCGCCACTCCGAATTCGGCTATCCTTGTGGGGCCTGGAGGCACATAGTGGTACTCCGCGCTCCCCATAACCGGGGCCGGATCCGACTTGCGCACCGCTTCCCGAAACGCATTCCAACCGTCCTGGGTTGGATTGAAATGCTTAATCGGGCTACTTGCGCTTGCGGCTCCCATGGTGCCGCTTGTATTCTTTGGAGAGCCAATGCTCATTTTCCCTCACCACCTTCTTCGCTTTTGCCAGATCCCGTTTGTTGAAACCTTTGTTGCTTGCTAAACTAACTGGATAGACCCAAAACTTCGCTGATTTTTTCCGGTCTTCACATGGACATGCGGCTTGTCCTTCTCCCCCAATTCAGAATGGAAACCCACATGATGCCTTTTGATCTTCCATCACGGAGACACCCGCACCCCCTCCTTGGCATTGTATACCGGGCCGACCTCGTCGGCAACCAACTACCCGGCCCTCGTCCGCCGCATCTTCCGCCAGAAGCCGCGCCACAGCAGCCACGCGCCAACGCCCAGCAGCACGGTGCGCCGCTGACCGGGGTCCATGCGCCGCCATGTTCCGGCGGCCAGCCGAGCGGCGGCCACCAGCGCGATGCCCACCATGCCCACGTCGCACATCAGAGCCAGCCCGAAGACGGGCCCGGCCAACACGGCTCCCGCGCTGTCCGCCGGCGCCCCGGCCAGGATGATACGCGAGATGCCGTGATGTTCCTTGACCGCCGCGTGAAGGAGATCCCGAGCGGCGAT
The DNA here is from genome assembly GCA_021810565.1 of Bacillota bacterium. Lineage (GTDB taxonomy): Bacteria > Bacillota > Sulfobacillia > JAJZIM01 > JAJZIM01 > JAJZIM01. The sequence goes on from JAJZIM010000038.1 coordinate 28,205, forward strand.
CCCGGTAGGTCCATGTATCGGAAACAATTGCCAAAACCGCTCCATGTCTGGTCGCTTGATCGGATAGATCTTGGGCACCAGGCGCATGAGGGAACGAGCCAGGGAGGTTCCCACATCCGAGCGCTTTATGGCGACGTGTCGCCGATGCTCCCCCACGGCTAAAGCCGTGGGGTTCTGCGCTCCAGGCCGGCAAGGCCAGGAGCAAAGCAGTGCCCGCAGGTTAGCCGGCTGGGGTAGCCGGTACCACCGGGGGAGAACCGCTCCGCCAAACGGTGACCCTTGGGGCACGCTCGGCTGATGATGAACGACGCCCCGCGCCGGCGGACGTCGGTACCGAACCTTCCTGGATGGGGCACCGGTGGCTGCGGGGTACGATTGACGCACGATAGACCTGCCGTTATAAATGGCAATATGAACGTCAAGACCACTTTGCGCATTCCGGAAGCGATAATGGAGCTGCTGCACGAGCGAAGTAGACGGGAGGGGCGTTCCGTCAACGAGGTCGCCGTTCGTGCTCTGCTGCGAGGTCTGGGCGAGCCGCTGCACGGCGAGGGATGGCGGGTGCTCGGACCCTTGGTGGAGGGCCCCCCAGCCCAGGCGTGCGATCCCGAGGAGCTGCGAGGGCTTCGCTCGCGGTTGGGACCGGGCAGCCGCGCCTTGGAGAAGGAGCTGGATTGGCTGCGGCAGGAGGTGACTTTTCCACTTGACATAGCCTGACAATTGGCTACTGACGAAAGGGAAACCGGCGGCTGTGCACCCTCCGGTTGCCGCAGACCTGGCGGTCCCAACGATAAGCCAACCAGAAAAGATCCTAAAGCGGCGGGGAACCCGTTGGATAGGAACCGGGCGGGCACTTTACCCCTGCCGCCGCCGTAGCCGTCCGAGAAACCGATGGCATCCTGGGAGCCGAGGCGCCGCCTGGAACGGCGCGACGAACCCCGGCGCCCGAACCGCTCGGAACCCCACCGTTGGATGGAAGCCGGGCAGTCCCTTGCTTCCTGATATTTGGCGATGATCATATCTCTTGACAGGCAGCCCATCGCGGTATATTATGCCGCGGTGGGCATCATCTGTAGTTTGGGAGGTGAGCGGCATGCCGGCCATGTCCTGCATCACGGTGACCCGTACCGTTAAATTCAAGGTCCGGCCCGAGGCCAATGCCGGCAAGCGTGACGCCCTCCTCGCCACCGTCCAGGGCTGGGACCGGGCCGTGGGCTTCTACACGGATTTCTTCCTGGAGCACCCGGGTATCTTCAGCGAGCAAAAACCCTACGTCGTGCG
>JAJZIM010000039.1 GCA_021810565.1 Bacillota bacterium
CGGCACTCGCGTTTTGGACGACGAGTTGGCTACCGTCAACCTCCGGCGGGATGCCTTCCACGGCGACTGGAATTATTCGGTTCTACCCCACAAGCAAAAGTCAGGTTAATGTTTTCCGGCTCCTTAGGAGCGATTAAGGTACTGGACTATGAGAAGGAGGTGGCCAGAATGGACATGGACGCATGGGGAAAGGAGTTGGCCCGCCGGGGGGTCTCCCCCCGCACCGTGGAGGCCTACACGGGCTGGGTGCGGCGGTTCGCGGCGTGGCCTGGAGGCCGCCGCCGGGGACGGCCTGGAGGCTGCGGGGGAGATGGACGCGCAGGAGTTCGTGGACCGGCTGGCGCAGGAGCGCAAGCCCGCCACGGCGCAGGCCGCTGCCGACGCCCTGCGGGCGTGGAGCCAGGATCACGGCCAGGACTGGCGGCTTCGAACGCCGCCAAGGGAGGCCGTTACCGCTCCACAGAGCCTGGACCGCCAGGCGCAGTACAAGCTGCGGCGTGCGGCGATGGCCAGTAGCCCGCGTGACGCTGCCCTGGTGGCCCTGCTGCTCCTGGCGGGACTGCGGGTGAGCGAGGTCCTGGCGCTCTCCCCCGCCGACGTGGTGATCCGGGAGCGCAGCGGCCAGGTGGTGGTGCGCCACGGCAAAGGCAACAAGCGGCGCACCGTGCCGCTCAACGCTCGGCCAGGGAAATGCTTGCCCCCTGGCTGGCGGAGCGCACCGGCGAGGCCATGCTATTCCCCGGCGGGCGCGGCAGGGAGCGCCTCACCCGCCAGGAGACTTGGGAGGTGCTGCACCGCCTGTCCGGGCGGGCCAGGGTGGAGGGCATGCACCCCCATGCCCTGCGGCACAGCTTCGGCAAGGGCCTGGTGGACGCAGGTGGGAGCCTGGACCCCGTGGCGCTGTTGCTAGACCACAGCAGCCTGGACACCACGGCCAGTTACACCAGGCCGACAGAGCAGGACCTGGAGGCGGCGGTGGATCTGATGGGGTGGGGGGTGTGTGCCGCCAGGAAAAGCACCCGGAGCAGCTGCCGTCAGAAGGTCGTGAGGTTCTAGCATTCGGCTTGCGAGGAGGATATAATAACGGCAGGGGGTGATGCTCGTGAATTTTCCGGTTCTCCTGGAGCCTGGAGAGGACGGCTGGGTATTGGCAGAATGCCCTTGGCTCCCTGGATGCATTACTCAGGGGCGGACGGAAGAAGAAGCCCTGGAAAACATCAAGGACGCCATCAAAGGGTGGCTGGCCGCAGAGGCGGGGAAGCAGAAGGACAAAGAAGGAAGCGCAAAACTGGTGGAGGTGGCCTTGTAGATGCCACCTCTTCCTATTGTGTCAGGTAAGCAAGCAGTTAGGGCATTCCTCAAGGCGGGGTGGCTGCAGTCCAGAAGGGAAAGCAGTCATGTCGTCATGGTTAAACCGGGATCAACTGCTAACCTATCGATCCCTGACCATAGGGAACTGGACCGTGGACTGTTACGGAAACAAATTCGTCTGGCCGGGCTATCGGGGGACGAATTCCTGGAGCTATTAGACAAGTAACGGGGAGCAATATAATATACACTCCCTTCTACATCTGAGGAACTCTCGGTGACGGGGATCACTCGTCCTCCTCCTGTGTCGCTGCCCGCTTGTCCAGAATCTTCACCACATCATCTGCTTCGTAACCGTGAAGGCAGATCTCTCGTCTGAGCCTAGTATCGCGAAGGCTGGCCTGCTTTTTTCGGTTGCCCGGCTTGTGGAGTTCTCGAAGTAAGGGCAGAAGTATCTATTCGGTGAAGCCGTCAGGGTCTCCTGCCAGTAATTTGCGGAAGGTGTTTATTAGCGGATAGAGGAAGATCTTCTTGACCGGTTTGTCGTACCGTTTGTAGCGGTATGTCAGGCCGATTGGGGGATATTTGGCATCTCGTTGGAGTCTGGTGGGCGCGAAACTCGCCGTGCATGGTGCTCCGATGGTGGAGTCCAGGTCCGTAGAAGTGCGTCGGTATGAAGACGTCCAGGCCACGAAGGAGATCTTGCCTAACTTATCCGGACAGGGGGCGGCACGAGTTAACATAATATCTATTATGGGACGTTGTCGGGCTGCGCCATCAACTCCCACCCCTCCTTCCCTTGCGGCCTTGGCGCCCGAGCAAGAATCGCTGCATGTCCGCCTCGGCATCGGCCGCAAAGTGTCTCAGCAGCGGCGTGTTTGCCTCCAGTTCAACGCTTCCCCGGTCACCGAAAAACGCCCGGAGGATCATCGGTACGTCCTCCTCCTTGGGCATGGGGATGAACAGGTTATAGACGAATTTCGCGTCCTCAGAGATGTCCAGGCTCAGGACCACGCCGCTGCCGTTGGCAAAATGCGCCTGGTGGGGATGTCCAAGGTCACCCTTCCAGGCCCGCCGCTTGAGAGTCCTCACGACGGCCGGCAGGTCGTCGGGGAACCCATAGGTCTTTTGACGCTGTCCTGATCTTTGTGCCTGTTTCGCCCAGCTCAGCGGATCCATCATCAAATCCCTCCGCTCAACATCCCTATTTTCCCCCGCTCCCGTAGGGGCACGGCTCGTTGCTCCCTACCGGGTTCCCTAAAGGTTCCGCCTAGGGCAGCCATCCGGCGTCCTCCCGCAGGCACGGTAGGCTCGCCCAGCCGTGACCCCCAGGGCCTCCAGATCCGAGGGCGCGATGTCGTCCAGGGCCACCCTCCCACCGGCTATCGCCTCCTCCACCGCCGGGGCGGCCTGGGTGGCCCGCATCAGGGCGAGATTGCGGACCAGGGCGGCATTCAAGCGTTGGGTCCGCCTGCCGGGCGGCCGGTCGCGACGCAGTTCCCGCTCCAGGAACGCGACCGCAGTATGCTCGGCTTCCGGGTGGTCGGCCCCGATGGCGCTCAGCACCTGCACCAGGGGGTGCACGGCGTCTTCCTCCTCCCTCCAAAGGGAGGGGGCATGTTCCAGTTGGGCTTGGAGCGCGGGAACGGCTACGGGTCCGGCGGCGGCCAGGGCGTCCAGCAGCGCACCCGCGGCGACGCTATCCGGCGGCACCCGGTCCCAAAGGGCGATCAGCCGGCTCACCACCTCACCATCGGCTATCTCCCCCAGCAGCTTGACCGCCTGGGCCGCGCCCCGGTGATCCGGATCTTCCCGCAAGGTCTGGCTCAGGTCCAAAAGCGCGAACTTTCCCCGCTGCCCCAGGGCCTGCCAAGCGACGCAAAGCGCCTGGTCGGGAGGCTGGTCGGCGCAGGCCAAAAGCCACCGGTGCAGCTGAGCCAGGTCACCCTCCCCCACCGCGGTTTTCCCCTCCCCCACCATTGGTTGACATAAGGTGCGGGGTCAGCCGCCCAGGGCCTGGGTCAGCAGGTTGGACTCGGCCACCACCTGCTGCAGGAAAAGAAGCGGCGTGGGAAGTGGCGGGCCTTGGTAGATCAGCTCCACCGGCGAGGACGTGCCGGGCAAGGTGGCGCTCCCCTGCCAGGTCTCCTCCCCCTTGACCATGCTGACGGCGTAGCTCTCCTGGGTAGGAACCAGGCTGGAGCTGACGTTGCTGGTCAGGGTCCCCTGCCAGGCCGTGGCGCTGCCCGTTTCGGCCAGATCGACCGTGGAGACCCCGCCGCCGGAGTTGAGCCAAACGGTGCCTTGGGTGTTGCCGCTGCCCTGTCCGGGCTCGTCGTAAAAGAGCCACAGGGTGCTAACCGGGCCGCTGGCGTTGCTGAGGCTATAGGTGGCCTCGCCGTAATCGTTCCAGGCCACGAAGGTCTCCTGCATGGACAAGGACGCGGCTCCCGCCGGGCCCAAGGTCAGGTGGCCCGCCGTGACCGTGCCCAGGGCCAGGTTGGCGGTGCCGACCCAGCCGCCGCCGGAGTATGCCGCGCTGCTCACGGAGGGCGCCTGCCAAGAGAAGCTGGCCAGGGGCGGGCTGGTCTGGCGGGCCAGCACGTACTGGGCCTTGACCAAGAGCGCCGCCATCTGGGCGCGGGTGATAGGCTCCATGGGATGGAAGTTGCCGCCGGGCCCCCCCACCACCAAGCTGTCGGCCTGGGCAGCTCCCACATACACGCTGTAGGCGACGGGAATATGGGCGGCGTCGTTGAAGGTCGGGGCCGGGGCTCCCGCCGTAGGTATGGCCAGGGCACGCACCGTCCAGGTGACCACCTGGGCCCGGGGGGCGGGCACCGTCGCCTGGAAGGCCCCCGGATCGGCCACGATGCCGCGGCGGAAGGCCCAACCGACCGCACTTTGCGCCCAGGTGTCCACTCCGGGATAGGCCGCGGCCGACACGCTGCTGTGGGGAAAGAAGTGGTACAGAAAAACCAGGGTTTGCTCTCCCGTGAGCGAGAGGCTGGGAGAGAAGGTGGTGGTGCCGGTTCCGTGCGCTATGCCCTCGTGGTACAAGAGAGCCACATCCGGGGCGGCCCAGGGCACAGATGCCATGTCTTGGAAAGGCGATGGCTCCCCGGCCTGGGCGAACGCGGGAGTGGACATGAGCAAGGCCAGAAGGACGGATATGTAGGCCGCCAAGCTTCGTGACAACCTCATCCCAGGCAACCTCCTCAGTGGGTTCTATTCGGTCTGTATGGAGAAGTACTTCGGCTGCTCTTGCCATTTTCCTGCTGCCCCGTCGTACCGCACCACGGCCCGGGCGTTCTGGATGGTGGGGCAGCACAAACGAGCGTTGTGGCCGTAGTATCCGCCGGAAAGGACCAGCCTGCTGCCCGAGATGGTGGCGCCAAGGCCGCAGAAGTCGCTGACCTTCAAGGGGATTCGGTACCTGCCGTGCCGGTACGCGAGGACATCGACAGCCGTTAAGCCGCAGTCGGCGCCGGTGCTCCAAGAGCTGGTCACCAACTGCTGGCGTCCGTTACCCATGAGCACCGCGGCACCCACCAGGCGAAACCGCTTGGGGAACGGCATTCTGCTGGATTGGCCCGCGATGGGTGACCTCCCCGTCTTGCTGCTGCCGGGTGAGTGGAACACCGCCGCCCAATGCCCGGCCGTGTAGGAATAGATGGTGAGGTACGGCTGGGTGAAGGCCGGAGCGTTGGGGGTTTGCTTGGAGACGACCACCAAACTGTACACGGCTATCTGGTCCGGCTTCTCACCGGTCATTTCCGCGTACAGGACTTTCTTCACCGCGCCCGGCGGGGCTGGGGAAAGGGATGAGAGGGGCACCTTTCTGGCGCTGACCTGTGTCGGTGAAAAAGCCTTTCCAGCTCCCGATTACGATTGGCAAGGAAGGCGCCGGTAGCGGGACAATACGGGTTTGACGGATTAGGCAATTGCGCCACTTTGTTACTCTTCCTTGCCCCAAAACCTTGATTCTTTTGTTGCATCTGCGATTTTCGCTGCATCTCCAGCCAGTGGACACGCACCTGCAACGGCCCTATCTCCTCCGCCGTCCCTTACCCCTTGCGAAAAACCCTGTCTCAAGGGGTGGGGATAGATGCCTTGAGGGGTTTGCCGTGACGCTTGTGGAATTCGGGCTTCCCACAGCCTTGAGTCCGTCATACGAAATCCGGTGTTGGCCACCGCCACCCTTCACGACTGGAATTCGACCGTATCCATCCCCGACGCTCCGTCCGCCACGGCCGTCACCACGGCGTCACCCACCCTCTCCGAGGTGAGCTTTACGCTCGCCTGCCCCTTGGCATCAGTGGGGGCCGATGTAGGGCTCAGGGTTCCGAGGGTAGAGGTGAATACAACCTTGGCCCCGACCACCGGATTGCCCGCCGCATCACTGACGATGGCCATAATGGTTGCACCCTCCGGCCCGGTCCTACCCTTTTCCGGAGCATGGATGGTAACATTCCGCTGCGGCTTAGGCGATCCGCCCGCCTGCCCGGCCTTCTTGGCGGCGGATGTCCCGATGATGTAGGCGGCGATGCTCGTCAGGAGGGTCATGGTGGCCTGCCCGTTGATTATCTTCGCCAACGCCAGCGCGGCCACGGTGAGGAACGCCAGGGAACCCACGCCGAAGTGCAGCAGGAACCAGGTGAAGTAGTCCCTGGGCTTGTACAACATACACGCCGCCAGCAACGCCACGGCAACGACCACCAGCCCGAAGAGCAGCAGCAGAAGATGAAAGTCGAAAGACGAGAAGACAAAACCCTTCGCCGCCTTGGCAGATCCGGGAGCCGAAGACTTCGAAACCGCGCTGAATACGACGCTCGGGATCAGCACCAGCGCCACCCCCAGTCCCCCTACGACCATAAGAGGCCTGCCGTCATTCACCATCAGCCACACCTCCGGCAAGGCCGCCGGATGCACAGCGGCCGTCCCGCGCTCCATCCGTCCCCCATCACCCAGAAGTCCTCCCCCTGGGCCACCAGGGTGAACAGGTGGCCCCTTCTCACGACTAGGACGCACCTGTCGGCATTCGGCCCCGCTATCGCCAGCACCCGGTGGTTCCCGTAGTCAAGGCCCGCAGGCTCCTCGGAGATCCTCAGCCTGGTCGGCGGCGCATCCTGCGGCGTGTCTCCCGCAAATTCCTCCAGGGACGGCACGTATGCGGCATCCCGCTGCGTCAGGAACCCGCCGCCCTCCGCGCTCTTTAGATTCGCCAGCATCCCCAGGTCCAGCCGTTACTCCCATGCCTGGTCGGCTCCCTCGGCCTCGACAAGGACAAATCCCTCCGGTGCCATGCCATGGAGCCTGTCGCCGTGAAGGTCGGCCTCCGCCAGGAGGGCCAAACCGACCCCGCTGGCCAGGGCCACCCCGAGCTTAACTCGCTCGACCGCTGCAAGCGGCCTCTATCCGTTGGTGAACAACTTCCGGGAGGTCCCGGCGGGAAACCCTAACGGCCTTACTGAAGCACTACCCAGGCCCTTTACGTCAAGACATCGGCACCCAGGAGCGGTACCCGCCCAGCCTTCCCTGTAACGCTTTTCTATACCGTCCGGCAAAATCCTGCCGCCGCACCAAGATTTCCTCGCCATACCTGGGCGCGATTTCCCTTATGTCTCGCCCTCCACCACCTGCCCCGTCTCGTAGTCGTAGGTCCCCATGCGAGTCACCCCGGAAATGGGCCCCACCCGACCGACGGGAAAGGAGGTCACCACCTCCGAGGGAGCCTCCCCCACCCGGTGCCCCCGATACATCAGGCCGTCCCGGGGGTGGTGGAACACCGCCTCCACCTCGAACTCCTCCCCCACGCCGTGCAGCAGGATCCCCGTCTGCCCCGGCAGGATCACCCGCTCCTCCTGCGCCTCGGCCGCGGCGGCCTCCCCGGAGGCAAACATCCGGACCCCCAAGGGCTCCCCCGGGTTTTCGGCGGCCAGGGCCAGATCCTCGAAGATCACCGCCGCCCGCCGGTACTCCTCCACCGCTACCGCGGCCTCCCCCTCCTCTCCCGGCGGCGGCCCCTGGCGCAGAAGCTGCGCCGCCGTGGCGAGGCGGCGGGGCAACACCTCGGGATCCAAAAGCCGCGCCGTCAGCCGCAGGCTGCCGTAGGTCTGGTCGTACAGCGCCATGAAGCGCCGGTCGGAGAGCTCTCCCCCTTCCCGGATCCGCCCCGTGCCGGCGGCCACCTCCCCGGGCTCTCCCGCCACCTCCAGCAAGAAGGCCTCCAACAGCGCCGCCCCGGCCCAGGGCGGCAGGTCCTCCAACCGCGGGTGCAACAGGCACACCCCGGTGGTGAAGAAGGTGCGCCGCAAGGAGGCGCGCGACCACTGCCGGCACGGGTATTCGTGCCGCACCAGGTTGTTGCCCCGCCGCTCCTCCCAGCCGCGCACCGCCTCGGTCACCTGCAGGTGCGCCTCCAAAACCGCCAGCTGCCCGTGCCTTCTGCCCTCCAGCAGGGGCAGGCCCAGATTGGGGTACACCTGGGCCGGCACCCTGAGCGGACGGGTGTTGTAGTAGCGCTCGGGACTCACCACCACCGTGCGCCGGCTCATCAGCAACTGCTCCACCCGGTAGGGCTGGGCCATGTAGTAGTAGACGGCGCCGGGATAGGCCTCGCGCAAAAGCTGCTCGTAGGTGATGCTGCCCAGGCCGCGCCGGTCCGGGCTGCCCAGGGAGCGCTCTTCCACCCTGAAGGAGGTGCCCACGTCCCGCAAGGGAAAGGCGTGCCACGGATCGTCGGCGGCGTCGCTCTTCAGCCCCTGCAGGTCCGGGGGCACGGCACCGCGCCGCTCCTGCACGCAAAGCTCTCGGAACCCCTCCGGCCAGGTGTCCAACTCCGGGGAGGGCGACTCCCAGCCCTCCCCCGCCAGGCGCTCCGCCTCGGCCTCCGATCCGGCCAGGGCCATGGCGTGGATGTACTGGATGCGGCGGTTGTCCAGGTAGACCGTGGAGCGGGGCAGGGGCCGTCCGAGGAGCACCTGGGGGTCGCGCAGCACCAGTTGGTCGTAGGCGTCGGCGCCCGCCACCACCAGGAACACCCCCGGGCGGCGCCGCCCGATGCGCCCCATGCGCTGGCGCAGCACGCCCCCCGAGCGCGGCACCCCCACCTGGATCCCCACGTCCAGGTGCCCTATGTCCAGCCCCAGCTCCAAGGCGCTGGTGCTGATCACCCCGCACAGCCTGCCTTCCCGCAGTCCCAGCTCGATCTGTTCCCGGTCCTCTTCCTCGTAGCCGGAGCGGTAGGGGAGCACCGCGGGCGACGCCGGCTCGCCGCTACGCTCGGCATCGGGCGCCTCGTTGCGCGAGGCGATCACGGCCAGGGTTTCCACCTGGCGGCGGCTGTCGGCGAAGGCCAGAAAGCGCGTCTGGGCTCGGGCGAGTTCGCGGACGAGCTGGCCCAAGGCGGTGTTGATGTCCTCCCGCGGCGGCGGCTGGATCAAGAGCAACCGCATGGCCTGTCGCGGCGAGCTGTCCTGCTCCGGCCCAATCACCGCGCACTCCACCCCGCACAACCGCCGCAGGTGCTCGGCCTGGTCCGCCAGGGTGGCCGAGGCCGCAAACCAACCAAGCTCCCCGCCCCCGCTCAGGGCCACCGCGTGGCGCAGCCGTCGGAAGAGAAAGGCCGCGTTGGAGCCGAACACCCCGCTGTAGACATGGGCCTCGTCCAGGATCACCAACCGCAATCCCGCCAGGAAACGGCGCACCGCCTGCTCCTCCACGCGGGCCAAGAGCCAGGCGTGCAGGATGTCCGGGGTCAGCACCACCAGCCTCCCCCGCCGCAAAAGGCGCAGGCGCTGGGACACCGGCACGCTGCCGTCGATACGCACCGCCTCCAGAGGATGAGCGGTGCACCGCAGGGCTTGGTGCCACAACTCCTCCTGCTGGCGCCCCAGCGCCTTCAAGGGATACAGCACGGCCACCCGGCTCTCCAGGCTGCGGCTCAGGACGTCCGCCGCCGCCACCTGGAAGGCCAGGGTTTTTCCCGAGGCGGTGCCCGTGGTCAGGCAGACGTGCCGCCCCTCCCGAAAGGCCGCCAAGGCGGCATGCTGATGACGGTACAGCCCGGGTACCGTAGCGCAAAGCCGCCGCGCGGCCTGCGTCAGGTCCAACCCCGCGCCGTCCAGGAGTTCCCCCGGCCGCGGAGCCACGTCCTGCGCGTGGGCCACCCGCCAGCCGTTGGCCGCAAGCCAGGGCTCCGGATACGCCGGGGCGCTCATGAAGCGGGCCCCATCCCTTCCCGCACCTCCCAAATATCCACGCTCACGCCGCCTCGGACCAAGGTGCGCCGCTGCCGCTGGAAACCGCCTGCCAGGGTGACCGCCTTAATCGAAGTGGCGCTCAGCCCGAGGAGAGGTCGCCGCAGGCTACGGCACTGCGCCCGCTGCTCGACAACTCCGCCAGCAGCCGATGCAGGACCAGCACGGCGGTGTTGTAGTGAGGGAGGTCGTAGCGGTCCAACTCCCGCTCGTCCACCCGATGCAGATGGATGTCGTTGCGCCGATCTCGCATATCGTGCAGCTGCAAGGCCAGCTCGCGGCTGATCAAACCGCCCCGCGTCGCCGCATTGATGGCTACATGGAAGGTCAGCTTACCTTTGGCGGCCTTCGTACCTCGGCTGCGCACGGCCTCCACCAGCACCGCCTCCATGAGGCTGACCACGGTGATGGCCGCGTGCTTGCGAAAGAGGCTGCCCGCCGACAGACCCAGATCGAAGCGGTTCATCACCCACCGATTGACATCGGTGACCTGAAAGCAGTAGGCCAGGTTGCGCCGGGTAACGGTGGCGGGCAGAAAGTCCATCCGCCCCTCCAGGTGCCGCACCGTGCGGATGACGCCGCGCGGAAAGCGCACCCCGGCCTGGTTGTCCAGGGAGCCCAGCCGCCGCTCCAGCTGCTGCAGTCCCCGGCCCAGTTCTGTCGCGATCTCTTCCGCCGACATATCGGACCAGTCCACGGGCCCGCCTCCCCCAGCCGACTCTTCCCTCCTTTTCTTCGCCGCGCCAGGTATAATTCCTGCAAGGGCACCCATTAACCGGCAGGATTGTTGCCACGCCCCGGCGTAATATACCGCGAGGTGGTGGACATGGCAAAGCTGCCCCCCGGCCTTTCACCGCAAGAGCGCCGCGTGCTGTGCGCCCTGGGGGTCCTGGGTGCCATGCGCCGCGCCTGCCTGGAGCGGCTGCTAGGCCTCCCCGCGCTGCGCCGCCTGGTCCGGGCCGGAGCCATGCACCCCGGCCCCGTGTGCTCCCTCACCCCCCTGGGGCGCGCCTGGGCGTCGCAACTGCGCGGCAGCGCCCCCCAGCCCCCCGCCCAGGGTCCCCACGCCCTGGCCGTGGCCGACGCCTACGCCGCCCTGGAGCAGGCGCACCGCCAGGGGTTGATCCCCGCCTTCTTCTGGCTTCCCCCCCGCGAGGCGGGCCGCCTGCTGGCCCTGGGGCGGCGGGACGCTCCCACCGTGCTGCCCGACGCCGGATTGGACGCCTTCGGGCGCGCCCCCTGCTTTCTAGAGGTGGACCGCGCCACGGAGTCATCCCGCCGTCTGGCGGCGAAGTTCGCCGCCTACGCCCTGGCCCTGCCGTCCGTGCCGGGGAGCCTCCTCCTGCTCGCGCCGCCGTCGCGGCGCACCCTGGCGGCGAAGCTGCTGGCTCCCCACTGCTTCCCCTGGCGGGTGGTCACCTCCCCGGCCGAGCTGGCCGCCGCCTGGGCGATGATGCCGACATGACCGAACCCTCGGCCCTGCTGGAGCTCACGGGGCGGGACCGGGCGCTTCTGACCGCCCTATACCGCCTGCGGATCCTCTCCACCCCCCAGGTGGCCACCTTAAGCTTTCCCACCTGGAAAGCGGCCGCCAACCGCCTGGCCGCGCTGCGGGGGCGGGGGCTCCTGGACCGCGCTCGGCGCCACGGCACGGGCGGACGCAGTTCCCCCGGCTACTGGTTCCTCACCCTCGAGGGACTGCGCTGCGCCGAGGAGCTGCTGGGGGTGGTCGGCCAACGGCGCCGGCGGCCTGCGGAAACCCGCTACCTGTTCTTGCACCTGGACGAGCTCGTGCCCCTGAACGACGCCGCGGTGGCCCTGGCCCGGATCCCGGAGTGCAGTTGGCTCACCCCGCCCGACAGCACCCGGCGCTTCTTCAGCTTCCTGGCCGACGGCGACACCGCCGTGGCCTTCGACGCCGCGGTCGGCACGCCCCGCGGACGCTTCCTGATCCGCCACGACCGACCCCTGTGGCCGCCCAGCCGCTGGCGGGAAGAGTTCCTGCTTTGGCGGGAACTCACCTTCGAGGCAAAGGAAAGGGAGGACCTGGTCCTCCCCTGCTCCAACTGCCGCCGGGAGCAGCTGGCCGCCCTGCTGCCGGAGCGCCTCCAGGTGGCCTTCCCCCCGCCGGGGCAGCTGGCCGCCTGGCTGGCGGGCCCGCCGCCCTAGAACAGTTCGCGTTCGGTGAGCCGCACCATCAACCCCGCCAGGGTCTCCTTCTCCTGGGGGGTGCTGACCTCCCAGATCTCCTTCATCAACCGCTCCTCGCGGTTTTGCGGCGAGACCCCCCGCTCGCTCATCAGGTTGCCCAGATGGACCACCTCGCCCTGCAGATCCCCCGGCTTCCCCTGCCGGATCCGCTGGGCCACCCGCTGGCGAAAGTCCTGGAAGCTGTCTGGAGCCGTCGACGGCATGCCCTTGACCTCCCTATCGGAAGGCAGATTGGCCTGGTTCCCCGGGTTGACCGGGTTCGGCATCGCCTCCACCTCCTCGTCGGATATTCTTCGCCCGGGGTGCCGGCAAATATGCCTAGGCAAGGCCTGGAAAACCCTGCTGGCGCAGGGCCTCGTAGACCACGACGGCCACGGCGTTGGACAGGTTCAGGGAGCGCACCCCGGGCCCCATGGGGATCCGAAAGGTCTCGTCCCGGTGCCGCTCCAGGAGCTCTTGCGGCAGCCCCGTGCTCTCGCGACCGAAGACCAGGTAGTCGTCGGGGCCGTAGGACGCCTGGGTGTGGCGCCGTTCGGCCCGGGTGGTGAAGAAACGGAAGGTGCCCGTGGCATGCTCCGCCCGAAAGGCCGGCCAGGAAGGGTGCACCCGCAGCATGACCTGGAGCCAGTAGTCCAGGCCGGCCCGGCGCAAGTAGCGGTCCTCCAGGGAGAAGCCCAGGGGCTCGATGAGGTGCAGGACGCAGCCGGTGGCCGCGCAGGTGCGGCCCACATTGCCGGTGTTGTAGTGGATCTCCGGCTCCACGAGCACCACGTGCATCCCCGCTCCCCCTCCGTCCGGATCCCCTCGCCTCGAGGCACCGCCGGTCGCTCCCCGGAGGCGGCGGACCCCGCGCCCCGAGGAACGGTTTGACGTCGCTGCCGTTTTGCGCTAAATTGAGTCCATAGGCTCCCAAATCTGTGCCGGCGGCGGGAGGTGCCCAGGCCTTGCCGGAGGACGACCACGCCCTGACCCAGCGCATCCTCGGCTACATCCGCCAGCAGATCGTGCTGCGGGGATATCCGCCCTCCATCCGGGAGATCGGCGACGCCGTGGGGCTGCGCTCCACCGCCAGCGTGCATCGCCATCTCTCCCATCTGGAGGGGCGCGGTGTGCTGCGGCGCGCCCCTTCCAAGCCGCGGGCCATCGAGATCCTGAATGACCCCTTGGTGGCCGCGCGCGGCCACCTGGTCCCCGTAGCCCGCTCCGGCCAGCTCCTGGCGGACGAGGGTTTCCCTGACCCCCGGGCGCCGCGCGGCTTGGTCTTTCTGCCCCGCGACCTGGTGGGCTCCGGCCAGCTATATCTCCTGGAGATGCCCGACGACGACCTGCACTCCGAGGGCATCCACGCCGGCGACCAGCTCATCCTGCAGCGTCAGAGCCGCGTCGGCGACGGCGACCTGGCGGTCTTCCTGCTCCTGGGCTCGCTGCGCGTGCGTCGGGTGCACCGCGAGCGCAACCGCAGCCTCCTGGTGGCCGCCGACCCCGCCCGCCCCCCCATCTCGCGCCGGGAGGTCCAGGTGGTGGGCAAGGTCGTGGGCCTCATCCGCCGCCTGGGCTGACTCAGAAGGTGGTCAGGTACTGCTCCACCTCCCAAGGGTGCACCTGGCTGCGGTATACGTCCCACTCGATCTTCTTGGCCTCCAGGAAATTGCGGAAAATGTGCTCCCCCAGGGCCTCCTGCACCAGGGAGTCCTCAAAGAGGGCATTCAGAGCCTCCTCCAGGCTGGCGGGCAGATTGCGGATCCCCGCCTCGGCGCGCTCCTTGGCCGTCATGCGGAAGATGTTGCGGTTGACCGGGGGCGGCGGCGCCAGTTCCCGGCGCACCCCGTCCAGACCCGCCTGCAGCATGGCCGCCAGGGCCAGGTAGGGATTGCAGGAGGGATCGGGACTGCGCAGCTCCACCCGGGTGCCCTCGCCCCGACGGGCCGGCACCCGCAGCAGCGGGCTGCGGTTTTGCTGGTCGGACCAGGCGATGTACACCGGGGCCTCGTAGCCCGGCACCAGCCGCTTGTAGGAGTTGACCAGGGGGTTGGTCACCGCGGTGTAGCCGCGGGCGTGCAGGATCAGCCCGGCGATGAACTGCCGGGCCAGGATCGAAAGTCCGTCCTCGGCCCCCGGGGCGTAGAAGGCGTTCTCCCGGTCCCGGAAAAGCGATTGGTGCAGGTGCATCCCCGACCCGTTGACCCCGAAGACCGGCTTGGGCATGAAGGTGGCGTGCAGGTTGTTCAGGTAGGCCACGGTGCGCACCGCGAAGCGCAGGGTCACGATCTGGTCGGCCATGGTCAGGGCGTCGGCGTAGCGCAGGTCGATCTCGTGCTGCCCCGGGGCCACCTCGTGGTGGGAGGACTCGATGGAGAAGCCCATCTCCCGCAGGGTCAGCACCGCGTCCCGGCGCACGTTCTCCCCGAAGTCCACCGGGGACAGGTCGAAGTAGCTGGCCTGATCATGGGTCTGGGTGGTGGCCTGCCCCTCCGGCGTGCGGTGGAAGAGGAAGAACTCCGGCTCCGCGCCCACCATGTAGGTCAGACCCAACTCGGCGGCCTGGGCCAGCACCCGCCGCAGGTTGCATCGCGGGCAACCCGCGAAGGGAGTGCCGTCCACGTTGTAGATGTCGCAGATCAGCCTGGCCGTCGGGGCCTCCTGGGGCTTCCACGGCAGCAGGGTGAAGGTCTGGGGATCGGGCTTCAGGAACATGTCCGACTCCTCCACCCGCACGAAGCCCTCGATGGCCGACCCGTCGAAGCTCAGTTGTCCGTCCAGGGCCTTCTCCAGCTGGCTGTAGGGGATGGCCACGTTCTTGAAGATCCCCAGGATATCCGTGAACTGCAGCCGGATGAAGCTCACCTTCAGGTCCCGCGCCCGGCGCAGGATCTCCTCCTTCAGCGCCGCCTCCTGCATTCGCCCTCCGCTCCTTCCCTCATGGCAAGAATCCCCGCCGCTCCAACTCCCGGGCCGCGCCCACCGCTCCCCACACCGCGTGGGAGCGGGTCAGACCGCCCTGCAGATAGACGACGTAGGGCGGTGCCAAGGGCGCGTCGGCGGACAGTTCCAAAGAGGCCCCCTGGACGAAGGTGCCCCCGGCCATCACCACCGGCTGGGAGTAGCCGGGCAGGTCCCCCGGCTCCGGCACGGCGTGGGCGTCCACGGGGGCACTCATCTGCACGCCGCGGCAAAAGGCCAGGACCGCCTCGGCGGAGCCCAGCCGCACCGCCTGCACGATGTCGGTGCGCCGCTCCTCCCATCCCGGCGCGGTCTCGAAACCCAAAAGCTCGAAGAAGCGGGCCGCGAACACGGCTCCCTGCACCGCGGCGGCCACCGCCTGGGGAGCCAGAAACAGCCCCTGGAAGAAAACCCGGTGCGGGTGCAGGGCCGGCCCCACCTGGGCTCCCAGCCCCGGAGCCGTCAGCCGGGCGGCGGCCCGCTCCACCAGTTCAGCGCGCCCCGCCACGTAGCCGCCGCCGGGGGCCAGGCCGCCGCCGGGGTTCTTGATCAGGGAGCCGGCGATCAGGTCCGCTCCCACGGCGGTGGGCTCCAGGTCCTCCACCAGCTCTCCGTAGCAGTTGTCCACCACCGCCGTCAGCCCGGGCCGGGCCGCGCGCAGCCGGCCGATCAACTCCCCGATGGCGCTCACCCCCAGGGAGGGACGCCAGGCGTAGCCCCGCGAGCGCTGGAGCAGCACCGCCTTGGTGCGCGGCCCCACTTCGGCCACGGCCCGCTCGGGTCCGGCGGCCACCCGGCAGGAGACCCCCCACTCGGCCAGGGAACCGGGGGCCGCACCTCCCAATCCCAGGACTCCGGCCAGACTGGGGTAGGGTTCCCCGGTGGCCACCAGCAGCTCGTCCCCGGGCCGCAACGCCGCGAAGAGGGCCAAGGACACCGCATGGGTGCCCGAGGCCACGCTCTGGCGCACCAGCGCCGCCTCCGCGCCGAACAGCTGCGCCACCGCCCGGTCCAGCTTGGCGCGGCCGGAATCGCCGTAGCCGTAGCCCACGCCGGCTCCCAGATCCGCCTCCCCGAGGCGCTGCTCCTGCAGACAGGCCAGCACCCGCCACTGCAGCTCCTCGCCCCGGCGCGCCGCCGCCTCCCATTGGGGGGCGACCTGGGCGGCCGCCTGCTCGGCCGCCGCCGCCACGCGGGGGGAGATCCCCGGGGGGAGAAACACCCGCGTCGATTGTGCTTCCATCGAGGCCATAGTATTCCACGCCGGAAGCGGAAACCCTCCTCGCCATGAGTATTCTCCCCTGGGTGCGAAACCTGTCGAAATTTGTCGAATGATTCTTGCGAACATTTTGATTACCTTTGCAGGATCTTCCCCGTCCGTGACGAATCCCATCCACACTGAGTTGCGGGAGGTGCAGGCCGGATGAGCGCCCAATTGGAAGACCTTCCCCTGCTGGCCCGAGGGGAGCGGCTGTACCTGGCGTCCACCCCTTTATCCATGCTCAACGCCGCCCTGGAGGACTTGCCTCTCTTGGTCCGCCGCTGCCGTTGCCGCGGCCGGCGGGGCTACGACATCCTGGACGCCCGGCGCGGTCTCAAGTTGTCTCACTTGGGGGATGCCTTCCCGGAGGCCATGCTGCGCCTGGAGCTGTGCAAATTGGAATGGACGCGTCAGATCGCGGCCTTTGCCAACGAGCGCTGGTGGATCCACGAGGCCGCCCAGCGACGCGGCACGACCTGAGTTGGTACGGTACGGGTCGGCCCTTTTGGGGACCGGTCCGCACGCCGCTCCCTAGGAGCGGCCTATTCAGGGGGTGATGCCTATCGAGGATGCCGGATTTACCGTTGATCGACTCCCCCTTGCTTGGCCCGGGCTTGCCCGGGCCATCTTTTTGGCAAAAAAGCTCCCCGGGGCAACCGCCGGGGAGTCCAGGGGAGGAAGCGATGTCGGAACCTGCAGGCCGGGGAGTCACGGGCTTGCCGCCCGCCTCCTCGTCCCCTATATCGGTCGGCGGGGCCGGAAAGTTTAATCCTCATACGGAATTCCGCCGCCTCGAGGCAAGGAAAAAGCCCGGCTAGGCCGGGCTTGCCGCCGAAGGGGCTACTGCTCGGCGCCCTCGGCCGCCGTCGCCTGCTGCAGGTTGATGGGCCGCAGGGGGATGATGGTGGAGATGGCGTGCTTGTACACCATCATCTGCCGGCCCTCTCCCTCCAGCACCACCGTGAAGCTGTCGAAGCCGCGCACCGCGCCCTTCACCTGGACTCCGTTCACCAGGTACATGGTGAGGGGCATGTTCTCGCGGCGCATCTGATTCAGGAAGGCGTCCTGCAGGTTGGGGGGCTTGTTGTTCACGAAAACAACCTCCGTTCTATTTTTCTCCTCCGCCCTATATATTCTCCGAACCCGGCCGCTTCCCTGCCGCGAGGCGGATGATTTCCGCCGCCGCCTCGGGTCCCGCCGCGACCCAGGTGACGGACTCCTCGCGGCGAAACCAGGTCAGCTGCCGCTTGGCGAAACGCCGCGTGCGCATTTTGATCCGGCGCACCGCCTCCTCCCGATCCACCTCTCCCGCCAGCCACTCGGCAAGTTCCCGGTAGCCCAGGGTCTCAAGGGCGGGCAGACGCCGGTCGTAGCGCGCCAGCAAGGCGCCCACCTCCCGCTCCAGCCCCGCCGCCAGCATGGCGTCCACCCGCGCCTCGATGCGCCGGTACAGCTCGGCGCGGGGCAGCACCAGACCGAAAACCCGGAACTCCCACTCCGGGGCGGGCTCGGGCGAAAGCCTGGGGGTGCCGACGGTCTCCAGGGCGCGCACCAGACGCACCCGATCCCGCAGGTCGATGCGCCGGGCGGCCGCCGGATCCACCGTCGCCAGCCGCTGGTGGAGCCGCTCCGTCGGCCAGGTCGCCAGTTCCCGGCGCAGCTCGGTCTTGGCCCCCCCGGGGGGGAATCGATAGCCCCGGATGAGGGCGCGCAGGTAGAGTCCGGTGCCGCCGGCCACCACCGGCAGGCGCCCGCGGGCGGCGATGTCGGCCAGGGCGGCTAGGGCGTCGCGCTGGAAGGCGGCCACATCGTAGGTTTGGTCGGGATCGCGCAGGTCGATCAGGTGGTGGGGCACCTCCCGACGCTGGGCCGGGGTGGGCTTGGCCGTCCCGATGTCCATGCCCCGGTAGACCAGCCGCGAGTCGGCGGACACCACCTCGCCCCGCAGTTCCCGCGCCACGGCGATGGCGGTCTCGGTCTTCCCCGTGGCGGTGGGGCCGAGGATGACCAGGGCCGTCCGTGGAGCTTCCACCAGAGCCACCCTCCTAACGTCCGAAACGGCGGGCGATCTCCTGAGCCGACAGGCTGATGACCGTGGGGCGGCCGTGGGGACAGGTGTACGGCTGCATGGTCCGGGAAAGCTCGGTGAAAAGCGCCCGCGCCTCCGCAGCGGAAAGCTCCCGGTTGGCCTTCACCGCCGCCTTGCAGGCCGCCAGGCGCCTGGCCAGCCGGTCACGCCGCTCGGAGGGGCCCTCCCCCGCCTCGGCCGCGGCCAGGTGCTCGAGGAGATCCCGGAAGACGCCCTCCTCCCCCGTCTCCTCCAGCTCTCCGGGCACCGCCCGTAGGAGCAGGGTGTCCGTCCCGAAGGGCTCGACCCGGAAGCCCTCGGCCTCCAAGAGCTCCCGGTTGGCCTCGAAGCCCAGCCGCTCCCGCGGGGTGACCGGCAGCGAGAGGGGCACCAGGAGTTCCTGGACCGCCACCTCCGCCCGCGCCACGCTCAGCCGCTCGTACCAGATCCGCTCGTGGGCCGCGTGCTGATCCACCAGGAACAGATCGTCATCGTCCTCCGCCAACAGGTAGGTGCGGTGGAACTGCCCGATGAGGCGCCAGCGGGCGAAATCGTGGCGGGGCGAGGGCTGGACGGCCGGGCGCGGCAGGGGCAGCTCTCCCTGGTAGGCCGCGGCCTCCTCGGCCCCGCGCAGGGGATCTTGCCGGGCTGGTGCGCCCGCCGTCGGCGCCGGCGCGGACCAGCCGGGGGCCATGGAACTGCGCCCCAAGGCCTCCCTGACGGCCTGCTCCAGGAAGGCCCCCACCCGGCGCACGTCCCGGAAGCGCACCTCGGCCTTGGCGGGGTGGACGTTCACGTCCACCTCCTCGGGGGGCAACTCCAGAAAAACCGCCAGCACCGGAAAACGCCGGTCCGCCAGCAGGCCCCGGTAGGCCGCCTCCAGGTGGTAGCGCAGGGCCACATCTTGGAACACCCGTCCGTTGAGGAACAGGTACTCGCCGGTGCGGGCGCCCCGATGCACCGTCGCCAGGCCGGCGAAGCCGTGCACCCGCAGGTCGCCCGCCTCCTTTTCCACCGGCAGCAGGGCATCCGCCGTCTGCGCACCAACCAGCTCCCGCAGCACCGGCAGCGGATCGCCGCTGCCGGGGGTGCGCAACAGCACCGTCCCCTCCCGCCGCAGGGAGAAGGCGACCTCGGGATGGGACAGGGCCAGTCGGCCCAACACCTCCGTCAACTGGGCCTGCTCCGCCCCGGGGCTTTTCAGGAATTTGCGCCGCGCCGGGGTGTTGAAGAACAGGTCCCGCACCGTCACGCTGGTGCCCTCGGGGCAGCCCACCTCCTCCGGCTCCGGCCCCTCGCCGCCCTCCACCACCATCCGCCAGCCGGTGGGCGCCCCGGACCGGCGGGTCACCAACTCCAGACGGCTCACCGCGGCGATGCTGGCCAGGGCCTCGCCCCGAAACCCCAGGGTGAGCACGCGCTCCAGGTCCGCCGCGTCGCGCAGCTTGCTGGTGGCGTGCCGCAGCACCGACAGCCGGGCGTCCTCCCGGTCCATGCCGCAGCCGTCGTCGAAGACCTGCAACAGCTCCAGGCCCGCCCCGCGCACCTGGGTCTGCACCCGAGTGGCCCCGGCGTCCAAGGCATTCTCCACCAACTCCTTGAGCACCGCCGCCGGGCGCTCCACCACCTCTCCCGCCGCGATGCGCTCGACCAGGTCGCGCGGCAATTGCCGGATGCTCCCCATCCCTACACCCCCTCCCGGCGGATGCGCTCCCGCAACTCGTACAGCTTGTTCAAGGCCTCCAGGGGGGTCATCCGGAAGGGATCCAGGGCCAGGATCTCCTGGATCACGGGGTCCGGCCCCGGCCGGAACAGCGACAACTGGTGGTAGGCGGGCGCGGACGCCTCCCTCCCCACCGCAACACCCTGGGAGCTCTCCAACTCGGCCAACAACTGCTCCGCCCGCCGGAGCACCTCCGGCGGCACTCCGGCCAGGCGAGCGACCTGGATGCCGTAGCTGCGGTCGGCCGCGCCCTCCACCACCCGGTGCAGAAAGCGCACCTCGGCTCCCTGCTCCCGCACGGCCACCGACAGGTTGGCCGCCCGCGGCAGGGAGTCGGCCAGGGCGGTCAGCTCGTGATAGTGGGTGGCGAAAAGGGTGCGGGCGCGCCGCGCGGGATGCTCGTGCAGATGCTCCAACACCGCCCAGGCGATGGCCAGGCCGTCGTAAGTGCTGGTGCCGCGGCCGATCTCGTCCAGGATGACCAGACTGCGCGGAGTGGCCTGGTGCAGGATGCGGGCCACCTCGGCCATCTCGGTCATGAAGGTGGACATGCCGCCCGCCAGGTCGTCGGAGGCTCCCACCCGCGTGAAGATGCGGTCGGCGACCCCGATGCGCGCGGCGCGGGCCGGCACGAAGCCGGCCACCTGGGCCAGGAGCACGATCAGGGCCACCTGGCGCATGTAGGTGCTCTTGCCGCCCATGTTCGGCCCGGTGATGAGGAGCACTGAGCGTCCCTCGTCCAGGCGGCAATCGTTGGGCACGAAACGCTCCGCCCCCATGGTAACCTCCAGCACCGGATGGCGCCCCTCCCGGATCTCGATCCCGGGGCCATCCACCACCTCGGCCCGGACATAGCCGCGCTCGGCGGCCGCCTCGGCCAGGGAGGCCAGGGCGTCCAACTCCCCCACCGCCCGGGCGGTGGCCAGCAGGGTGGCGATCTTTTGGGCCACCGCCGCCGCCAGCTCCCGGAAGAGGCGTTCCTCCAGGGCCAGGAGGCGCTCCTCGGCGCCCAGGATCCGCTCCTCCTGCTCCTTCAGCTCCCCCGTCACGTACCGCTCGGCCCCGGCCAGGGTCTGTCGGCGCTGGTAGCGCTCCGGCACCAGGTGCCGGTTGGCGTGGGAGACCTCCAGGTAGTAGCCGAAGACCTTGTTGTATCCCACCTTCAGGCTGCGGATCCCCGTGGCCTCCCGCTCGGCGCCCTCCAGACGCGCCACCCAGTCCTTCCCCTGGCGGGCCGCGCGGCGCAACTCGTCCACCTCGGTGGAGAAGCCGTCCCGAATGATCCCCCCGTCGCCCGGACGCAGCGGCAACTCCTCCGCCAGGGCGGATCGCAACCGTCGGCCCAAGTCCTCCAGGGGATCCAGGCGCACGGCCAGCTCCCGCAAGACGGCGCTTTCGGCGGCCGTAGCCAGCTCCCGCAGCCGCGGCAGCACCTCCACGGACGCGGCCAGCTGTCCCAGGTCGCGGGGGCCGGCGGTGCCCAGGGAGACCCGGCCGCCCAGACGCTCCAGGTCCCGCACCTGGCGCAGGGTGGCCCGCAGGTCCTCGCGCCAAAGATCCTTGCGCACGAGCTCCTCCACCGCGTCGGCGCGCCGGCGCACATCCGCCGAGCGGCGCAGCGGCCGCTCCAGGAAACGGCGCAGGGTTCTGGCGCCGCAGGCCGTTGTGGTGCGGTCCAGGACCCAAAGCAGGCTGCCCCGCCGCTCCCCGTCCGGGCGGCGGATCAGCTCCAGATGCCGCCGGGCGGTCTCGTCCATCGCCAGCGCATCCTCCTGGTCCAGAACGGATACCGAGCGCAGGTGCTCCACGGACCCCTGCTGGGTTTCCTGCAGATAGGCCAGGACGGCGCCGGCCGCCGCCACGGCCAGAGGCTTGTCCTCGCAGCCGTATCCCGCCAGGGTGGCCACGCCCAGGTGCTCCCGGAGCTGCCTGGCCGCCAACTCGGGCAGAAAGCGCTCCGGCGCCACGGCGCTGAAGACGGTTTCCACCCGCTCCCGCACCCGCTCCTCCAGGCCGCAGGCCGCCGCCAGGGCCGGCTCCAGCAGGCACTCGGCGGGAGCAAGCCGCCCCACCTCGTCCAAGGCCCTCCCCAGGGCCCCCTCCCCCTCGAACTGGCCCAACATAAGCTCCCCCGTGGAAAGATCCGCCGCCGCCAGGCCCACGGCGTCCTCCCGTCCCGCCAGGGCCAGCAGGAAGTTGTTGCTGCCGGCCTCCAGGGCTCCCTCCGCGGTCAGGGTGCCCGGGGTCACCACCCGCACCACCTCGCGGCGCACGATGCCGCGCGCCTGGGCGGGATCCTCCAGTTGCTCGCACACGGCCACCTTGTGACCACGGGACACCAGCCTGGCCAGATATCCCTCCGCCGCATGCCAGGGCACCCCGCACATGGGCACCTTGCCGTCCCGGGAGGTCAGGGTGATCTCCAGCTCTCGGGCGGCGATGCGGGCATCCTCGAAGAACAGCTCATAGAAGTCGCCCAGGCGAAAAAAGAGCAGCGCGTCCGGGTGGCGCTCCTTCACCGCCAGGTACTGGGAGAGCATGGGGGTGGCCCCGCCCGCCGAGACATCCGTGCTGCGCCCCGAAACCACCGCCACCTCCCTCCCGGATCGCCCCCGCACGGCTCCCTCGCCGGGGGGGTCACCTTCGAACGCCCCGGCGCCGACCCGCTACTCCCAGCCCACCACCCGTCCCTCCAGGGTCCAGGTGCGGGCAGCGATGATCTCCACCCGGGCCATCCGCCCCGCCCCGCCGCCCTCGGCCGGAAAGCGCACCAACCGGTTCCCGCCGGTGCGTCCGGCGAGCATGCCCGGATGCCGAGGACTTGGCCCCTCGGCCAGCACCTCCTCCACCCGGCCCACCAGGGCGAGATTAGCCTGCCCCGACCAGAAGTTGACCCGCTCCATCAGCCGGCGCAGCCGCCGCTTCTTGGTGTCCAGGGGCACCTGGTCGGGCAGGCCCGCCGCCGCCGTGCCGGGGCGGGGGGAGAACATGAAGGTGAAGGCCCCCGTGAAGCGAGCCCGGTCCACCAACTCCAAGGTGGCCCCGAACTCCTCCTCCGTCTCCCCGGGAAATCCCACGATCAGGTCGGTGGTGACGGCCAGGTCCCCCAGCAAGCGGCGCGCCCGGGCCAGCAGGTCGAGATACCGGTCGCGGGTGTAGCCGCGGCCCATGCGGGCCAGGATCGCGTCGCTGCCGGATTGGGCCGGCAGGTGCAGGTGCCGGCAGATGTTGGGGTGAGCCGCCATGGCGCGCAAGGTGGGCAGGTCCAGGTCCCGGGGATGCGAGGTGGTGAAACGCACCCGTCGCACTCCCTCCACCGCGGCCACCCGCTCCAGGAGCCGGGCGAAGGCTCCCTCCTCCCCCCGGTCGCGGCCGAAGGAATCCACGTTCTGGCCCAGGAGCACCACCTCCCGGCAACCAGTGGCCGCCAGCCCCCGCACCTCCTCCAGCACCGCGGCGGCGGCGCGGCTCACCAGGGGGCCGCGCACTGCCGGCACGATGCAATAGCTGCAGGCGTTGTCGCATCCGGTACTGATGCTCACCCAGGCCTTGGCGCCCCGCCCCCGCCGTCGGGGCAGGTCCGAAGCCACCGCCGTCCCCAGACCGCCCAGGGCGGCCGCCGACTGTCCCGAGCGCACGCGGCGCAGCAGCTCGGGGAGGCGGGCCAGATCCCCCGGCCCCACCACCAGGTCCACCTGGGGGTGGCGGCGCAGCAGCTCCGCTCCCTCCCGCTGGGCCATGCAGCCGGCCACCCCGATGATCAGCCGGGGATTCAACGCCTTGAGCCTCTTGAGTTCCCCCAATTTGCCCCGCACCCGCTCCTCCGCACTGTCCCGCACGGCGCAGGTGTTCAGCAGGATCAGGTCCGCCTCGTCCACGGGGGCGCTCCGGTAGCCCTGGGCCTCGCACAAGCCCCCCAGTACCTCCGAGTCGTGTTCGTTCATTTGGCAGCCGTAGGTCAGGATCGCGTAGCGCATGCCGGCACCCCCCCTCCGCGTACCGCGACGGGAGACGACGGGCCCTGCCGAGGATCGGCGACGGTTTGGGACTCCGTTCCCTCCCGGTTTCGTCGATTCGAATCATACCACGAAGCCGCCTGAGAAAAAAGCGCCGTACCCGGACCGGTCGGGGACGCCCTACGCCGGCGTCCGCGGCCTGGGTCGCCGGCATGCCCCAAGCCCCCGCCGCGGCCGATCCGAGGGCGTCGCCCGCGCGGCCTTCCTCAGTCGTCCCCGTACCAGCGCTGACCCAAAGCGGAGCGGCCCCAACGGTAGCGGCGCCGACGGCGCACGTTCAACTGGGCGCTGCGCCAGGTCCAAAGCCCCACGGCCAGCGCCAACAAGCCCCACAAGAGCGGGGGGGGCGCCGGCAGCACGGCCACCGCCGACCCCGCCACCAGGGGCACCTCGCCCAAGGGCTGACCATTCAGGAGAAACTCCTCCCGACCCACCACCTGCCCCGACCGGACGGGAGCCCGCAGCGGCTCCAGCCGCACCCGGCGCGTGAGGACCTGCGGGCCCCCCTGCGGCGCGGCGTAGCGGAAGGAGGCGCCAGCCAGCACGCCGACCTCCTTTTCCCGCCCGAAGCGCACCGGGGAGGTGGTCACCCGGCTGCCCCGGGTCACCGCCACCGCCGGGGTGAAATGGGCGAAGCCCCAGGACAGCAGGTGCTCGGGGTCGCTCCAGATCCCGGCGGGGGTGGTGTGCAGCGCCACCGCGATCAGGGTCATGCCCTGCCGGCGCGCGGCGCCCACGATGGTCTCCTCGGCCTGGTTGGTGTAGCCGATCTTCACCCCGAGGTCGCCGGGATAGTTCCACAAAAGGCGGTTTTGGTTGACGAAGGTGAGCGGCGGACCGCTCTTCTGGGGGAAGTTGAAGGAGCGGGTGGTGTCCACGCGCACGAACTCCGGATCGGCCAGGGCCCGGCGGGTGAACAAAGCCATGTCGTAGGCGGTGGTGTAGTGCTGCGGATTGGGCAGCCCGTCGGGATTGGCGAAATGGGTGCCCCGCGCCCCCAGCTTGGCCGCCTCCCGATTCATCATGCCCACGAAATTGGCGGTGCTGCCCCCCACCGCCTGGGCGATGGCCGCGGCGCAATCGTTGCCCGAGACCAAGAGCAGCCCGTAGAGCAGATCCCGCATGGTCAGCTGCTGGCCCGCCTGGAGATAGCAGGAGCTGCCGCGCACCGCCGCGGCCTTGGCGCTGACGGTGACCACCTGGTCCAGATGGCCGTGGCGCAGGGCCAACAGGGCCGTCATGATCTTGGTGATGCTGGCCGGGTACAACTGCCGGTGGGGGTGCTTCGCGTACAGCACCTGCCCGTCGGAGGCGTCCATCAGCACCACGGACTGGGCCGCCACGGATGGCGGCGGAGGTGCCGTCACCGTCCCGGCCCAGGCCGTACCCGTTGCCATAAGCACCAGCAGGGCGGCCAGCACCCCTGCCAGCCGTCTCACCGGCCGCCTCCTCCCCACAGGCGGCGCAAAAAACCCTTGCGCCGGTCACGCCGTCGGCCGATGGTCAACTCCTGGCGCAGATCCCGGATCTCCTGCTGGGTGCGGATCATGGCCATCATCAAACGGTCCCGGTCCTCCATGCGCCGCCGCTCGCTGTGGTCCAGCGCCCGGTGCAGGCTCTCCATTCGGGACAGCAGGCTGTCGCCCTCGACCGGAGTGCCCTCCTCCCCCCGGAGGGCGGAGCGGATGGCCTCGGGGCCGTGCCCGTCGCCACGCAACCGCCAGATGCGGGCCAACTGCTCGAAGGAAGAATGGCTCAACTGCCCGTCGGGACCGGGCTCCCCCAACTCGTCGCTGAATTCGTCCCAAAGCTTGCGGAAAAGGGCGGGGGGTATCCCTAAAGACTCGCAGGC
Organism: Bacillota bacterium; assembly: GCA_021810565.1. GTDB lineage: Bacteria > Bacillota > Sulfobacillia > JAJZIM01 > JAJZIM01 > JAJZIM01. Next base: position 25,641 of record JAJZIM010000039.1, read on the forward strand.
CCATTGCACCCCCACCCCTGCGCCTTCTTCCGCCACGTGACTCCCCTTCCCGCCTCCGGGGCTGCCCGCAGCCCGGGGCGTTGCTTTTTATCAGCTCTTCTACGCCCCGGGCCGTTTTCCTGCCGCGCCGGCTCCCAGAGCATCAAGTTTCGGTGGCGGATCCGCCGGCGCCGTCCCGGCGGCGCAGTTCCTCCTCCAGCCGCGCGATGCGCCGGTCGCGCTCCAGCAAACGGCGGGCCCAACGGGCCTGGGAGCGGCGCAGGCGGTGGTTTTCCGCCTCCAGACGTGCCACGGTCGCCCAGCGTTCCCCCTCGCGCTCGGCCAGCAGGCTCATCAGGAGGCGCCGGCTGGCCCGCAGCCCCAGCACCTTCTCCTCCAGGGCCCGAATCCGGGCCGTCAGGTGGTCCGGGCTTTGCGCCGCGCTCATGGCTTTTCCCTCCGACTATCAGGTATATCGCCGGGGCGGGCCGGATATCCCGGAAGCCGCCCCGGGCCTTTCCCGCACCAGGCTGCCGGATAAGGCGGCGTTGAAGGCGCTCCTAAACTTATCGGGACCAATTGCCGATAAGACAAGTGGAAGCACCGCTAAGGGCAAACGCCGTGAAAGCGGCGGACGCAAAGCCACGGGTCTAAAGCCTTCGGGCCATGACCGCCGGGCTGCCGGCGGGGAGAAACCCTTCTCCCCACGCTCCTTGGCGAACTCGCCGAGGAGCGTTTTTTCTGCCGGTCGTCGCCTGGGCGGATGCTCCAGGAGGCGACCGGTTTGGCGTTTAGGGGAACCCGTTTCCGCAGCGGAGGCGGGGAACCTGCTGGAGGGGAGGAGACCAAATTGTTTAATGGGCCAAGGCGTACCGTGCGGCTTCGCACCCTGACGGCCCTCCTATTGACCTTGGCTTGGCTGTTTCCGGCGTCGCCGGCCGTCGCCGCCGGCGCCACTACCCCTCCCTTTTCCGTGACCGCGGTTGCTCGGGCCGATTTCGGCCTCAATGTGTTCCCCGACCAGCAACTGGCGGGCAAGGGAGCCCTCACCGCCTTGCGCAAGCTTGGCACCGGGCTGCAGCAGTTCCCCAACCTCGGTCCCTGGAGCTGGCTAGAGAACCGGTCCAAACCCTCCGGAGGGACAGATCCGGTCACCCTGAAGCACTGGGGGCGCATCCTGTCGTCCTCCGGCAACCAAGGCCTCCTCATCTTCAGCTACGACGCCAATCCCACCTTCACCGGTGGCGGTACCCCTGCCGACGCCCGGGCCCTGACCCGCTACATCGTGAGCCACCAACTCCCCATCACCGCCATGGTCATCGGCAGCGAGGAATACGGTAATTGGGATTTCGCAGCCAACGAGAACCCGCAGAAGACCGCCGCCTACTACGGGCAGCGCTCGGACGCCATCGCCAGGGCCATCCACCAGGTCGATCCCCGGATGCGGGTGGGAGTCGTCTTTGATCCGGATCACTCCCCCTATGCTCTGGCGTGGAACCAGACCGTGTTGCGCCTCACCGCTCCCGATATCAATTTCGTGAGCTTCCACCTGTACCCGATCAGTCAGCCGCTCAGCAACGCGGCCCTCTTGCGGCAGATACCGCAGATCATCGCCAACGAAACCGCCTACATAAAGCACCAGATCGAGCACAACGTTCCTCCCGCCCTGGTCGGGCACATCGGCCTGTGGGTCACGGAGTTCAACCCCTACGGCCCCCCCACCCCGCAATCAATGCAGCCGGTGTACGGGGCGGCCTGGGTGGAATCGCTGCTGGCTTGGCGGGCCTTCGGCGCGCAACGGGTGGTTGTCTGGAGCTTCGACGGTCAGGCCCACGTAAGCGGGCCGAACTACCCCCTCGCCCCCGCCAGCGCCTCGAGCTACGATCTATTCGCCTTGGTGGGAGACGGCCAGGCCCCCGAAATCCCCATCGACCAGCTGTATCCTTCAGGCAAGGCGATCGGACGTTTGATGCAGGCCATCGGCTCGGGAGCCACCTTGAGCACCTGGATCGGTGACGGCATGTTCATCGGCCAGCTTGCAGGCCCGCACGGCTTGCAGGCCTGCTTCGTGAACCAAACCGACGTCAGTCGGCAGCTAACGGTTAACGGCCAAAGCGTGACGGTGCCGGCGGCCTCCTTCCTGGTGCGTTCCTTCTCCAGGCCGATCCGCGGTATCGCCGGCTTCACCCCGGCACCCTATGCGAAAGTCGCATCCGTGGCGGCGTATCATCCGAAGGCCCCGAACATCACCGACCCGCCAGCTACCGCCTACCCGGGCGAGGATTTCACCCTGACGGGTGAAGGTTTCGGAACCCGGCCCGGCTACGTGCTGCTCACCCAGGGACAGGTCCAGTACGGTGCCCCCTTCAACGTGTACAAGGTGGCGATCCAGTCCTGGAGCCCGCGGGCCGTCACCATCCGCCTTCCGGACGGATATTCGGGTCCGGCCCTTCAACCCGCGGCCAGCGCCAGCTTGCGCATCGTCACCGCCGGTCGCATGGTGACCCGGAAGGAGACCTTCGCGGTGGCATCGCCACCGACGGGAAACCTGGCCGAGCAGGCCACCGCGGTGTACACGTCGGTGTATGGGTCCTCGGCCCGCAGCCGGTTTTTGTCCGGTGCCCGGCTCGTGGGTCAAACCCTGACCCTCACCGGCCAAGCCTTCGGTTCGGAACCCTCCTTGCAAAGCGCCTCGTGCGGCGGCATGAATCAGAACCGTCTGGAGATTCGCGACTTGACCAACAATGCCAACTACGGCTATGACGGCTCGGGAGCCAACTGTTACGGCCTTTCCTTCCAACAATGGTCCAACACGCGCATAGTCCTGACCTTCGGTCCAGGCGCCCCCAAGCCTGGGGACGTGCTGGAGATCCTCTACTGGGGAGCCGCCACCGATCCCTTTACCATCAATGTGGTCGCCGCGAACGCTTAGGAGCCGGAAAACATTAACCTGACTTTTGCTTGTGGGGTAGAACCGAATAATTCCAGTCGCCGTGGAAGGCATCCCGCCGGAGGTTGACGGTAGCCAACTCGTCGTCTAAAACGCGAGTGCCGGTGGGAGTGCGCCGGGAAAAGCCGACCATTTCGAGCGGGTGGGATTCCCGCCCCCGCAAGGGCTAGCCACCCACGGGGAAACGAGTCCTGGGGCGGCATTCGCGAGGATGCGGCCTAAGCGTGGACGAGTGCGACGACCAGGCCGAAATCCTGCGGGATGAATGGGATTGAGCCTCGAAACGCATTTCAACCGAGGGCCGACGGTGTTCCCATAACCGGAAGGCATCAGTAGACGCTCGATACGGGCGAGAGCGTTGGAGACCTCGGCGGGGTCATAGACCGCGGCATGGTCGGAAAATGAAGTGGTAACGGAACCCGGGAGGCCTCCCGGCGTCGTGCGCGAGCGCGTATGCCCTACCCGATAGGCGAAGCCGAAGGGCGGCAAAAGTGCCGGGAGGAGTCAGACCCCCTGATAGTACTCCGAGCGCGGGAAAGCCGCGTACATGGGGAAGCATGGGGGCGGTCCCAGCGATCCGATGGTAAACATCCGCGTCACACAGAGGAGGATAACCGGGTGGAAACTGAATTGGATCGCATCGCCAGCCGGGCCGCGGCGGACCCGAACTTGGTGTTCACCGCCTTAGCCCATCACCTGTCGGAGAGGTTCCTGTTGGAGACGTGGCAGACCCTGAACAAGCGGGGAGCCGCAGGGGTGGACGGCGTGAGC
>JAJZIM010000040.1 GCA_021810565.1 Bacillota bacterium
GGCCTGATGGGTTTCGGTGGTCCCGGAACCGATCGGCCCAGCCGGAGCACTTCCGGCGGAAGCCCAAAGCCCGAGGGCCGCAAGGTCCTCACGCAATGTGGTGGGGCTGGTGTTGGCGTTGTGTGAACGGTGCGGGGGCATGCCCCCAGAGGCGCAACGCGACTCCCTGCGGGTTGCCGATCCGAACTGGCGCACCGGAGGATCGGCCCGGAAACGGTCCCCGCGCAGGGGCGGCACGAACGACGGTTGGTCCGCTTTCAGGCCTTGCCCGCCTGAGGCATGGCAACTGTTGACACCACGTGCTGTTTCCCCTGGGAAAGCTGGTGCCTGCGGCGGACCTGGTGAGGCGGGAGCCCATCGTGGAGCGGCTGGTCTTGCGGCTGGAGAGCGGGCAGAGCGTGGTGCTGGCCGGGCCGCGGCGCACCGGCAAGTCCTCGGTGCTGGCGGAGGTGCTGGGCCGTCTGCGGGAGCGGGGCTTCGTGACCGCCATGGTGGACTGCCTGGGGGACTCCTCGCGGGAGGTTTTGGCGGAAGATCTCGTGGACCGGGTCCTGGAGAACGAAGCGGGGATCCCGGCCGGGCTGCGCGCGGCGCGGGGATGGCTGCGCGGCCTGGCGGAGGCGGTGTCCCTGAAAGCCAAGGCGGCGGAGCTGGACTTGACTTTGGAACTGGCTCCGCGATCGGTGCGGGGCCCGGTGGCCGACTTGGGCGAGGCTCTGGACTTTGCGCAGCGCTTCGCCAAGCGGCGCGACAAGCGGGCGGTGATCTGCTTCGACGAGTTCCAGACGGCCCGGCGTTTCGGACGGGAGATCTACGGCGAGATCCGCTCCCACCTCATCCGGCACGACCGGGTCACCTACGTTTTCCTGGGCTCCCGGGCGGGTCTTCTGACCGGGTTGTTCGAGGGGCCGGCGGAACCCTTCTACCGCTTCGCCTGGCGGGAGGAGCTGCCGGCGGTGCCCCAGGCGGCATGGGCCGAATACCTGGATCGAAAGTTCGACTCGGCCGGGGTGGCCGCGAGCCAGGTGCTGGGACTGCTCCTGGAACGCACCGGCGGACATCCTCAGGACACCATGTTCCTGGCCAACGAACTCTACCTGGTGGCCAGGGAATATGGCCTGGACGCCGTTGGGATCGCTCAGCTGGAGCAGGCCACGGAACGGACCATGCTCCTGTTGGGGGAGTTCTTCCGCCGGGACTGGGAGGGCCTGAGCAGCACGGAGCAGGTCGTCCTGCGGGCCCTGGCGACGGGGGAGCGGCCCTATCGGGCGACAGGAAGGACCAGAGGTACGGCACGCGCCCTGGAGAAGCTGGTTGAATTAGGTGCCCTGGAACGGCGGGGGCGGGGAAACTACCGCTTCTTCGAGGAGATGTTCCGCCGGTGGGTGGCGACGGCGGTGCGCTGAAGGATGCTGCAGGTGGGAAGGCGGCGGATGGCGAAGAAGCCGGACGGGGGGACACCATGCGCTACGATCTGACCAGGCCCCTGCGCCCCGGCATGCCGGTATATCCCGGGGACCCGCCGGTGACGGCCGAGGGGGGCCGCTGGAGCCTCGGGACCCACACCGGCACCCACCTGGACGCGCCGGCCCACCTGCTCGCCGAGGGCGCGGACGTGGCGGCCCTGCCCCTGGAGCGGCTGTTGGGCGAGGCCTTCCTCATCGAGGCCGCCGGTTGCCTGGAAGCCGACGCGCTGCGGGGCGTGCCCGCCGAGGCCTGCCGCCTGCTGGTGCGGGGAGGCGCCTTCCTGAGCCCCGAGGCGGCGGATCGACTGGTCCGCCGACGGGTGCTGCTCTTTGGCACCGATGCCGCCTCCTGCGATGCGCCCGAGGCCGCGGGGCTGCCGGCCCACCGCCGGCTTTTGGCGGCGGGGACGCCGATCCTGGAGGGGTTGCAGCTGGCCGGGGTTCCCCTTGGCTGGGGGCGGCTGTATTGCCTGCCGCTGCGCCTGGCCTCGGACGGTTGTCCGGTGCGCGCCGCGTGGGAGGTGCCCGCGTGATCCCGGGCCTGGGGGTGGACGTGGTGGAGGTGGCCCGGATCCGCCTGCTGGTGAGCCGGCGGGGGGAGCGCTTCCTGGCGCGGGTGTTCACTGCCGGGGAGCGCTCGACGGCGGGAGAGGGGCCGCTCATGGCGCAGCGTCTGGCCGGGCGATTCGCCGCCAAGGAGGCCGTGTTCAAAGCTTTGGGCCTGGGCATGGGGGAGCTGAGCTGGCAGGACGTGGAGATCCGGGGCGGGCGGGGGATGCCGCCCCAGGTGTACCTGCGGGGTGCCGCGGCCACCGTGGCCCGGCGGGAAGGGGTGTGGCTGGCGGTGAGCATCTCCCACACCCGGGAGCACGCCGCGGCGGTGGCTGTGGCGCACAGGGGGGAAGGCTGATGCGATTGGTTACCGCCCGGGAGATGGCCGAGATCGACCGGCGCGCCGCGGCGGAGTACGGGATCCCTGGGCTCTTGCTGATGGAGCACGCGGGGGCGGCCGTGGCCCGCGCAGCGGCCCAGCTTGCTCCCGGCGGGCCGGTGGCGGTGCTGGCCGGCCCGGGAAACAACGGCGGGGACGGTTTCGTGGCGGCCCGGCATCTGGCCAACGCCGACCGGCGGGTGACGGTGTTCTGTACCGCCGACCGGGAGCGCTACCGGGAGGACGCGGCGGCGAACCTGGCCATATTGGAGCGGCTGGGCATCCCGGTGCGCTTCCAAGGGCCCACCCCGGGGGAGCTGCAGGCGGCGGCCCTGGTGGTGGACGCCCTTTTGGGCACGGGAGCCCGCGGGGTGCCCCGGGGGGCGGTGGCCCAGGCGATCCGCAGCATCGGGAGCGCCGGACGTCCCGTGCTGGCCGTGGACATCCCCTCGGGGCTGGACGCCGACACGGGGGAGGCCTGGGATCCGGCGGTGCGGGCCGGGCGCACGGTGACCTTCGGGCTGGCCAAGCGGGGCCACTTCCTGGGGGAGGGACCCGAGCGGTGCGGGGAGCTGGTGGTGGCCGACATCTCGCTGCCCCGGCCACTCCTGGAGGAAACGCCCGCCATGGAGCTTACCACCCCGGAGATGGTGCGGGCCCTCCTCCCGCCCCAGGGCCGGGAGGACCACAAAGGATCCCGGGGTCGCGCCCTGGTGGTGGCCGGCGGACCGGGCTTTTTGGGCGCGGCCCGGCTGGCCGCGGCGGGGGCGGTGCGCGCGGGGGCCGGCCTGGTCACCTTGGCGGTGCCCTTGCCCCTTTGGGAGGCCCTGTCGGCCGGCGGCCCCTGGGAGGTGCTCACCCGCGGCCTGGCGGCGGACGAGCGTGGCGCCGTCGCGGCAACGGCGCTGCCCGAGGTGGCCGCCCTGGACCAAGGCGTGCGGGCGGTGCTGATCGGGCCGGGGCTGACCCCCGGGGAGGGAACGGCGGCCCTGGTGCGGGGGCTCTTGGAGCAGGAGACCCAGGTGCCGCTGGTGCTGGATGCCGATGCCCTGAACGTTTTGGCGGGGCAGTCGGAACTCTTGGCCCGCCGGCCGGTGGCCATAACCCCGCATCCGGGAGAGATGGGGCGGCTGCTGGGGATCACCTCGGAGGCGGTGCAGCGGGACCGGGTGGGCGCCGCGTTTACGGCGGCCCGGGAGCTTCGCTGCGTGGTGGTGCTGAAGGGAGCCGGTACCCTCATCGCGGACCCGGGGGGGAAGCTGTACCTGAACCCCACCGGCAATCCCGTGCTGGCCACCGGCGGCACCGGGGACGTGTTGGGCGGGATGCTGGCGGCCCTGGCCGCCCAGGGGATTCCCCTGGTTGGCGCGGCGGTGTGCGCCGCCTATCTCCACGGCTTGGCGGCGGACCTGCGGGTGGAGCGCGAGGGGCGCCGCGGCTTCGCGGCGGGGGATCTTTTGGCCTGGCTGGGCGAGGCTTTTCGGCGGGTGGAGCAAGGATGAGGGTCCGGGACCGCACCTGGGTGGAGGTGGACCTGGGGGCGGTGCGGGCCAACGTCCGCCTGCTGCGGGAGAGGGTGGCGCCCGCGGCGGTGATGGCGGTGGTCAAGGCGGATGCCTACGGGCACGGGGCGGTCCGGGTGGCCCGGGCCGCTCTGGCAGGAGGAGCCACCTGGCTGGGGGTGGCTCTGGTGACGGAGGGGATCCGGCTGCGCCGGGCGGGGATCGGCGCCTCCATCTTGGTGCTGTCTCCCGTCCCTCCCGAGGAGATGGCCGCGGCGGTGCGTTGGGACCTGGCGGTAACGGTGGCCTCTCCGGAGATGGCGCGGGCCCTGGGCCGGGCCGCGCGCGGGCGGCGGATGCGCGCGCACCTGAAGGTGGACACGGGGATGGGGCGGGTGGGGGTGCGCGGCCCCCGGGAGGCCCTGGAATTGGCCCGTACCCTGGCGAGCCTGCCGGGCGGCGCCCTGGAGGGGGTGTTCACCCACCTGGCCACGGCGGACTCGGATCCGGCGTTCGCCGCGGAGCAGCTGCGCCGCTTCGGGGAGGTACTGCAGGCCTTGGAGGGGGCGGGACTGCGCCCGCCGCTGATCCACGCCGCCAACAGCGCGGCCGCCTGGGCCTTGCCGGCGGCGCGGCTGGACCTGGTGCGGACCGGCATCGCGATATACGGGCTGGCGCCGGCGGGCATCGGAGCGCGTCCGCCGGGACTGGTCCCGGCCCTGAGCTGGAAGGCCCGGGTGTCCTTCGTGAAACGGGTGCCGCCGGGCACGCCCATCAGCTACGGTGCCACCTGGCGCTCGCCCCGGGAGGCGGTCATCGCCACCTTGCCCCTGGGCTACGCCGACGGTTATCCCCGGCAGCTGTCCAATCGGGGGCAGGTGCTGCTGGGCGGGCGGCGCGCCCCGGTGGCGGGGCTGGTCTGCATGGACCAGTACATGGTCTGGGCCCCGGAGGACGCGGCGGTGGGGCAGGAGGCGGTGCTCATCGGGCGCCAGGGGGATCAGGAGCTGTCGGCGGAGGAGGTGGCCGCGGCGGCGGGCACCATCAACTACGAGATCACCACCCGCATCGGGGCGCGGGTGCCGCGGCTCTACCGCAAGTGAGCCGATTCCCTGCCTGGGTTGGCAGGGATTGCGCGCGCCGATGTGGAAACCATCCCCACGGAGCATATCCTGGAGCGGGCGGCGGTGCCGCCGCCGAAAAAAGGCGGAGAGGAGTTGGTAACGGATGGCGTTCAAGAGCGTGATCACCACCATGAACCAAAACGGTGAGGAGATCATGGGGCCGGAGGTCCTCCTGTTCCACTACCCGGGGGCGGACATCATGAACGGATCCCTGCTCACCGTGGAGTCCAACCACTTCTGCGTGCTGAAAAGCCGCGGGGCGGTGCTGGACGTGTACGAGACGGGGCAGTACCCGGTGCAGACCCCGGACCGCCCCCTCATCGGCAGCTTCCAGCAGGCGTTCTTCGGGGGCCAGTCGCCCTGGCAGTATGAGGCCCTGTTCATCAACCGGTCCAAGCTGGTGCTGCAGTCCCGCGGCGTGGCCCTGTCGCGGGAGATGGCGGAGCTGGCCTACGCCGTGGACTACTACATCCACGTGGACAGCAAGGAGGACGCCCTCAAGCTGGTGCAGCACATGCCCTACCGGGGCCACTTTCTGACCAGCAAGGAGGTCAACGCCTACGCCGGCCCGGTGGTGGAGCAGGCCATCAACCAGATCGTGCAGGTCACGCGGCTGGAGCAGATCAACGAGAAGATCCACGACTTGACGGAGCTGGTCAAGGAGCACCTCCAGGAGTTCCTGAGCGTGTACGGGATCACCGTCAACGCGGTGAAGGTGCTGGTCTTTCCCCAGGACGAGCGGATGAAGGCCCTCATCTCCCTGAAGGCCTTCGGGCTCTCCGAGGAGCAGGCGGTGCGCTACTACACGGCCATGCTGATGGCGGAGAAGGGCCTGGTCTCGGCGCCCAACATGGCGGTGGGGGCGCCCTTCAACGTGGGGCTAACCGGGGCGGGGACCGGGGTGTCCCTGCAGCCTACCGGGACGCGGGACTGAAAGGCATGTTTGGGCGCAAGGCGGACCGTCTCTTCAGCGGGTTGGACCTGGGCCGGCTGGAGAACCGGCTGCGTTCGGAGGATCTGCTTTTGCGCAATGCGGCGGCCGGGGAACTGGACCAGGCGGCGGCCACCCTGCGGGATCTGGCGGCGCGCTTTCGCGCCGAGCGGGTCCCGCCTCCCTCCCGGGAGGCGCCCGACCCACCGCCTGCGGCCCTGGCCAGGCTGCGGGAATTGGACGGGCTGCGCCGGGAGGTCTCGGATGCGGCGGGGTACCTGCGCGGGCTGCCCTTTCCGGCCCAGGACGCCGTGTGGCGCCAGCTGCGGGATCTGGACCCGCTGCTGGAGCTATTGCGGCAGTTCGACCAGCAGCTTTTGGGGCGGGCGCAAAAGGTGCGCCGGGGGGCACTGGAGACGGGGCTGGACGATCCCGCAGGCGAGGCCGCCCGGGGCCTGCGAGCCGGGCTGCACGAGCTGCGGGAGGTGATAGCCGAGCGGGCCGGGTTCCTGGAGCACCCGGCGGGCCACCTGGGTACCTAGACGCCGGCGAGCCGCCCCCGGGCCGGGTCCAACACGGGAGGTTATGTTGGGAAGTCCCGGGACGGAACATCCGTCCTCTGCGGCCCGTTCCCCTGCGGACGACTCCCCGAATGGTGCTTCGTATAACCAGGATCCCCAGCGGCCTCCGGCACAGGCGGCCTTTTTTCTTGCCCGGAGGGAGGCGTGAGCGGGCGGCAAGGCGGACAGGTGGAGGGAAAAGGCCCGGGCCTGGCGGCGGCGATCATGGGGAAAGAGGGGGGCGGCAGAGGACAGCCGGGAGCGACCGTGGACCCGGGAGATCGCGGCGTTCCTGGAGCGGTGCCGGGGCCGGGGATCGGCCGCGCGGTCGGCGGACTTCCAGCGGCGGTGGATCAATGCCTTCGCCGCCTGGTGCGGTCGGCAGGGAGTCGGCGAGCTTTCGGAGGCGACGCCTTCCCCGGTGGCGGCTTGGCGGGACCACTGCCTGATGGATCTTCGGGCGGACGCCGCCCTCAGGGTGACGGTCCACGCGGGCAAGGGGATGAAGACCACAAGGATGCCCCTGCCCCGAAGGGGGCGGGACGCCTTGGCGCGCTTGATTAGGGAGAGCCGCCCACCAGGGGACGGCTTCTTGTTCCCCGACCGGGGCGGCGAGGGTCATCTGACCTCCAAGGCAGCGGCCCTGCCGGTGGAGCGGCTGCGGATCAGGGCCGATATGGCCGAGTCCGTGAGTCACCACCAGCGGCGGCACACCTTCGCGCACCGGCTGGTCACCCGAGGTATTCTGCCGGAGCGAGTGGCGGAGCGGCTGGGCCACTCCAGCCTGAACACGACGCGGATCCATGGGGGCGCCCACCCCCCGAGGAACTGGCCGCCGATGGGGCGAGGGCGTGGGACTGACGCACTCCTGCGGCTCAAAGCCGTGAGGTTCCACTGAGGGACTTCAGCCGATCCGCTTCGGGCAGCCGGTGCTGGACCGCCAAGCGGATCCGGGTGGAGGAGACGAACTGCCGGGGGAAGCCGGATCGCCAGAAGCGCCGCGGCAAGCCCATCAAGGATGTCTACCCCTGCTCCTTGAGTCGGTACTTCAGGGATATACTTGCAGGAGACCCCGGCGGCTTCATCGAATAGGTAGGTCAAGGAAACGGTTTTGCAGCCGGATGGAGGCTTCGGAAAGGGGCGGCGGTCATGAGAACACTGGTTCTGGCCGTGGCGGGCGCCTTGCTGCTGGCCGGGTGCGGCATCAACTTCACCGGGCACGTAACCGTGCACCGGACTTCCGGCAAGACGAAGCCCCCGGGTGAGGCGGCATCATCCGGCAACAAGAGCAAGGCGCGAGCGAAAAGACACAGGGGCGTGGTGGCCATCGCGGCGGGCTGGAATGCCGGCTACGCCCTCAAGTCCGACGGGACGGTCTGGGCTTGAGGAGATAATTATGACGGCCAGTTGGGGAACGGAAATACCCTTAAAAGTTATGTGCCGGTGCAAGTCTCCGGCCTGACCGGAGTCACAGCCATCGCGGCAGGCATCTATAGCGGCTACGCCCTCAAATCTGACGGGACGGTTTGGGCCTGGGGAGATAACCGACACGGCCAGTTGGGGAACGGAACCGCCACTAATAGCGACGTACCGGTGCAGGTATCCGGCTTGGCCGGGGTAACGGCCATCGCGGCAGGCAATAATGACGGCTACGCCCTAAAGACCGATGGGACGGTCTGGGCATGGGGGGCTAACAGTGGCGGCCAGTTGGGGAACGGGACCACCACGAACAGCGACGTACCGGTGCAGGTATCCGGCCTGACCAGGGTAACGGCCATCGCGGCAGGCACCTTTAGCGGCTACGCTCTCAAGTCCGACGGGACGGTCTGGGCCTGGGGGGACAACAGCATGGGCCAATTGGGGGACGGGACCAGCGGCGGCTACAGCAACATGCCGGTGGAGGTTCACGGCCTGTCAGGCCCACGACCGTCGTCACCGGTCACGGTGAACGGAACGCCGCCCGGTACCGGCACACCGCCCGGGTCCGAGTACCCGTACCACCCGGAGTAGACTGGCGGGGAAGGGATACGGCAAGCACGGTGCAGTTTGGTGCCTTGGTGCGTTTTAGGAACGCAGCGACCACAACCTTACGGTCCTGGCCTATGTTCTCAGCCCACCTCGCTGGGCTTGTACGCCGCCGCCGTTGGGCTCGGCTGCGCCGGAGGACAGGGTGCAGAAGGCGGCTTTCGGACCGGGAGGCGGAGACGGTTGGCGCCGAGCGCGCTAAACTAACAGCGGTCTGACGGGGCGACAGGCAGGAAGATTCCGCTTTTCTTGCAGGAGTGCCGGAGGCGGGTGTCGAAGCCTTGCCAGAGAATAATTGGGTGGTGAGGCGGTCTGTGGATGCGGGGGGGGGATGACGGAGGCCCGGGCCCACCTGAGACGAACGGTGCGGACCTGGCTGGACGATCCTGAGGCGGTGGAGCTGATAAGGCGCTCCCTGGAGGCCGGGGTAGTGCTGGACACCTGGATGGCCGGCCGGCGGGAGGAGAGCTTCGACACGGAGGCGCTGGGGATCATCGAGGCGGAAATCACCGCCCTGATCCAGGATGCCTTGGGGAAGGTCTTCTCCGACTACCGCGTGTCCGAGCGCTACCTGACCACGGCCTTCCACGAGCTATTGTCCTCCATGGCTGTGATCGAGACGCACCGGGCGAAGGGCACCCTCGAGGGGGGAGAGCCGGAGGCGGCGCGGGCGGTGGAACGGCTGCGCTTCTTTGCGGCGGCGGCCAAGCACGGCACCCCCCCGGGAGATTGCCCGCAAGATATCCCGACCGTGGCTTCGGGCGAGCGCCTTCCCGGGCGCAACCTCCCGGAGGGGACCCCGATGGCGGTCAAGGCTTTTCGGATCAAGGCGCACCGGCAATTCCATCGCCTTCCGCAGGGGCCGTCTGACGCTTTATCGTGGTCTGCTTCGTTGCCGAGGTGGTTTTCGCCTGCCGGTACGGTCCGAAGGCGGTTTGTCGGCCTCGGGCATGGATGGCCGAAGCCCCGTCCCTGTGTGCGTGGCCCTGCGACCGGAGGCTGAGATCAAGGGCGCGGCCCGAACGCGGCCGCCGCCTTCTAGGGGCTCGCCCGATCTGCCGTGACGCAGGTAACTTATTCATGTGCTGATTGGTGAACCGGTGGCTGACCGGCACGTGGGACGACCGGTCTCCGAGAGGAGGTGCGACGTGCGCCGGATGCACCGCCCAGCAGGAGGGGGAGGGGCCAGGGCAACCGTCGTATTCTGTTGGGGAGTAATGGCGGCAGTCCTGGCGAGCGTGATCGGTTGCGCCGGCCCGTCCCCTGCCTCCCGGCAGCGGACGGCAGTTTCGACCAATTGGCTTCTGAGCGGCTACCACGTCGGGGTCAACGTGGGGGTCATGAGTCTTCTCCCCGGCTCCGCCCGGTCACCGTCTGGGGTCGCCTTGGTCCAACTCCTCCGCCGGCAGGGGATCCCCCTGGTCCGGCTGATGCCGCCCGGCGAGGCGCGGCCGGGGCAGTCTCAGGCCGGCGCGTTCCGGTCCCTGGCGGATGGCGGCTTGAAGGCGGTGTTTGCGGAACTTGGGTCTGCGCACATCCATGCGATCCTCACCTTGGACGGCTATCATTACCCGGATGGCCGACCCAATCACAGCGCCTGGGGTTGGCGCCGCGGGCAGGGCTTTTACATCCGCAGCGCTGCCGCCTTCACCGCCGACGAGGACGCCACTTTGGCCGAGATACGTCGGCAGGAGGGCGGTCGGCTGCCGCCCCAAGTGGTAGCCATCGACGTGGTCAACGAGCCTCTGGTCGACCCGGTGAACCTGCGCCGGCTCGCGCAGGTCGTGGCTGCACTGCGCGGCGCCTCCGGCTTGCCGGTGACCATCGGCGGCTGGCATCAGGCGGCGTCCACGCCTGGGGGGGCGCTGCGCTTCAGCCGGCCGCAGGCTACCGCCCAGGTCGCGCCGATGGAGGACTTCGTCAGCGTCCACCTGTATCCGGACGGCCTGACGCGCCTGAGTAAGGAGACCGCGCACCCGGGACCGTACCTGCCGGCCGTGCGGGCCTACCTTCGCACGGTGCTCGCGCAGGCACGGGGCAAACTGGTATTTGTGGAGGAGTTCGGGGGGCTCAACGGGCTGGCACCGGCCAGGGCCGGAGGGCCGACGCTCGGCTCGGCCGCCCACCAGCGGGCCGTCATCGATGCGGTCCTACAGGAGATGTGGGCCTTGCGCTCCCGGGGAGTGATCGGCGGAACGGCGTGGGTGCTGGTGCCGGTAAGACCCGGTGTGGCCTGCGACCCATGGTCCCTGATCTGCTATTCGCCGTCCGTCACCCTGCCGGCACTGGCCGACCTGGGCGCGCACCATGCCTCGACTGACGGCGGCTAGGGGAGACGTCAGGCCGGGCCGGGAAATATGCCACCGTTGGGGTGCGCGCTGGGACGCACCGGTAGCAGCTGACTTGCAGTTTTGGCACCGACTTGCCTTAGCTATCGGGAGTTGGTTGTATGTTGGAGATAGCAGAGATAATTAGTGATAGATGGATTTTACGATGAAAAGCTAGGTTCGTTCGGCTCCTCGCGGTTTTCAATGATGGAGTACTTCGAAAAAGCTGCCTTTGAGCGGGTAGTCTTAGCCGCAAGTACAAGGAACCAATAGGTCTCGGTGTTTATCTAGCCTAAAAATGCCATACATGAATTCAGCATCATATATACACAAGCCTGCGTAATGAGCCAGCAAAGCTGAGGTAATAGAAACATTGGCGGTAGGTATTGCGATGGGTGCTGCTCTCACGGAGGACTCCATAGATTTGCCATAAAAGCACTAGACTATTTCGGGAGGTAAAAGAAGGGCTTTAGTTGGACCGAAGCGGGTCAAGGAGGGGGGAGGGAGCGGAATGGGCGCTCTTTTACAACGCGTCGCTTGGAGTTCCTCAGGGTGATTCCACATATGCGTATCTGAAAAGGCCGTCGTCTCCGTCGACAATTCGAACTGCAATAGAGCGTCGCGAGGACAGTAGGAAAGGCATAAACAATAGCTGACGCATCCTCACTTTTGACTTAGCAATTAGCCGGAAGCAATCCGTATGCCGACAGTATGAGGCTTGACAAGACGGCCTCGAGTTTGGCCAAGGAGGGGCGATGCTTCCTGAACACGATTTCCCCGACGCGCCAAAGACTCAGAACACTTAGAGGGTCAGGCATATTTAACAATGCGCCTTGTGTCAAACAAACCGGTCCCCCGGCCGGCTTTTTCATGCCCCTCGGCCCCCGTAAAGGCGGTTTTTCATTTGACACAAGGTGGAGGACCAATACGAGAGGAGGCTGCGCTGGGTGGATCCGCCTCGGCGCTGAAGGCGGAGGGCAAGGTCCGGGTTATACCACCCCAGCGCCTCCGAGCAGCGCGGGAGATTCTCCTGGGCTTTGCTGCTTGGCTGGAGGAGCGGCCCTTCCTGGTCAGATGGCATCGGCGGCGGTTGTCGGAACTTCGCCGGCCCGCACCGGGAATCCAACCTTGGCGCCACCCTCAACGGTGCGGAATACCATGGGGGGGAGATCGTCGAGGGGGGCGTGGAGTCCCTTGCGGATCAGGCGGGGGGATATCTTTTTTGCCGACCTGAGCCCGGTGGTCGGCTCGGAGCAGGGGGGCATCCGACCGGTGCTGGTGGTGCAAAACGACGTGGGGAACCGGCACAGCCCCACCGTGATCGTGTGCGCCATAACCTCTCAGGTGGAGAAGGCGCGCCTGCCCACCCATGTGCCGCTGGGAGCCCAGGTAGGCTTGGAGCGTCAGTCTATGGTATTATCAGAGCACTCACATGCGCCATTTGACGAACACCGGCATCTGGCTTTTGAGGTAGTTGTATAAAGCTTGGCAATCCGGCTGCTGGATGGGCTTCGGGGAGAGCGTGATTAGATGGTGCGTCTATATTTTAAGAAGGGATGGATCGAGGAAGACCGGCTGGGGGCCGAACTCCGGGAGATGTTGACCCGGGGGGGGGCTGGAGGGGCGGCTGGCGGACATGGAGCGAGAGATCGCCGCCGCCGCCGACGTGTCGCCCAGGCAGATGGCGGCACTCGAGACCTTGAGGGATAGGCTGGGCCAGGACTTGGACGTCATGGATATGTCGGCAAGGCGGAAGCTGCTTGGCCTGCCCGTGGACAAGGCAGTGGTTCTTCCGGAGAGGTCGTGATCCGCGCCGCTGTTCCGGACGCGGAAAAACTGGCGCAAGGATGGGCGCAGCGAGGGGCACTCTAATCCCCCGGGTTACCATATTGCGGCAGGTGGGGAGGTAGCAGAAAAGCAGGTGATGTCAAGCAGGACTTTCTTGATGTTACGGAGAATGCTGAGATACTTTGGCAGGCACGTCTCCATTGGTCGTTGCTGACTTGGCCTGAGAGGAGAGGGAGATCACATGAGCGTTTCGGCAACTCCAGTTTTCAAGACCGGTGCTGGCATAGGGACGGCAGGCATATCTATCTTTGTCTCTTCTGATCCGGTAGTCACGGAAGGTCCGCTTAAGCCTGAGGAAGCAGATCTGGTCCTTGTCCTTGGCCCCCAGGGTGCGGTAGCGCTGAGAGAAACCCTTAACCAAGTCATCACGATATACGAAGCCATGTATGGGAAAATCCTGGTGACTCCCAAGGATGGATGGCAGGATAAATTGAAGGATATTCCAGGAATGGAGCTACGAGGAGCAGCTACATAATGACGCCGCTCTTTATGGTATACGACCCGGAAGGCAGGCATATCCTACTCTACAGGGAAACATGGGAAGAGCATGTATTAGTTCGTCACCCCGAACTAAGCGGTCAGCACGAGGCAGTAAAGACGACGATTACTAATCCATTGCTGATAGATTCCAACCCGCGTCAGGCAGGTTTCATGTACATCTCCTATCCGGGGATTATATCGGCCTTCCCTTCTTTATCGGTCTTTGCACCAACTAAATTGATAAGTAGCGGGGCGTTTCTGGTGACTACTGCTTATATAGCTTCTACGAGGAAGACTAGCAAAGGGGGGCCATCAAAATGATGGCTGTCCACAATAATATTGAGTATGATTACGATAGACAGTCAGACGTCCTTTACCTTTCCATCGGAAAGCCGGCGCCTTCCTATGGAGAGGAAGACACAGAAATAGAGGGCCTAGTAATCAGACATGATATTAAAACTGGCAAGGTGACTGGAGTTACAATATTGTGGTTTTCCGAACAAGATCGGCCAACCCTGCAGCGGCGATTACCATTTGCGTTCGACTTCGGCTTGATAAAATAGGCGTTGCGATAGAGTTAGCACAGTTAGCTGTCGAGGCGCTTCCTTTTCCTCCTGGTGCCAAATGATTGGTCTAATGCACCGGAGGTGGGCGAGGGCAGTACGGATGACGCTTCAAGGGTCCGTGCCGGGGTGACAAAGGTATTTGCGTAATTGGCCGTAGCCTGGGAGGTGCGGTTGATTACGCAAACCTCGCTCTGGGTACCCATTGCACGCTGGGCGAGGCTTATCGACATCCATCCTGAAAGCAGTTGTCGGTCTCCGTGACTCCAGGGACGGTCTGGGCAACGGATGGCCACGGTCGCCGCACCTTCCATTCCTCTTTTGCCCCCCGGGCTCCGGGGGTCTTTTTTATTTTGGGACCATTCCGTGCCGAATAGACGGGGGGCGATTATGCGTGGCACAGTTAAGTCTTCTTCGCAAGGGCTTCCTAATCGGTATAGTGTGCCTGATGGTGGTAGTATTCTTCCTCTTCTTCTCGGCTGCGGCCCTGTTCGCCGTCAAGAATCAGACGGACGCCGTCTGGGTCGACCCCTTTTCTCTTGCGCCCCTCAACCCCGCCACGGAGCGTGAGGTGATCGAGCAGGTAACGATGTGGTTTCCCCTGGCCCAACAGTACGCCCACCAGTTCAACCTTCCCACAGCGCTGGTGTTGGCCATCATGATGCACGAAAGCCATGGCGATCCCGAGGCCTACAACGCCAACTGCGTTGACGGCAAGGCTGGCTCTTGGGGCTTCTGTGAGGCCAACGGTGGCATCAGTTCGGTGGACGGCGGGCTGATGCAGGTCAACTCCATGAACTGGCCGAGTTCCGACCCGGCGCTGAACCTCGGCAGCCTGGCCGACTGGCCGCCGGCTTCAGGCCACCTGGCGTTCAACCCGGACAAGAATGTGCATGTGGGCACATCGCTGCTGATGCATTACCTTAAGGAAGTAGCCCACGGCTGCAACGGTGCGAGCCCGCAAAAGATCCTGGAACTCGGCATCGACTCCTACAACGCCGGCGTGGGAAACGTCCTGTACCGGAAGAATCCGGCTAGCGACTGCCAGGTCAACGATCCCGGCTACGTCGCCGTGGTGATGCAGAACTACGACTACTTCTCAGGCCAGAGCCAGAACAGGTGGATGTCCACCTGGTTCTCCGGCCGGCGCCGCACCATGGCCACTAACCCTGGGGCGCAGCAGCTCTTCGCGGCGGGGCAGGACGTCAGGCTGCTGGCTGCGGCGGCGGGGTGGGGCAACCCGCAGAATCTGGCCACCACCTTTTGGGGCCTGTCATACCATCCGATAGAGCGGCCGTCGTACGTCACCTATCAGGTCACGGGCGCCGGCTTGCCGAAGCCGTTGAAGGGCGGGCTTGGTTACGTCCAGGTACCGCTTGCCACTGGCACACCCTACAAGGCATGGGCGTGGGAGGCGGACCTGGGCAAGTCCCTGGCGCCGGGGAGCTACAGCCTGTATGTCGATGCCGTGTGGGAGTGGACGCAGATCCTGCCGTCCGGCAAGTCCGTGGTGGTCAAGGCGCGGGTGGGGCAGACGATGAGCCTCAAGGTAGCCGGATAAAGGGAGGAGGGGTCGGGCTACAATGGGCGCTCTGGATCTGGAGGTGACGCTGGTAGGGCCGCCCGCGCTGGCTGGGGCGTGGCGGCGGTCGTTCGTCGGTACGCCGGTACGGGTGGTGGCGGGCGACATCCCGAGGGCGGCCGAGGGCGGCGCCCTCGTGTCTCCGGCCAACAGCTTCGGGTGGATGACCGGCGGCTTGGACGAGGCCATCCGGCGGGTCTATGCTCGGGACGGAACAGACATCATCAGATTGGTGCAGGCGGAGATCCGGGAGCACGCCGCCGGTGAGCTGCCCGTGGGCACGGCGCTGGTGGTCCCCACACCCCAGGCGCGGTACACCCATCTGGTCGTTGCCCCCACCATGCGCGTGCCGCGCCCGGTGCTCTGGACGATGCATGCCTACTTGGCCTTCCGGGCGGCACTCCTTGCGACACGGGCGTGGAATGCAGCCCATCGGGAGCAGCGCGTGACGGAGCTCTTTTGCCCGGGCCTTGCAACGGGAGTCGGCCGCATGCCTGCCGGCCGGGCGGCTCGTCAGATGAGGGCGGCGTGGGATCAGGTGGCGGGTGCAGCGGAGGATATGCCCTCTTTGGCGGTGCTGGCGGCTGCCGAGTGCCGTTTGCGACACGGCAGATAGGTGCTTCCTTCAAGTGATGGGAGGGAAGGATGGCATGGGCTGCGGGAACCGGTACGAAACGGCGGATACGTGCCCTGTGGGGGCTGAATGGGCGGCTTTCAGGGTGGTAGGTGGTTTTATTTGCGTCATCCTTTACGGAGCGTGCAGCGCTTGGATCTTCTTTTGGCCGAACGGGATCGTACCGTTCGTTGTCGGTGCCGCAGCCGCCACGGCCGTCTTCACCGCCGTGCAGGGGTGGACTGCGCTTCGGCTGTTCGACATCGTGGTCTGGTGCGTCTTCGTTGGCGTTGCCGCGTGGGCACTGACGGGGCCGGTAGATCCCCCGCTGGCCATGGTCGGGGTGACGCTTTGGGCTTCCGGCTTCGCCCTGCGTTTCGTAGGCCCCTTGGCATTCAAACAAGATCTGGCGCATGTGCCGTGGGAAAGGGTCATGCTCTTGGCCGTGGTTCTTGTGGCGTTGCTGGAGACGCTTCTGCTGGCGTTGGCGGCGGGTCTGTTAGCGGGGTCACGGTACCTGTAGAGGATATGGCCACCCAACGGAAATTTGCCGAGCGCAGCAGAGATCGGTTGCGGGCCGAGTCCGCGAGGCGAACCTGCCGCAACCCCCAAGGATATCCGAATTCCGGCGCCCTGATCCGATCAACGGGGAACACGGTGGCATCGATGACATCGTTCAGCGATGGGATAAGTCTTGATGGCAGAAGCGCCGTGACGAAATAGTGACCGACGGAAGCGGCGTACCGCCAGGACCATTCCGGCACGTCGAGCCAATCCTCCGGGAAGTCGGACCAGCGCGCTTCAAGCGCCAGCCGATCGCAGGGCGAGACGAAGCCGATTTGCAGGTAGAGCCCGTGGCCCAGTTGCCCCTTGCCCTTGGCGAGATCTATATGGGCAAAGGGCTTGTCTGTGGCGTGGTAGAAGCCGCTCGGGTCCAACTGCGCCCGGCGGCAAGGAAGGAAGCACAGGGACGTCAACGGCGCCATGATCAGACGATCGGCCAAGGCACAGGGTATGCCCATGACCAGGACGAGGAGGAGATAGGCGATGTCCCCCACCCTGCTTCTTGTGCTGCGCAGCGTCGTGGTCTGCTTCTGGTTTTTCATGCTATTGCTCTTCACCGTCGCGGTGATATACGGGTTTGGCTTTTCAGACAAGGGCGAGGCTTCGGCGCGGCTTTGGAATATTCCTGCCTGGCGGCGGATGGGCACCGCGATCATGGTGCTGGCGATCACCGCGCTGACGGCAGGCGGCTGGCTCCTCCTGGGACGGCTATAGAGGAAGGGGGTTGACGGCGCATGAACAAGCCGCCGGTATGGCTGCAGGCGGCCGTGGCCGTGGTGGGGCTTGCCGCCGCGGCATTCGTGGTCCACTCTCTCACCGGTCCGGGAAGCCGCCAGCCGGCGGCACCGGTGTCCCCTCCCCGACCACGCCCGAGCGCGACCTACGTGGTTCGGCCGGGGGACACCCTCTCCGGCATCGCCGCCGGGGAGCAGGTGCCCGTTAGGGCGTTGGAGGCGGCCAACCGCCTGGGGCCCACCAGCGTGCTCCAACCCGACGAGGTTCTGAAGGTGCCCCACCGGGGTGGTGCCACGAGAGGCGGCCGGCGCGAGCCCTTGGGGGGTGCCGCGCCCACGCTGGTCGCATTGGCCTGGGTACTGGCGGGCATGGCCGGCCTGGCCCTCCTCGGCCGGTGGCTTGCCGTGCGCGTCGCCGAGGGGCGAAACCGCCGCCTGGCTGCGGGTCTGCGGTACTACAAGGTTCGCCCGCCCGCCGACTTCCGGGCCGGCGGACTCTCCGGCCCCAAGGCGTTCCTCGTGTCGCTGTCGCGAGCCATCCTGCCCCGGTGGCAGGTGCTGCTCCGCGGTCAGCCCTTCGTGCGCTTCCTGGCGGTGGTGGCGGGCTCCTCCGGCACCGTGACGTTGTACCTGGGCCTGCCCGAGTTCCAGGAGGGGCCGCTCAAGAACGCCTTCCGGGCGGCGTACCCAGGGGTGGAGCTGGTGCCGGCGGATCCGCCCCAGCCGCCGAACGATCCCAAGCTCCTCACCGGCCTGGAGATGCGGCCGTATCGCACCAGAAGCCGCAACGGTGCGCCGCTGATCCTGGCCATGCCGGACAAGCTCGACCACGACCTGCCCCTGGAGCACATCTTGGCGGGTTTGGGGTCCGGCCGTGAGCTGCCGGACGGGACGGCGGCCTTTCTGGACCTGGTGCTGCGGCCGGTACCGGAGTGGTCGCACCTGCAGGGGGCGGCCCAGCGGCACTTGAACCGCGCGCTCAACCCTCGTCGGCGCCAGCAGGAACTGGGCGCCGGACCCGGGTTCTGGTCCCTGGTCGCGCAGGATCTCGTCCACGCCGCCACCAAGCCGGCGACGGTGCCCCCACCCTCGCAGCAGTACGCCGGCGCCGGTCGCGGCGCCGTCCGGGCGAGAGTGAGTTGGCAGGACCTGCCCGACTGGGAGAAGGACTTCCTGGCCCAACTGCGCCGCAAGGCGGCGGCTTCGGAGCGGGCCTTCCGCACGGACGTCCGGATCGGTGCATGGGGCGCCGGTGCGGCCCACCTGGTGAGCGGCGGCTTGGCGGGGTTTTCCCGCATGGACGGCCAGGATGCGCTGCAGGGGGCGCGCCTCGCCCCGGAGCGCTTCCTGGAACTCGTGCGGGCTGGCATGCCCCGCGCCGGGAACGGCACCGGCTACGTGCTGTCCTCGGCGGAACTGGCGGGCCTGGCCAGGATCCCCGACTCCACGTCGCCGCTGTTCGCCTACCTGGACCGCCCGCCGGCCAAGACCGTCCGCCCGCCAGCGGATCTCCTGGGCAGCTGAAGAGCGGTGATATATCAGGGCGGCGATCCAACGGGACGGGCGCCCTGGTGATATATCCCCGGCCGCCCGCGGAGGAGTGGGGTATATCACCCCCAGGCTTGGGTAGGCGTATGCTTGGAACCGGATATATCACCGGCGGGGGGCCAAGGCCGGCGGGGTGATATATCTCCCGACGAGGGCGATATATCCGCCCGATGGTGATCCACCGTCCGAAGCCTGGGGCTTCGGGGGCGGCCTCGAGCCCGGCTTCGCAAAACCGAGGAAGGCGGTGACCCGATATATGTCCAGGCGCCAAGACAAAGGTGCTCCGGAGGAGGGTGGCAGGCAGTTCCTGCTCCGGCTGGACGAGGACACGGCCGAGGCCCTGAAGGGTGTCCCCACCGGCGGGAAGGCGGCGTTCGTCAACGCCGCCCTGCGCCAGGCCTTCCGGAACCGCGAGGTGCTGGAAGCCGTGGATCGGCTGCGGGAGGATCTCGCCGCTTGGACGGGGGCGGGGAACGGCGGCCCGTCGCCCGAGGCCTTCGCGGAAGCCGTGCTGTCGAAGCTCCCCGTGCAAGCGCTGGGGGATGTGAAGCACGCCGTCGACGAGCTACGGGAGGAGTTGGCGGACGTGCGGGCCATCGTCAGCGCCGTGCAGGACCAGGCCGGCGCCACCCTGGCGCGCTTCGCGGACTCACCCCGGCTGGCCCGCCAGGCCGATGATCTGCGCCGCCTGGCCGCCGGCCCGTGCTCTGCGGATGACGCGCCTCGCACGCCACCTCCCGACCCCGCCCACCGGGAGCCGCCGCCGACAGCCCCTGCGCCCCCGCCCGCAGCGGCGGAAGAGGCGGCCGCCGCGCCGTCGCAGGTCCAGCCGGAAACCGGCCGGCAGCCGCTGCGGCTGCCGGGGCTGGGATAGGGGGGAGGGATCCGGCGTGCGGGTGCGCATAGGCGAGTCGAACCACCCGGGCTACGAGGGCCGCGAGATATACCTGCTGCTGAGGCAACTCCTCGCCCACATGTTCCTGGTGGGCAAGACGGGCATGGGCAAATCGGTGTTCCTGAGCAACCTGATGGACAGCCTGGTGCGGCTCCACGAGGCATATCCCGATGCGGCGCCCGGCTTCACCTACATGGATCCTCATCACGACAGCACGGAGGAGCTCCTGGGGCGGATGCCGCGGGAGCTGTGGCGAAAGGTGCACCACATCCACTTCGGCCCCACGGACTACCCGCGGGCCTTCAACCTGATCCAGCCCATCTCGGCGGAGTACCGCAGCGACACGGTGTCCACCTTCGTGGCCCAGCTGGCGGAGGTGTACCAGCTCAAGAACGCCCCGCGCATGACCCACTTCCTGCGCAACTTCCTCCTGACGCTCTTGGAGAGCGGCGAACCCGTCACCATCCTCAACGTGGTGCCCCTGGTGACCGACGAGGGGTACCGGGAGCGGGTGCTCGCCAAGGTAAAGGACCCGGCGCTGATGCACTTCTGGCGGCGGGAGTTCGCGCCTTTGGATCCGGCCAAGGTTACCGACGCGCTGGGGCCGCTGTGGAACAAGTTCGGCACCCTCACGACGTACCCGGCGGTGCGCAACGTGGTGGGCCAGGCCGAGTCATCGTTCCACCCCCGGCGGCTCATGGACGCCGGCGAGATCCTGGTGGTGGACCTGTCGGCCGCCGGGGAGGACATCATCCGGATGGTGGGCAGCGCCTTCATCACCCAGTTCCACATGGCGGCCAAGTCGCGAGCCGCGCTGCCCAAGGAACAGCGCCGGCCGCACTTCCTCATCTGCGACGAGATACACCTCTACGCCACGGGCGCCATGTCCAAGGTGGAGTCCGAGGACCGCAAGTTCGGCTTGGGGCTGGTCCTGGCCACCCAGTACCTGGACCGTATCCCGCGGGACGTGCTGGCAGGGGTGTTCGGCAACACCGGGACCATCGTGTCCCTGGGGGTTGGCCCCAACGACGCCAAGACCCTGCAGCCGGAGTTCGCGCCGGAGTTCTCCACGGAGGACCTGACGCACACCCCGCCGCTGAACGCCCTGGTGAAGACCACGGTCAGCGGCAAGACTCCCGAGAACCAGCGGGAGACGGCCTTCTCCGTCCGCAACTACCCGCTGTACGACGACAAGGACCAGAATGCGGTGGCGGAACTGCGGCGCAACGCCGCCGCCCTGGTGGCCGACTGCGACCTGCGCGACGGCCGCCCGAGGGCGGATGTGGAGCGGGAGATAGCGGCGATATATGCCCTGGGCGGATGGGACGTGGGCCACAGGTCCGCCGCGGCGCCGGCCGGACGGCGGCAGCACACGGTGGCGCCGATAGACCTGGCCTTCACGGCTCCGCGCGAGGACCAGCCGGCAGGTTGATCAGCCCGCTGTCCAGCAGGTACCGCTCCACTTCCGACCGGTGGACGTCGTAGAAGGACTCCACGGCCCGGTCGACGACCTCTGACGGCTTCTTGTGAAGGATGACGCTCAAAAGGTTGATGCGCTTGGCTGTGATATCCTCGACGCGAAAGCCTGTCTGAATTCGTGGCATGTCAGCAATCCCCCTCTCTTCACATCTGGCACCATGATAACATTGTTATGGACGCAAGTAAAGGGAGCCGCTGGCGCGGTTCCCTTTCAGCGTCGTAACGGCCTCGGAAACGGTCCCAATGTCGGCCCCGGGAGCCGCCCCGGTTTCGGCCCCGACGCCGGCCCTTTCCGGTGCGGGATGATATATGCCGAAAAGCCCGCCGGCAACCAGTCTGATGGCATCACAATGGCACCCCGACGTTCATTCCCACGGAGGTGATCTGGTGACAGCGCAGCTTTATGAAATGCTGGCAGTCTCCCTATATCTGCATGGTACGCAATCGACGGGGCAGTTGGCGGTAACAACGGGCTACCACCGGGACAACGTGATCAAGAGCTGCAGGAAACTGAGAAACGAAGGCATGGTGGAAGCATGCAAGCCCAAGCGGATGGCGGAACAGATCTGGTACCTGACGGCGGAAGGTGCAGCCACGGCTGCTCAGCTGGTGGAGGACGAAGGCTTCGATGCGAGGACGTGGCCACGGCTGAAGGCGCTGGCCTATCACGACGCGTTGGCGTCTGAGGTGTTCGTTCGGCTGGTGGCGGAGACCCGGAAAGCAACAGCGTGCGGAGTGGTCGAGTGGCTGGGACCGCGGCTGGCTGCCCGGCTGTACCCGGTGGACGCCGACCGGAGCAGGTCGCTCTTGAAGCCGGACGGGACGGCGACGGTGGTGCTTCCCGATCGGCAGGTGGACGTGCACCTGGAGCTGGACACGGGGGCGCAGTCGCTGGGGATAGCGGCGGAGAAGGCGCGGGCATACGCGACGGTGCTGGCGGTGCGGGGGCACGGCAAGGAAAACGTGCTCTTCGTGACGGCGCTCCCCGGTCGCGTGGAGAACCTGGCCAGGATGCTGAAGGCGGGCGTCGCGGTGTGGCAGAAGGGAGCCGGGGGGAAGGAGCCGCCGGTCGGCTTCTGGGTCGCCTCGCTAGAGGCCCTGGAGCGCGAGGGGGCCTTAGGGAAAATATGGCTGTCCGCGGAGGGCCGTCTATGCCGGTTTGGCGACCTTCCCTCGCGAGCGCGGGGGAAATGGTCCACGGACGAATTCGTGGGGTACCGGGTAGACCGGTACGCCCGGGATGCGTGGGGCCGGTTTGCCCGCATCCCGGCAGGCGGGACGAGGGAGGTGCACGGGAGATGATCCTGGCGGTAGCAATGCAGAAGGGCGGGGTGGGCAAGACCACCACGGCGGTGAACCTGGCGGTGGCCATGGCCCTACAGATCGGAGAGGCGTCCCGGGTGCTGGTGGCGGACATGGACCCGCAGGCCCACGCGACCCTGGCCCTCGGATTGGACAAGCGGGGGGATCACCCGGCGGTGGGGGACGTGCTGATGGGCCGGACGCCGACGGCGGAGGCGATCCGGGAGACGCCCTTCGGAGTGGACCTGCTCCCGGCCAGCCTGGAGCTGGCCGTGGACGAGCAGAAGCTCTCCGCGGACCACCTGGGTGCGGCCTTCAGGCTTCGGGAGGCACTGAACACGGTGCGGCAGCGCTACGCCCACGTGGTGATCGATTGCCCGCCGTCCCTGGGGATCCTCACAATCTGCTCCCTGACGGCGGCGGACCGGTACCTCATCCCCCTGGAGCCGCTGGTCTACGGCGCCGACGGCCTGACGGAGATCCTGGCCACGGCGGAGCGGGTGCGCCGATACACCAACCCTGATCTCAAGGCGGCGGGCATCGTTATCAACCGATGGGACCGGCGGAACCAGCTGGGTCACCAGGTGGTGGAGGGCGTGCGCACCAGCCTGGGCGGCCAGGTGCCTATCTTCCATGCGTATGTTGTGGACACGGTGTCCCTGGCCGAGGCTCCGGGGGCCGGGGTGCCGGCGGCATTCTACCGCAGCCGCAACCGGTCGCACCGCCAGGCCCTGGAGTCCTACGGCCTGCTGGCCCGGGAGATTCTCGGGGAGGAGATGCGGCAATGATGGGCAGGAAACTCGGAGCCCTGGACGAGATGTTCCGGGACATGGCCGGGAGACCGGCCGGAGCAGTGGTCGTCGAGGAGATCGCGGTGGAGCGGATCCGGCCGGGGGCGAACCCCCGCAAGAGGTTCCCCGAGGGCGGCCTGGCTCAGCTTGCCGACTCGATCCGCGAACATGGGGTGCTGCAGCCGGTGGTGGTGACCCCGGCCGGCGACGGCTACGTCCTGGTGGCGGGAGAGCGGCGCTGGCGGGCGGCCAAGCTCGCGGGCCTTGCGACCATATGCGCGAGGGTGCGGGAGTACACCCCGGAGCAGGCCGCCGCCGTGTCGCTGATCGAGAACCTTCAGCGTGAGGATCTCAACGAGGTGGAGCGGGCCGAGGGGCTGGTGGCTCTGAAGGAGCTGCTCGGCACATGGGAGGCCGTCAGCCGGGCCACCGGACTGCACCTCAGAACGCTCTACCGGATGGCCAAGGTGGCGGCCCTGCCGGATGACACCAAGCTTCTGGTGGCCGAGGGCCGGGTGGCCGCCTCGGCGGCAGCCGAGGTGATGTCCCGTACAGGCGACCCCGAACAGGCAGCCAAGATGCTGGCCCATGCCGCTGGGGAGGGATTGAGCCGGGAACAGGTGCTCAGCGTCCTGCGGGAACGTGACACCGTGTCACCATCGGCGAGCCCTGGGGTCGATCCTCCCACAGCGGAGCATGAGCAACGGGCAGCAGATGGCGATGCTTGTATGCCCGATGAGAGAGTGGACCGCGTTGCAGCGGATATAATCCGCCTGCTCCGCGAGGCGCGGGAGCGGCTGCAGTGGCTCTGTGTTCGTGGGAAGGTTGCCTCCAAGGATCGGGAGGAGTTGGTCTCCCTGGCCAATGCGGTCCTTGACCGGGTCAGGGAGTTGGGGAAGGAGCTGAGTTAAGGTGACGGTTTTGAACGCGAACAGCGTGGTTGTGCTTTCTTCCCGGGATAGGGGAGACTTCGCCGGCCTCTCACCCCACACGATAAAGAAACGGCTGTTCCCCGCCGTTGCGGGCACCCTGATCGAGATCATGGGGGCGGCGAATAAGTCCGCCCGTGCAACGGGTACCGTTCGCCAGGAATTGCCCGAGGCGGAGGTGGCCCTGCGGAAGCTTTACGAGGCACTCAGGGAGGCATCGGCCGATGGTCAGTGAACACGTGTGGGGAGTGTACCACGTGTGCGGTGGCCTGGGCGGTGGCGCGCTGGGCTTCCAGCAAGCCCGAGAGGTGTGGTCGGGCACGGCGGGGCGGTTCCACACCCTGGGCGGGTGCGACTCGGATCCAGAGGCGTGCGAGGACTTTCGCGTGCTTACCGGCGTGGAGGAGACATGCCTGGACCTGTTCGACCGCCGCCAGTACGAGGACTTCCACGGCAAGGCGCCCCCTCACGGCTGGTCCGAGGTGCAGCCCGACGACATCCGCCGCTCTGCCGGCGGGGAATGCCCGGACATGCTGGTGGCCAGCTACCCGTGCAAGGGTTTCAGCGGGCTGCTGCCTGGCCACCGGGCTGAAACCCCCAAGTACCAGGCACTCAACGGCCTGGTGCTGCGGGGGACCTTCCTGGCCATGGAGGCCTTCGCGGATGACCCGCCGGCCGTTATCCTCATGGAGAACGTGCCACGGATCGCGACGCGGGGGGCGCATCTGCTGAGCCAGGTGAAGTCGCTCCTGAACTCCTATGGGTATGTGGTGCAGGAGGGGTTCTACGACTGCGGCCAGGTGGGTGGGCTGGCGCAGCACCGGCGGCGGTACATCCTGATCGCCCGCCATCCCGGGAAGCTGCCGAGTTTCATCCACTTCCCGCCGGCCCGGAGGGTGCGCGCGTGCGGCGAGGTCCTGGGGCCTCTGCCGTTACCGGATGATCCTGCCGGAGGGCCGATGCACCGCTTGCCGCGCCTTGAGTGGCGCACCTGGGTGCGCCTGGCCCTGATCCCCGCCGGCGGCGACTGGCGGGATCTGGAACGCATCGGGCGCAACTGGTTCGACGGCGCGTACCGGATCGTGCCCTGGGGCGAACCCGCCGGCACGGTCACCACCGGCGCCAGTCCGAGTTGCGGTGCCGTCTCGGTGGCCGATCCCCGTTTGGGGTACGTGCCGCAGAAGGGGTCCTTCCGGATCCTGCGGTGGGACGAGCCGGGCACCACGGTCATCGGCTCGGCCTCCGTGCGCGGCTCCAACGGCGCGGCTGCCGTGGCCGACCCGCGCATCGGCTGCCGCCCGCGCAATGGATCCTACGGCGTCATGGCGTGGAATGAGCCGGCCAAGACGATCCTGGGCGCGGCTGATGTCCACGCCGGGACCGCCGCCGTGGCCGACCCGCGGCTGCCCGGGTGGAGCGAACGACCGGATCCGCCTCCCGTGATCGTGGCGCCGGACGACACCTGGCACCGCCCATTGACTACGCTGGAGCTGGCCGCCCTGCAGGGGTTCCCGGTCTTTGTCGAAGGAGGTCGGCCCCTCCGGCTTGCGGGCCCGGCGGACTCCCGGTGGAGGGGCAGGATCGGCAACGCCATGCCGCCGCCGGCGGCGCGGGAGTGGGCGGCCACCATTCTGCGCAGCCTGCTGGCCTCGCTGCAGGGGGCGTGCGTCCTCTCAGGGGAGGGTATCTGGGTGGCGCCTTTTCTGAGGGAGGTGGAATAGATTGAGCATCCATCATGGCTGCCTATTTCCGTCTGCCGACCAGCTCGGTCTTGTGCCGAGTGAGAGGATCCTGGAGGCTTTGCGGACGCTCAGGGTGCCACCCGATACGGTGGAGTTCGACATCTACTCCATGATCGATGCGGCATTGGCCGACGCGGGGATCTCTTTTCGCCGGGAGGTCCGTCTGGCGCCGCGCAGCCGCATCGACTATCTCGTGGGAGGGGTGGGGATCGAGGTGAAGCGCGGCCGGTGGGACCGCCTGCGGATCGAGGCCCAGGTCGGGCGCTACGCCAGGAGCGATGTTCTGGAGGAGTTGATCCTGGTGACCGAGAGGGCGGTGCGGCTGCCGCCGGAGGTCTGCGGCAAACCGCTGCACGTCCTGCCGCTGCTGAACCTCTGGGGGGTGGCGTTGCCGTGAGCCGCCCGGACGTGCCAGACTACCTGTGGGAGCCGTCCGCCGCCCCCGCGCACATCTACGGCGTCCTGTCCTACGACACCCGAAGCGACGAGTGGATCATCAAGGGGGAGCCATGCGTGGTGCAGCTCGCCAAGCGCCTGTTTCCCGGCTCTGCCGGCAGGGGGTCCGGAGAAGCGACATTCCATGCGAACCCGCGGACGCTGGGCGATTTGAACTGGCTGATGCTGCGCTACCCGTTGCGGGTGGCGCCGGAGTGGCGGGCCGCATGGGAGGCGGCGCGGGACAAGGCGGTGCGCCACGTGGTGGGCCGCCTGGAGCTCCTGCGGCTGCCGCAGGAGGCAACCCCCTCGCCGCTGCGGTTCAAAGGCGAGCTGCTGCCGTTCCAGAGGGAGGGTCTGGCCTTCCTGCTGCACAACCACCGGACCCTTTTGGCAGACGAGATGGGCTTGGGCAAGACCGTGCAGGCGCTGGCGTTTCTGGCAGAGACCCGAGCCTGGCCGGCGCTCCTGGTGGTGCCCCCGCATCTGATCACCAACTGGTGCCGCGAGATCGAGCGGTTTCTGGTGTTGCCCGAGCCGGCGACCCAGCCGGGCATCAGTCCGGACCTCGCCCGATCAGTGCACGTGATCCACGGTCTGACGCCCTACGAGTTGCCGCCGGCATCCGTGTACGTCGTCCACTACCTGCTCTTGCGGGGGTGGCGGCAGGTGCTGCCCGAAATGGGCTTCCAGGCGGTCGTTTTCGACGAGGTGCAGGAGCTTCGCCACACCGGCACGGAGAAGTACAGCGCGGCATCGGTGCTCGCCGAGCGGGCTCCGGCCGTGATCGGTCTGTCGGGCACGCCGATCCACAACCGGGGCGGCGAGATCTGGCCGGTGACAAACATCCTGGACATGCACTGCCTGGGCGACCAGGACAGTTTCAGCCGCGAGTGGTGCTGGGGGTATGGCCGGCAGGAGGTGCGGGACCCGGAACTCTTGGGGGACCACCTGCGCCGGGAGGGGCTGATGCTCCGGCGCACCAAGGCGATGGTGCTGAAGGAATTGCCGCCCAAGCGCCGGGTGGTGCAGATGGTGGACCTGGACCAGGGCATGTACGACAGCCTGATCGAGCCGGCCGTGGCGAAGGCCCGCATGATCGGTGCGCTGAAGGACGTGCTGGAGCGCGGACGGCTTACCCGGGAGGTGGTGGAGCACACCCGGCGGGCGACGGGGATCGCCAAAGCCGCCCACGTGGCCGCCTTCGTTCGCATGCTGCTGGAGGCTGGAGAGCGGGTGCTGCTGTTCGCCTATCACCACACGGTGATGGACGCCTACCGCGACGCGTTGGCGGATCACAAAGTGGGGTTCGTGACGGGGCGGGAAACCCCAGGGGAAAAGGACCAGGCGGTCTGGCGCTTCAAGAGCGGCCGAACCAGCGTGCTATGCCTGTCGCTACGCACATCTGCCGGATTGAACCTGCAAGAGGCGAGCTGCGTGGTCTTCGGGGAGCTGGACTGGTCGCCGGCAGTGCATAGCCAGTGCGAGGACCGGGCACACCGGATCGGGCAGAGGGACTCCATCCTCTGCTACTACCTGGTGGCGGCCGACGGCACGGATCCGGAGATACAGGATGCCCTGGGCCTGAAGGTGAGCCAGTTCGTGGGGCTGATGGGCGATAGGCCCGAAACGGAGGAGGATCGGATCCTGGCGGGCAGGGCGGCGACGGAGCACATGCGCCGGGTGGTGGAGCGGCTGAAGGGCACAAAGCTTCGCTGCCACGAGGAGGACGCCCCCCTGGTGCATGCGTGGGAGGCGAGCGGGTGATGCCCGCCGGCGGAATGGGAGGAGGGGAAGCCGTGGAGGTCTACATCTCGGCGTCGTGGAAGCAGCGGGTCCGGGTGCGCACCCTGTCCAGACGGCTGAGGGAGGCTGGGTTGGACGTGTTTGATTTCACCGACCCCGCATGCCGGAGAACGCCCGAGGTGCCCCCGGAGTGGTTTCCGGAAGCCTTCGATCCGAAGCTCCACGACTACAAGGAATACCTACGCCGGCCCGAATGGCAGGCGGCGGTGCGTGAGAACCGGGAAGCCCTGGAGCGGTGCGACGCGGTGCTGCTCCTGCTCCCATGCGGCATCGATGCCACCGCAGACTGGGCCTATGCGGTGGCGCTGGGCAAGCCCACGGCGGTGGTGGGACACCCACCGGCGGGAGAGCGCAGTCCCGTCCACCTGTGGGCCGACGAGATGCTGCCGGATGACGACGCTTGCATCATCTCGTGGTTGCGGCATGCCAAGGGATACGAGACGCATGCCGCGGGGGGCTAGAAAGATGAACGCCTACCCGTGGATCAGGCTGTGGATCGATATGCTCCAGCACCCGAAGATCCGGCGCCTCACGTCCGACGAATTCCGGCTGTGGGTGTTGTGCCTGACCCTCGCCGGCTTACGCCGGGAGGAGCACGGGCGCTTCTACCTGGCCCACGGACAGCCGTACTGCCACGACGACCTTGCCGATCTCGCCAAGATACCTCTGGAGTGCGTCGCTGCCGGCCTATCCAAGATGGCGTCTCTTGGGATGATAATAGAAGACGAGGATGGAATTCCAAGGATATTATCCTGGGACGAGCGCCAGTTCGGCAAGCCAAGCAACCATCCAGCGGCTATTAGGAAGCGAGTCCAAAAGACACGCGTTGGTAACGCGGATGAATCGCGGATGAATCGCGATGGTATCGCGGATGGCATGCGGATGCCACGCGTTGGTAACGCGGATGAATCGCGGATGAATCGCGTTGGTATCGCGGCAGAGCTAGAGCTTTGCTCACAATCCTTGAGGCCGCCTGGGAAGCGGCTTTCTGGGCCGTTGGCACAATTTGTAATTACCAGGCATTGTGGCATTTCCCGTGTGGTATCGCTGCTCAGGAAGAAAGGGCATAGCG
>JAJZIM010000041.1 GCA_021810565.1 Bacillota bacterium
GCTCCTGCGGCACAACGACGGCTGGCAAATCGGAAGGAGGGAGGCGGCCATTCCTCCCACCCCTGAAGGGGTGGGCTTCCTGGCCGCGATTCTGTGAGCTGGCGCGGGACATCGGCACCGTGCTGGTGGGTCGGGACGCCGTGCGGGAGGGGCTGATCGACGAGGTGGGCGGCATCAAGCAGGCTCTGGCCAAGGCGCAGCAGCTGATCGAGGAGCGGCGGGGATGATCCTGTACACCGTTTTGTCGCCGGAGGAGGTCTTGACCGGACCGGTGGCCGAGGGCCAGGTGGTGATGTGGCAGGGACGGCGTTTCCTGGCGGTGCGGTTGCCGGAGGGTGGATGGCGGGTGGAGCGCCTGCTTTCCACCGATCCGGCCGATTTTCTGCGGGCCGACTGGCAACCCGGCCGACGGCTGGGGAGCCACCAAAAAGGCTGAAGGTCGTTTGACAAAAACCCAATCAGTGCAATATTCTTGTGGTGAACGCAGGATTTATCGAATGCTGTTCGGATTTATGGAGAAGTTTGCGCGGACGGAAAAAGGAATCCTTGGATCAGACGGAGAAATCGTCTGCAAAAGCAGGTGGACGGGAGGGGATATCTTGGCCAAACGCACCAAGCGGGTGGCGGCACAGCAGATGCGCCAGGAGGTGCGCCAGGACATCCTAGGCCTGTCGCTGCTGGCGGCGGGGGGGTTGCTCTACTTCTTCCTACGCGGCGGCGGCGGGTTGCTGGAGGGCGCGGTGCAGTTCCTGCTGCGCGGCGGGATGGGGCAGGGCGCCGTTATATTGCCCGCCCTCCTGATCCTGGGCGGGCTGGTGGTGCTGGCGGGGCGCGGCGCGGTCTTTACCCGGCAGCGCCTGGTGGGCCTGATGCTGGGCGTGGCGGCCCTCTTGACCGCTCTGTCGGCCCTGCGGTTTCCCTTCCAGGAAGAGTTGGCGGCCCTGCACCCGCTGGCGGCGGCCCAGTACTCCGGGGGCGGCGTGGTGGGAAGCCTTTTGGCCTATGCCCTGGACCGCCTGGTGGGCCCCGAGGGGCGTTGGTTGGTGTTGGCCTTTGCCTTGGCGGTGGCGGCGGTGCTGTTGACCCAAAAGTCCCTGGGGCAGGGATGGGGGCTGTTGGCACGTCGGTTGTCGTCCTGGGGGCGCGCCGTGGTGGATTTCGTGTATACCCCGGAGCGGGAGGAGCCGCCTCCCCGGGGGAGCGCCCGGGAGACGCCCGAGGCCCGCTCGCCGTCGGAGGCCCCCCCGCCTCCCGAGCCTGCCGCGGTGCGACCCCGATCGGCCAAGGAAGGCGGCACGCGGCCGGCCAAGCCGCTCCTGCCCCAGGTGCCCGGACCGTATCGGCCGCCGCCCTTGGAGTTGCTGTCCTCATCCCCCGGAGGCGAGCGGCGCAGCCTACGCGATCAGGCGGACAAGGCCCGGATCCTGCAAGACACCCTGGAGAGCTTCGGGGTGCGGGTGAAGATCCTGGGCGTGACCGAGGGCCCGACGGTGACGCGCTTCGAGTTGCAGCCGCCGCCAGGGGTGAAGGTCAGCCGGATCATCAGCCTGGCCGACGACATCGCCCTGGCCATGGCGGCCCCCGACGTGCGGGTGGAGGCGCCCATTCCCGGCAAGGCCGCGGTGGGCATCGAGGTTCCCAATCGGGAGATCTCGCCCGTGCTGCTGCGGGAGGTGCTGGAGAGCGTGGAGTATGCAGGCTCGGAGTCGGCCCTCACCGTGGCCCTGGGCAAGGATATCGCCGGCCGCACCGTGGTCGCCCAACTGGAGCACATGCCCCACCTGCTGATCGCCGGGGCCACGGGGTCCGGCAAGAGCGTCTGTTTGAACAACATCATCGTTAGCCTGCTGTACCGGGCCGGGCCGGCCCAGGTAAGACTCCTCCTGATTGACCCCAAGATGGTGGAGCTCAACATCTACAACGGCCTGCCCCACCTGTGGGCGCCGGTGATCACCGACCCCAAGAAGGCCGCCCGGGTGTTGCGCCACGTGGCCCGGGAGATGGAGCGGCGCTACGAGGCGTTCGCCGCCGCGGGGGTGCGCGACATCGGGAAATACAATGCCGGGGCGCCCGAGGGCGGCCCCCTGCCCTACATCGTGGTGGTCATCGACGAGTTGGGGGATTTGATGAACGTGGCTCCGGTGGAGGTGGAGGACACCGTGTGCCGCCTGGCCCAAATGGCCCGGGCGGCGGGGATCCACCTGGTCCTGGCCACCCAACGACCGTCGGTCGACGTGGTGACGGGGGTGATCAAAGCCAACATCCCCTCCCGCATCGCCTTCGCCGTGTCCTCCCAGGTGGACTCCCGCACCATTTTGGACATGCCGGGGGCGGACAAGCTGGTGGGCAAGGGGGACATGCTCTTCCTGCCCATGGGCGCGTCGAAACCGATCCGGGTGCAGGGCGCCTACGTCTCCGAGCGGGAGGTGGAGGAGGTCGTGGCCGCGGTCTTGGGCGGCGCGGAGCCGGAATATGACCAGGAGGTGCTGGCGGCGGTGGACGCCGAGGAGGTCGGCGAGGAGGAGGCGGTGGACGAGCTGTTCGCCCAGGCGGTGCGGGTGGTCATGGAGGCCCGGCAGGCGTCGGCCTCGCTGCTGCAGCGGCGCATGCGGGTGGGGTACAGCCGCGCCGCCCGGCTGGTGGACACCATGGAGCGGCGGGGCATCGTGGGGCCGGCGGAGGGCAGCCGGCCCCGGGAGGTGTTCCTGACCTGGGAGCAGTATCGCAATGTTTTCGGAGGGGAGTGATATGACGCAGTGCTGACCAGGGCGGTGATCCGCAACTTCAAGCGGTTTTCAGAGGCGGAACTGGAGTTGGGTTCGCCGGTGGTGCTGGTTGGGCCCAACAACTGCGGTAAGACCACGGCCCTGCAGGCGCTGATCCTTTGGAATATCGGGGTCATACGCTGGCTCGAGCGGCGTGGGGGCAAAGCCGGCACGGCGAAGGAGCGGCCGGGAGTGACCATCAACCGGCGGGACGTGTGGCCAGTGTCCGTGCCCAGCGCGCAGTTGTTTTGGCGCGATCTGCATGTGCGCAAGGGAGACCATCGAGGAACGGAAAACGTGCGCATCGAGATTCTGGTGGAGGGGGCCACGCCACGGGAGCCATGGCGCTGCGGCCTGGAGTTTGACTACGCCAACGAAGAGTCGATCTACTGCCGCCCACTGCGCCTTGGCAGCGATAAACCGTTGGCGCGCATGGAGGTGCCCGAAGCCGCCGGAGCGGTGAAGATGGCCTACCTGCCACCCATGTCGGGTCTGGCGGCGGTGGAGCAGAAGCTGGAGCCGGGAGCGGTGAACGTCAAGATCGGCGAGGGGCGCACGGCGGAGGTGCTGCGGAACCTGTGCTACCGGCTGCTGGACGACATCGGGCAGGAAACAGATCGCTGGCGCAGCTTTGCGCAGCAGATGGAGCAGTTGTTCTGGGTGCGCCTGCACCAGCCGGAGTACCTTCCGGAGCGCGGCGAGATCGAAATGTACTACCAGGAGGCCAATGGAGGGCGACGGCTGGACATCTCCGCCAGCGGCCGCGGGATGCAGCAGACGATGCTTTTGCTGGCCTATCTCCACGCCAACCCGGGCGCGGTGCTCCTTTTGGATGAACCGGATGCGCATCTGGAGGTCTTGCGGCAGCGCCAGACCTACAACCTGCTGACCAAAGCGGCGGAGGAGCAGGGCAGTCAGCTCATCGTGGCAACCCATTCCGAAGTGGTGCTCAACGAGGCCGGTGGGAAAGACACGGTGGTGGCCATGCTGGGCCGACCCCACGTGCTGGTTGATCGGGGCGCGCAACTGCGCAAGGCCCTGACCAGCGTCGGCTTCGACCAGTACCTGCAGGCCGAGGAGACCGGATGGGTTTTGTATTTGGAAGGTTCCACCGACCTGCAAAACCTGCAGGCTTTTGCCGCCACCCTGAAGCATCCGGCGGTCGAGCATCTGGAGCGCCCCTTTGTGCACTATACGGGGAACCAGCCAACGCGTGCGCAGGAGCACTTTCACGCGCTGCGGGAGGCCGTTCCCGGGCTGCGCGGGCCGGCTGTCTTCGACCATCTGGAGCGGCCGCTGCCCGTCGATGATTTCCTGCGCCTGCGGATGTGGTCCCGGGCAGAGATCGAGAACTATCTGTGGTTTCCGGAGGTCCTAGAGGCCTACGCCGACGGTGAGGATTCCGAGCAGGATGACCTGTTCCGCCGGCAGCGCCGGCAGGTGATGCGCAGCGTGCTGGAGCGATTGCTGCCGCTGGTGGCCTTGGAGGATCGGGAGGATCCCTGGTGGCGGGAGGAGCAGGCCAGCAGACATCTGGGGCGCATCTTCGACGAGTACTTCCGTCGCCTGGGCCTTCCCAACCTGATGGCCAAGCGGGACTACCACCAACTGGCCGCCTTGGTGCCCGCACCGTTGCTAGACGCCGAGGTAGGCCAGATCCTGGATGACATCGTGTCCACGGCACAGGAAGCCCGCCCGGCGGGGCATTTTCCCGACGCGTGACATAAGCTGGGGAAAAACCGGGAGGTCGGCTGCCCCATGCCCGTCTTGGACGGCCTGTTGTGCCGCTGCCTGGCCAGCGGCGCCGGGGTGCTGCCGGTGCTGGTGCGCGTGGACGGCAGCCCCGGGCGGACCCTGGAGTGCGCTGAGTACCTGCCCCTGGTCCAGGCCTTTGCGGCGGTGCTGGCCCGGGACGATATCGAGGCGCTGTGCCGCCGGGACGACCTGCTCGGCCTTTGGCTCGATCGCCCGGTGCGGGCCGGGAGCGCCCGGCGGGCTAAGGGTACGCCCTGGGACAGCCCCGGCGAGGCGGTGGCCACCGGACGCGGGGTGACGGTGGCCATCATCGATTCCGGTCTTTATCCCCATCCGGACCTGGACGGGGAGCGGCGCATCCGGGGCTTCCTGGATCTGGTGCAGGGTCGGCCAGAACCGTACGACGACTACGGCCACGGCACCCACATGGCGGGAATCATCGCCGGCAGCGGGGGCCCGGGACGCCGCCATCGGGGCATGGCGCCCGAGGCCGCCTTGGTGGCGGTGAAGGTGCTGAACGGCCAGGGCGTGGGGCGCGAGTCCAATATCATCCGCGGCATCCAGTGGTGCGTCGCCCAACGTGAGGAACTGGGCATCCGGGTCCTCAACCTCTCCTTGGGCGGGGTGGCCGACCTGGCGCTGCCGGCCGACCCCTTGGGCATGGCGGCCGAGGCGGCCTGGAACGCCGGAGTGGTGGTCTGCACCACCGCCGGCAACGAGGGGGAGAAAGGCGGCGGCACCGTCCGCAGCCCGGGGATCCACCCCAGCGTGATCACCGTGGGAGCGGTGGAACGTCACAGCCGGGTGGCGCCCTTCTCCAGCCGGGGGCCTACCCCGGAGGGCCACAGCAAACCCGACCTGGTGGCCCCCGGGGTCGACGTGGTGTCGCTCAAGGCGCCCGGATCCTTTCTAGACCGGGAATACCCCGCCAACCGCATCGGCGAGGCTTACTACGTGCAGACGGGCACCTCCGCCGCCACGGCCATGGTTTCCGGCACGGCGGCCTTGCTGCTGGAGCGGGCCCCCTTCCTTAATCCCGACCAAGTCAAGAACGTCCTGCTGCACACGGCGTTGGATCTGGGGGAGAGCGCCTGCCGGCAGGGTCACGGCTTGGTGCAGCCGCAGCGGGCCCTGCGGGACGTGCTGGGCTTTCTGGAGCTTGGTTCCCGCCCCCTGCGGTTGTCCAACCCGCCGCTGACGGGCGGCGACGTCCTGGTGCTGCAGGAACGCCTGCGCCAGGACTGTCCGCAGCTGCGCCTGCCGCGGGACGGCGTGCTGGAGGCCGCCACTTGGGAGGCTTCCCGCACCCTGGCGGCCCGGCACCTGCACCGCCCCGGGGAGCGGCTGGAGGGGGAATTTTTCACTCTGGTGGGGAGCGGAGCGGACCAGCCGCGTTTCGGGCAGCGGATCCTGCGCCGCGGCATGCGGGGTCGGGACGTGCGGGTGCTGCAAAACAAGCTCAACCTGTGCGGCTACACCGGGCTGGGTCCAGCCTCGGG
Source organism: Bacillota bacterium (assembly GCA_021810565.1). Taxonomy (GTDB): domain Bacteria; phylum Bacillota; class Sulfobacillia; order JAJZIM01; family JAJZIM01; genus JAJZIM01. Next base: position 6,020 of record JAJZIM010000041.1, read on the forward strand.
CCAGTTCGACGTCCGCACGGCCGAGGTGCTGCGGGAATTTCAGCGGCGCGAGGGGATCCATCCGGCGGACGGCATGCTGGGCTTCGTAACCTACTTGCGATTGGACAGCCGGGTGCTCTTGGGAGCGCGGGATCTGGCGCGGGGGAGTCAGGGGATCGATGTGCGATCGCTGCAGCGGATCCTGGCGACGCTGGGGCTCTTCGGATCCGAGCCGCGGGGCTGCTACGGGACCGGCACCGAGCGGGCGGTGCGCCAGCTGCAGCGGCGATGGGGGGTGACCGCCGACGGGATCAGCGGGAGCGCCACCTACTGGAAGCTAGGGGAATGCATCAATGGTGCTTCCGGAGCAGGATTTCGCCGCGAAGAGGTGGAAACCTAGAGTTATGGGAAGGTTTCTGCTCACCATCCGCTCCCATTTCGCCGCCGCCCACCGGTTGCCCGACTATCCCGGGGACTGCGCCAGGGTCCACGGGCACACCTGGGGGGTGGAGGCCTCCTTCGCCGGGCAGACGGGGGAGAACGGCATGGCGGCCGATTTCAAGGAGCTCAAGGAACTGGTGGCCTGGGCCATCCGGGACCTGGACCATCGAATGCTCAACGACCTGCCGGCCTTCGCCAACTTGAGCCCCACGGCGGAGCGCTTGGCCCGCCACCTGCACCGGGAACTGGTGCGCGGCTTGGAGCAGCGGGGCTTGCCGGTGCGCATGGCGCGGGTGACCGTGTGGGAGTCGCCCGATGCCGGCGCCACCTATGAGGAGGAGTAGGGGTTGCGCAGCGTGGTGCTGCTGTCGGCCGGACTGGACTCCAGCGTGGGACTGGCATGGGCGGTCGAACAGGGGGAGGTGGCCTTGGCCCTTACCTTCGATTACGGCCAGCGCTCCGCCGCCCAGGAGGTGCGCCACGCCCGGGAGCTGGCCTTGCGGTTCGGGGTGCCCCACCGGGTGGTGGAGCTTCCCTTCCTGGCCGAGATCACCGACACCGCCCTGGTGAACCGCGACGCAGCGGTGCCGGAGCCCAGGACGGAAGCCTTGGACGCGCCTGCCGCCACCCAGACGGCCCGGGCGGTCTGGGTGCCCAACCGCAACGGCGTCTTCGTGAACGTGGCCGGGGCCTTCGCCGAGGCGTTGGGGGCGGAACAGGTGGTGGCGGGCTTCAACGCCGAGGAGGGAAGCACCTTTCCCGACAACTCCGTCGCCTACGTGACGGCGGCCGACGCGGCCCTGACCCTGTCCACCTGGCAGGGGGTGCGCCTGGTGGCCCCCCTGAGCGGGATGCGCAAGGACCGCATCGTGGAGTTGGCCCTGGCCCGGGGCATCGGCATGGGGTCGCTGTGGAGTTGCTACCACGGCGGCGAGCGCATGTGCGGCCGCTGCGAGAGCTGCCGCCGCCTGCGGCGGGCCCTGGAGGAATGCGGGCGGGGCGAGTTGTGGTCAGGGGAGACGGGATGATCGGCTGGCGGCACCTGGAACGCCCGCTGCCCTACGACGGCAGCCAACTGTCCGCTCAGTGGGCCTTGCGCCACCTGGGCCTTTTGGGAGACAGCGTGGTGTCCTTCGTCGGGCCGTGCCGGGTCCTCGGAACCTCCCTGGTGGACCTGGAGGACGCCCAAGCGGGGCGGGAGATCCGCAGCGCCTCCATGCTGCATTTCCTGGTGGAGCATTTCGACCGGGATCTGGAGCGCGCCGTTTTGCGTCAGCGGCTGCTGCTGGCGCTGGTGCGCGACGTAATGGAGGAGTTGCGGCCGGGATTGGGCCTGGTCCGCCGGGGGGATGATCTCTACCAGCGGGAACGCAAGCTGTCCGTGTCCGTGGCCACCGTCTCCCCCGTGTCCACCCTGATCCACGCGGGACTAAACGTTGATCCCACCGGCGCCCCGGTGGCGGCGGTGGGGCTGGCCGAATGGGGCCTGGAGCCCGCCCCGGTGGCGGCGGCGGTGGCCCGGGCCTATATCGCGGAGTTGGAGGGGATAGCACGAGCCAGGTGCAAAGTGCGCGGCGTGAACTGAAGGCCGGAATGTCCGAGATCTTCTCCTCCCTGCAGGGGGAGGGACTGCGGGTGGGGGAGCGGCACCTTTTCCTGCGCTTTCGCGGCTGCAACCTGCGCTGCCGGTATTGCGACACCCCGGAGGCCTTGCGGGAGCAAGGTCCTTGCCGGGCGCGACTGCCCCAGGGGGACCGCTCTCAGGACAACCCGTTGGGAGTGGAGGAACTCCTGCGGGCGGTGGCATCCTTCTCGCCGCGTCTGAACCCCTGGGTCAGCCTGACCGGGGGAGAGCCGCTGCTGTGGGACGGCTTTCTGGGCGAGCTCTTGCCCCAGTTGCGCCGCTTCGGCTACCGGACCTATCTGGAGACCAACGGCACGCTGGCCGACGCCCTGCCGGCCTTGCTCCGCCACCTGGACCTGGTGGCCATGGATCTCAAGCCGCCCAGCGCCATGACCGACGGCCAGGACGTCTTTCCCGCCCACGAGGCGTTTCTCGATGGCCTGGGGGAGGTGCCCCTTTTCGCCAAACTGGTGGTGGCCCTGGACACCAACGTGGTTGAGGTGTCGCGGGCGGCATCGGTGCTGGCCCGCCACGCTCCCCGAGCCGCGCTGGTGCTGCAGCCGGTGACGCCGCGGGGTGGCGTGCGGTCGCCGAGTTCGGCGCAGCTCTTGCAACTGGCGGCGGCAGCCGCCCGGCATGTGCGGGAGGTGCGGGTGATCCCCCAAGTACATCGGCACCTGGGGCTGCCCTAAAGAAAGGACGACAACCACTTGCTGAGCGACGTGCAGAACCGATCCGACCACCGGGGGGTGGACATCCAGGAGGTGGGCATCAAGCGCCTCAGCCTGCCCCTGCTGATCAAGGAGAAGGAAGGCGGCTTCCAGTCGGTTACCGGGTACATCACCGCAGCGGTGGAACTCACCCGCCGCTACAAGGGAACCCACATGAGCCGCTTCGTGGAGGTGCTGGAGACCTGGGGCAAGCGCTCCATCTCCAATCAGGAGGTGGAGGCCGTGCTCCGGTCCTTGGCCGCTCGCCTGGAGGCCCGGCGCACCTCCCTGGCCCTCACTTTCCGATATTTCCTGCCCAAGCGGGCGCCGGTGAGCGGCCACGAGTCCATGATGGGCTATCCCTGCCGCTTCGAGGGGCGCCTGGACGGGGAGCGGTTCGAATTCGTCCTGGGGGTCAGCGTGCCGGTGGTGTCCCTGTGTCCCTGTAGCAAGGAGATCTCCCGCTACGGCGCCCACAACCAGCGGGCGGTGATCCGGGTGCGGCTGCGCCAGGCGCCACGGCGCATGCTCTGGCTGGAGGACCTGATCCGCCTGCTGGAGCTGCAGGGCAGCGCCCCCATATATCCCTTGCTGAAGCGGGAGGACGAGAAGGCGGTTACCGAAAAATCCTACGAGAATCCGAAATTTGTGGAGGATATCCTGCGGGACACCATCATTGCCCTGCGGGAGGATCCACGAGTGGCCTGGTTCGAGGCCGAGTGCGAGAGCTACGAGTCCATTCATGACCACAGTGCCTTTGCCTACCATCGGGAAGGATTGGACGAGGGCTGGCCCTATCGAGAGGAGGAAAATGTTTTTGGCGGACCATCCACACCGTAAGTTCGACCCGGCCCACATGGACCGGCTGGACAGCCCCGAGCGGCGCGCCTTCCACGACCCGGAGTCCATCGTCCAGGCTCTGCCCCTGCAGGGGGGTGAGCGGGTGGCGGACGTGGGCTGCGGCACCGGCTATTTCGCCGTCCCTCTGGCCCGGCGGGTGGGCCGGGAGGGAAAGGTGTGGGCCTTGGACATCGAGCCGTTGATGCTGGAGCGGCTGCGCCACAAAGCGGCGGAACATGAGCTGCCCCAATTGGAGGCTCTGCAAAGCGACGAGAACCGGCTGCCGCTGCCCGAAGGCTGTACGGACCTGGTGTTCATGGCCAATGTGCTGCACGAGGCGGCCGACCGGGAGCGGTTTCTGGAGGAGGCGGTGCGCATCCTGCGCGCCGGAGGGGTGCTGGCGGTGGTGGAGTGGCGCACCGACCTGCCCCAGCCGCCCGAGAAGGGGCCGCCCCTGGCGCACCGCCTGGGCCGGGAGGAGGGCGGGGGACTGATCCGCGCCCTGGGGTTGCGGGAGGCGGGGGACTTCCCGGCCGGTCCCCAGCATTGGGGGGCGCTGTTTCGCAAGGGCTGAAAAGCGGATCTGCGGGAGCAAGGAGGTGAGGGCGGCATGAACGCGGACGAAATCGGAAGGACGCTGCGCAGCCGGCGGGAGGAGCTACACCTCTCCGTGGACCAGGTGCAAGAGGAGACCAAGATCCGCCGGCGCTACCTGGTGGCCTTGGAGCAGGGGCGGCTGGAGGACCTGCCGGCTCCGGTCTACGCCCGCGGCTTCCTGCGCTCCTACGCCTCCTTCCTAGGCCTGGACGGAACCGCCCTACTGCGCGAGTTGGATCAGGGTCGAGAGCCGCCCAAGGAGGAGCCGGATCGGCCGGCGGAGGCGGCGGCTCCGCCGCCGCGGGCCATGCCGGGCTGGCGGTTGGCTCGCCGGGACGTGGACCGGCGCTCCTTGGGCTGGATCATCGGGGTGCTGCTGCTGCTGCTCGCCATTTACTTCTTGTCCCGGGGCGCCGCGCCGTCCAAGGGGGAGCATCAAAGCCGGCCGCCGACTAAGGTGAGTGGGAAGGTGTATCGTCCGCCGACCGTCGGCGCGGCCAAGGTGCAGCTGGTCAGCACGTCGGCGTCCCGGGCGGAGACCGTGTACACGGTGGTCAGCACGGCCAAGCCGGCCATTCAGAGCAACCTGCGCTTCCGGAAATATTGCTGGGTGATGGCCGTGGGGGACGGGCGCACGCTGTTCCAGGGCTTCAAAACGGCGGGAGAGCAGGCGGCGTGGAGCGCCGACCGCCAGCTGTATCTGCGGGTGGGGGTGGGCGATAGCGTGTCCCTGGCGGTGGACGGGGTGACCGTGCCCACCCCGAGCACGGTCGGCGCCTGGACCTTCATCTTCCGGGCCGGGTAGTAGGGGGGAGCGGGGAGGCATAGCTTGGCGGGGGGAGGTGTGTGGGAGTGCGCCCAGCCCGCCTGCTTTGGTTTGCCACGCTCTGGCTCGTGCTGCTTCCCATGCCGGCCCGGGCGGCGCCGCCCGCCGTCAGCGCCGATGCGGCGGTGCTGATGGACGCCGCCACCGGCCAGGTGCTCTATGCCAAGAACGCCCATCAGCGTCGCGCCCCCGCCAGCACCACCAAGATCCTCACCGCCCTATTGGCCTTGCAGCGGGGGGGTCTCGCGCAACCGGTGCGCATTCCCGCGGAGGCGGCCCGCACGCCCGGATCCTCCATGCATTTGCGGGCCGGGCAGCGGTTCACCTTGGCGGACTTGCTGGAGGGATTGCTTTTGCCCTCGGGCAACGACGCCAGCGTGGCCATCGCCCGGGCGGTGGGAGGCTCCGTGCCTTCCTTCGTGCGGGAGATGAACCGGACGGCCCGGAAACTCGGCGCCCTGGACAGTCATTTCGTGAACCCCAGCGGCCTGAGCGCCCCGACCCACTACTCCACCGCGTACGACTTGGCGCTCATCGCCAGGACCGCGCTGCGCGACCCGCGATTCGCCGCCCTAGTCGGCTCCCGGCAGCGGCGGGTGCGGGAACTGGGCAGCCGGCGGGAGCGGACTTTGTCCAACACCAATCGGCTGCTTTGGACCTTCCCCGGGGCCGACGGGGTGAAGACCGGCACCACCCGGGCGGCGGGGCAATGCCTGGTGGCCTCGGCCACCCGGCAGGGCTGGCGGCTCATCGCGGTGGTGCTGCATGCCGACCAGCGTTGGAGCGACGCGGCCCGGCTCTTGGACTGGGGCTTTGCCACCTTCGTCCCGGTGCGCGCGGCGCCGGCGGGGGTGCCCTTGACCAGCGTGGCGGTGCGCGGCGGGGCATATGGCCGGGTGGCCCTGATCGCCGTATCGCCGCTGGACTTGGTGGTGCCCCGACGGGAGGCGGACCGGGTGCGAGTGCGCCTCGTCGTGCCGCAGAAGGTGCGCGCGCCCGTGCTCCGGGGCGAGCCTTTGGGCCTGGCCTACCTGGAGGTGGGCGGGAGCCTCCGGCAGCGCGTGCTCCTGGAAGCCGCCCGGGCGGTGCCCCGGGCCGGCGTCCTGCAGCTGGTGCTGATCTGGCTGGAGCGCTCGGCGGCCTTCCTGGCCTGACGGGCCGGGGAAGGAGTTTTCCCTCGGCGGAGAGAAGGAGGAAAGACGCCTTCCGCGTCCAAAAAAGATGCCTCCCCGCTAGGGGGAGGCGGCGCCGGCCAGGAGTTCCTTCAGGGTGACCAGGCGATAGCCCCGGTCGCGCAGCCCCCGGATGATGGCGGGCAGGGCCTGGTCCGTCTGCTTGCAGGTGTCGCTGGCGTGGAGCAGCACGATGTCGCCGGGATGGGCCTTGGCCAGGACGCGGTGGGCGATGTTCGAGACCCCGGGGTTCAGCCAGTCGCGGGAGTCGGTGCCCCACAGCACCACGGTGTAGCCCAGGGAGGAGGCCACCTGCAGGGTCTGGCCGTTGTAGTCGCCGTTGGGCGGACGGATCATGGTGGGGCGGACGCCGCTGGCGGCCTGGATGTCCGCGGTGGCGTCCTCGATGTTGCGCCGCAGGTCCTTGGCCGACAGGCCGGAATAGTTGACGTGGCGCGAGCCGTGGCTCTCGATCTGGAACCCGCCGGCGACGATGCGGCGCACCAGGTCCGGATGGTCCTTGGCCCAGGGGCCGGAGAGGAAGAAGGTGGCCCGGACGTGCTGTCGCTCCAAGACGGCCAGGACCTTGGGCGGCATGACGGTGCCCCAACTGAGGTCGAAGGTCAGGGCGATCTCCCGCCGCGAGGTGGCCACGTTGCGCAGCGGCTGCGGCGCGCCGATCACCGGCACCGCCGTCTGCGGGGGAGGACGCAGCAGCACGATCCCCAGGATCAAGAGGGCCATCAGGGCGGCGAAGCCCAGGAGGCGGCGCTTGCTGCGCTGGGTGAGGGTGAGGAAGTACACGGCCTTTGCCTTCCCTCCTTAGACCGGGGCTTGGATGACCTAAACTTATTCCCGGGGGGTGGCGGATATGCCGGAGCTGTCGCCGGTGGTGGTGCTGGCTTTCGGAGCGCATCCCGACGATGTGGAGATCGGCGTGGGGGGCATCCTGCGGCGGCTGACGGCGGCGGGTGTGCCGGTGGGAGTGGCGGACCTGTCCCGGGGCGAGCGCTCGAACAACGGCACGCCCGAGGAGCGGGCGGCCGAGGCGCGCGCGGCGGCGGCGGTGCTGGGATTGGCCTGGCGGGCCAACCTGGGACTGCCCGACACCGGGATCGGGGGGCGGGAGCAGACCGAGGCCCTGGTGGCGGTGCTGCGCCAGGCCCGGCCCCGGCTGGTGCTGGCTCCTTGTCCGGAGGATCGCCATCCCGACCACCGGGGTGCGGGGGAACTGGCGGCGGCGGCCTGTTTTTTGTCCGGGGTGGCCGCCTTCGGGGCGGGGGGCGCGGCGCACCGACCGGCGCGCCTGGCCTACTATCAGCTGAATGCCCGCCGGCTGCCCGACTGGGTGGTGGACGTCTCCGATTACTTTGAAGACAAGCGCCGAGCCCTTCAGGCCCACCGCTCCCAGTTCGTGCAGGAGGCGGGGCGTCGGCCCACCTCCCTAAACGGCGCCTTTCTGGAGGAATTGGCGGCCCGGGACCGCTATCTGGGCTCCCTGGTGGGAGTGACCTACGGCGAGGGCCTCTATTCCTCCGAGGCGCCGGAGCGGTTGGATCCGGAGGCCTGGTGCGGTTGAGGGCGCAGCCAGAGCAGCGGGATGCGCTCGGGACGCGGACCGGCGTGAGTCAGGTTGTCCAGCCGGCTCTCCAGGGCGCGGATGCGCAGGATGACCTCGTCGACGGCGCGGGGATCGGTGAGCTGGTCCAGAAGGCGATAGGCGAGGTCCAGCTCCTCGCTGGTGTGGCGCAGGGCGGCGGCTGGATCCGACGGGTCGACTTTTTTCTCCAAGGATCGCACCTCCGCTGATAGCTATGCGATCCGGGAGGAGGCCCAGTCCCCAAAGGAGGAGCAACGATGCGCATCGGCATGGTGGGGTATCCCAGCTACGGCGGTAGCGGCGTGGTGGCCACGGAGCTGGGATGCCAGTTGGCCCGGCGGGGGCACCAGGTGCATTTCATCTCCTACGACTACCCCTTCCGGCTGGACGATTGCCGGGAGAACGTGGCCTACCACGAGGTCTCGGTGCCCAGCTACTACCTGTTCAAGTACCCGCCGTACCTCTTGTCCCTGGCCAGCAAGCTTTTGGAGGTGGCCAGCTACGAACACCTGGACGTGCTCCACGTCCACTACGCCCTGCCCCACGCCGTCAGCGCCTTTTTGGCCAAACAAATGCACCCCGGCCGGCTGGCGGTGGTGACCACCCTTCACGGCACGGACATCACCCTGGCCGGGCGGGAGCCCTCCCTGGCGCCCTTGGTGGTGCTGGCCATCCGGGAGAGCGACGCCGTCACGGCGGTATCCCACTACCTGGTGCAGGCCACCCGGGAGCATTTTCCCGTGGAGCGGCCCATCGAGTGGGTGCCCAACTTCGTGGACGGGGATAAGTATCGGCCCCGCGGGGACCTCCAACTGCGGGCGCGGCTGGGGGAGCCGGGGGAGCGGCTGTTGCTGCACGTGTCCAACTTCCGCCCAGTGAAGCGTCTGGAGGCGGTGGTGGAGATCTTCGCCCGGGTCCAGGTCCGCCTTCCCAGCCGCCTGCTGCTGGTGGGAGACGGGCCGGACTGCCCGCGGGCCCGGGAGAGGGCGGCCGCCCTGGGGGTGGCGGATCGGGTGCACTTCCTGGGTAGCCAGGAGCGGGTGGAGGAGTTGATGGCCGCCGCGGACCTGTTCCTCCTGCCGTCCCGGGAGGAGAGTTTCGGCTTGGCGGCCCTGGAGGCCATGGCCTGCGGCCTGCCGGTGGTGGCGTCCCGGGTGGGAGGCCTGCCGGAGGTGGTGGTGGAGGGCACGGGATACCTGGGCGACCCCCAGGACCTGGAGGGCATGGCCCGGGCGGCGGTGGAGATCCTGCAGGATGAGGACCGGCGGCGCGAGATGGGGGCCGCGGCTCGGCGGGCGGCCCTGGAGCGGTACGCCGCGGAGTTGGTGGTGCCGCGCTACGAGGCCATCTACGCGCGGCTGGCTGGGAAAGGGGTGGCTTAGATGGGCAGCGCGGTTCGGCTGGGACGGATCTTCGGCATCGAGATCGGCATCGACTACAGCTGGTTCCTGGTGTTCCTGCTCTTTACCTGGACCTTCGCGGCGGTGCAGTTTCCCATGATGGTGCCCCACCAGACCCCCGCCACCTATTGGTCCATGGGGGTGGCGGCCTCGGTGCTCTTCTTCGCCTGCGTCCTGGCCCACGAGCTGTCCCACTCGGTGGTGTCCATCCGCAGCGGCATCCCGGTGCGGCGCATCGACCTGTTCCTCTTCGGCGGCATGGCCCAGATCGCCCGGGACGCGGACACGCCGGGCCAGGAGCTGCGCATCGCCGCCGCCGGACCGGCCGCCAGCTTCGTCCTGGGGATCCTCCTGGTGGTGGCGGCGGATCTGGTGCGGCCGCTGGCGCCCCTGGCCGCGGTGCTGGGCTTCATCGGCTTTTTGAACGTGGTGCTGGGAGGGTTCAACCTGCTGCCGGGCTTCCCCCTGGACGGGGGGCGGATCCTGCGGGCGCTGGTGTGGCACTTCAACCGCGACCGGCTGCGGGCCACCCGGGCGGCGGCCACCTCGGGCAAGGTGGTGGCCTACCTGCTGATGTTGGTGGGCGTGTACCAGATCATGCTCGGCAACCTGATCGGCGGCATTTGGTTCATCCTCATCGGATGGTTCTTGGTGGGGGCGGCCGACTCCAGCTACCGACAACTGGTGCTGGAGCGGGCACTCAAAGGGGTGCGGGTGGAGGAGGTCATGACCGGCGACCCGGTGACGGTGGATCCGGACGTGCCGGTGGAGCTCCTGGTCGACCAATATTTCCTGCGCTACCGCCACGGCGGCTTCCCGGTGGTGGACCGCGCGGGTCATCCCCTGGGACTGGTGGAGCTGAACGCGGTGCGCCAGATCCCGCGGGAGCGCTGGCCCTATCTGACCACATCCCAGGTGATGGAGCCAGACGCCGAGGTAGACCCCGACACCCCCATCCTGCAGGTGCTGGAGCGCATCGGGCAGAAGCGCCTCTTGGTGGTGCATGAGGGTGCCTTGGTGGGGATCTTGAGCTCCAGCGATCTGGCGCGGTTCCTGCACGTCCACGGCGTGTTGGGCGGGGTGGCGGGCAGCTGAGCCTTTGGGCGGGGGCCGACGGCTGCAAGGGAGGATGGCTCATGGTCTTTCTGGAGGAGGGTGGAGCCTTCCGGTTCGGGGGCATCGTCCCCGACTTCGCCACCCTGCCCGCAAAGACCCGGGACGCACGCTTGACCCTGGTGGACGTGCCGGTGGGGCTGCCCGAGGGGCCAAAGGGACGGGAGTGCGACCGGGCGGCCCGGCGGCTTTTGGGCCCGCGCCGCTCCAGCGTCTTTCCGGTGCCGGTGCGCCGGGCCCTGGCCGCCGAAACCTACGAGGAGGCTTGCGCCGTCCACCGGGAAGCTTCGGGGCGCGGGCTCAGCCGGCAGACCTGGGGGATCGTGGCCCGCATCCGGGAGGCGGACGGGGTGCTCCGCGGCGACAGGCGGCTTGAGGCGCGCATCCGGGAGAGCCACCCCGAGCTTTGTTTCGCCGCCCTGAACGTCCGGCGGCCCATGGAGCATCCGAAGCGCGAGGAGCCGGGCGCCGCCGAGCGGCGCGGCGTCCTGGAGCGGCGGGCGCCGGGGGCGGGGAATTTTGCCGACCGGGTCCTGGGGAAGCTTCGCCGCGGGGCCGCCGGGGAGGACGACCTGCTGGACGCCATGGTGCTGGCCCGGGCGGCGCGGGAGGCGTGGGGGCAAGGCGTCCCTACCCTGCCGGAAACGCCGCCCCGGGACACGGCAGGACTGCGCATGGAGATGGTCTGCCCGATGAGCGCGCCCCGCTGAGGGACAGCGGTGCGGTCCGGGCGAGGCTTCCGACCGGAGCGCGAGGGCGGCCCCGGGGTCATCCTTTGTTGTCGTACCAGCGCAAGAAGGCCAGCAGGGTGGCCGGCCGTGGTTGGCCGCAGGCCGGACAGACGGCAGGCGAATCGGGAATGGTCAGGGCGTAGCCGTCCACAAAGCCGCTGGTTGCTCGGAAGTCCCGGATCAGCTGCTTTGCGGAGACCTGCTGCCGGTTCGGGTTGGAGGTGAGCTGAAGCATGAAGATGACCCGGGGGTTGACGGCCTTGACCTTCCGTGCGGCCTCCCGGGCCAGGGAGGTGAAATATGGCGCGGTTTCCGCGTTCTCCAGTTGCAGCTCAAACACATCGTCGTACCTGGCCAGGTTCAGATAGCCGTCGCTCACGAAAGTATGGAAACTTTGGGGAAGCCTTTGCACCCGGCCGTTCGCGGCTACGCCGAGGTCCATGGCAGGGGTGCTGATGAACTTCCTGCCTGCCCGGTGCACCATGGCGGCGGCCAGCCTGGTGTAGCGCAGCGGAGCGGCGATCTCGGGCCTGGGGGTGAACTTCCAGTTTTCATCGTCGTAGCTGACGGCACCGACGGCCGGGTTGAGGCCGAGGCCGGTCATGGCTGCCTCGATGCCCGGGGACCGGGTGGCGCGGTCATAGGCGAAGTTCGTGAAATTGGCCACCGTGACGGAGTGTTTAAGCGGATTTGTCTGCCTGGGGCCGACGATGACGTAGGTGCGCGGGTTGTCGAACAGGCGCTCGATGAAACCTTCGCTGGCACCGGCCCCTTGGAGAAGATGGATGGCGTTGAGGGAGATCAGCCAGTAGGGGCCGGTTCCGCCATGCACTGGGCAGGGGGGGACCGCGGTGGGAGGGGGAACGGGGGCCGGGGGGCGGCTGGCGGCGGCGCAGGACGCCACGACGGCCGACATGGCCAGCCAGCACAGCCGGCGCGTTACGGACCGCCGCCATCCGCCGATACCCAGGCGCATGGGAACCACCTCCGGAGGATGTGCATCGGATCCTTCGCCACCGTGTTCTCTTCGATCTCGCGCCATGGATTTACCGGCTCCACATGCAGTTCTGACCGGAGAGGCCTTCGGTCGGATACCACCAGCCGCGTTCAGCGACGTTGAGGCGGGCCGGCGTCGTCGGCGCAGGGCAGGACCACGGCGAAGGTGCTGCCCTGCCCGGGGGTGCTGGCCGCTTCCACCCGGCCTCCCTGAGCCTCCGTCAGGCCTTTGGCGATGGCCAGGCCCAGGCCGCTGCCTCCCTGGGTGCGGGCGCGGCCGGGATCGGCCCGGTAGAAGCGCTCGAAGACGTGGGGCAGGTGCTCCGGAGGGATGCCGCCGCCGGAGTCGGATACGGCGATGCGGACCTGGTCGCCCTCCCGGCGAGCGGACAGATTGATGTGACCGCCGGCGGGGGTGTGGACCAGGGCGTTCTCCAGGAGGTTGTCCAGGACCTCTCCCAGGCGGTCGGGATCGGCCCGCACCGGGAGACCCTCCGGACAGGAGACCGCGAGGCTCACGCTCCCGGCCGCGGCGCGCGGCAGGAACTTGCGGCGGGTGTCCTCCAGGAAACTGGGAAGAAGCACCGGCTGGAGCTCCACCGACACTCGGCCCTCCTCCGCCTGGTCGGCCAGACGCAGGTCGCGCACCAGGCGGGACAGGCGACGGGTTTCCCGCTGCAGGACGGCCAGGGAGGCCGGGTCCAGAGGCACCACCTCGTCCTGCATCCCTTCCAGATAGCCCTGCAGGGTGGAAAGCGGCGTTCCCAACTCGTGGAGCACGTTGGCTGTGAGTTCCCGCTGGGCCTTGCGGGACTGCTCCAACTGCTCGGCCATGCGGTTGAAGCTGCGGGCCAGTTGGGCGATCTCGTCGTCGCCCTTGGCGGGCACGCGCTGCGCGAAGTCTCCGGCGGCCACAGCCAGGGTGGCGTCCCGCAGCCGCGCCAGGGGACCGGCCAGACGCCTGGCCAGGAGCAGGCTGGCCGCCGTGGCCAGCAGGATGGCGGCCCCGGCCGCCGCCCACACCCCCTGGTGCAGCGCCTGGGCGAAGGCGTGGCGGAGGAACCGGTCCATCATCCCGGCCATCATCCCGTGCAGCATGCGGCGGAAGGCCAGGGGCGCCAGCAGCAGGGCGGTGGTTATCAGGGCCGCCGCGGTGAGGGCGGCCGTCAGGAGATGGGAGAGGAAGAGACGGCCCGGCCAGCCGCGCAGGAAGCTCATGCCGGGTCCCGGACGAAGCGGTAGCCCACGCCGCGCAGCGTCTGGAGGTAGCGGGGGTGGCCGGGGTCGTCCTCCAGCTTGCGGCGCAGGTTGCCCAGGTGCACGTCCACGGTGCGGGTGCCGCCGGGGAAGGTGTAACCCCAGATGTGGTCCAAGAGCTGCTCCCGGGTGAAGACCTGGTCCGGATGCCGGGCCAAAAACAGCAGCAGATCGAACTCCCGGGCGGTGAGCCCTACCGGGGCGTCGTTTCGCAGCACCTGCCGGCGCAACGGGTCGATGGACAGGCCGGGGAAGGTCAGAGCGGTCGGAGAGGCGTTCTGCTCCCGGGCGCGGCGCAGCACCGCCTTGACCCGGGCCACGACCTCTCGGGGGCTGAAGGGCTTGGTGATGTAGTCGTCGGCTCCCAGCCCGAGGCCGACCAGCTTGTCGGTCTCCGCGGCTTTCACGGTGAGCATGATCACGTAGGTGGTGGGGAAATCAGCGCGCAGCCGGCGGCAAACCTCCAGGCCGTCCAATTCAGGCAGCATCAGGTCCAGGAGGACCAAGTGGGGCTGGAAGCCGGCCGCCTCGGAGAGGGCGGCCGCCCCGTCCGCGGCGGTGCGCACGGTGAAATACTCCTGCTCCAGGTAGGCCCGGAGCACGTCGCGGATGCCGGGCTCGTCATCCACCACCAAAATGCGCTCCGCCAAGGCTGTCACCCCCCTGGGTAACTTTCGCCGCCGCTGGCGCCCCTCCTGCCGGATAGGGAAGGGGGGCGGCGGGCAGACTGCCGGGGGAGGTGGATGGCATGCGCAACGTGGGCGCCGCCGACCGATGGGTCCGCTTCTCTGGGGGAGCCTTGCTGCTGATCCTGGGCTTCCAGCTGCATCCGGCCCCCTGGATATTCTGGCTGTTGATGGCGTTGGGAGCCACGGAGCTGTCCACCGGCGTCAGCGGTTTTTGTCCCGTCTACCGGCTCTTGGGCTGGTCTACTGAGGAGCGCCGGACGGGAAGCGGTTGGCCTGGCATCGGTCGGGAAATAGGACGGGAGGGTGGCAGGCGCTGACGGGTATCGGGCGGGCTTTGGGACAAGCGGCGTGGCCCGATCGGGACAGATCACTGGAGCCGCTCCTTGCCATCATGCGAACCATGACGGCGGGAAGATCTCCCTGAGCAGTGAGTTGTTCCATACTAACGTCATCATTCTATGCCTATGATGCCGCCACATCCGAGCAACACCCGGCGCCTCGCAAGGGAAATCCTCCGGTATCACCATCACTCCGCATCGTTATTATACTGCGGCGATCCGCCGCGGCCAAAATCGATCGAGCAGCGGGGCCGCAATCGGCGCAGGAATCAACCAGACGGGCTGCCGCCTGCTGTGGGGCGATGGTTGTGAGGAGTCGCACAGGCAATTTGCCATACTTGCCGGCAAATGCTATGATGGGTCGGGATGGTTAGGCAAATGAGGGGTGCTTTGCGGCACCATGGGTGGGGGAGTAAATGGATGCGAAGCGGATAGTCACGGCTCCGTTGCGATTGAACTGGACGTCGCCCGGCAGGACGTGGGACTTGTCCCGGCCGGAAGACGAGGCTTCGTGGTATGAGTTGCTTCTTCGGGAAGGAAACGCGGCGGATATAGCAGGCATCCCGTTCGATCGGTTGCGGGAACTGTCGTCTTTGATGACCCTTCCCTACGCGGCGGAGGTGATCCTGCGGAAGATGGAAGAGCGGGAACTGTCCGTGCCCTCCGGGGTGTTGACGCCGCTGCAAGCACAGGTCCTGGAGGTCCTCGGCGGGGGAGGGCTGGCGGAGCGGTTGCGCCTGGCGGGGGGTACCGCCTTGGCGGCCGGCTACTTCGGACACCGGTTGTCCGAAGACCTGGATTTTTTCCCTCTGGAGGAAACGGTGGGACCGCTGGCCGAAGCGATGGCGGCCCAATTGCGGGAGAGCGGGATGACGGTGGGGCTGGACCCGGGCCACGCATTCACTCGGACGTTTCGGCGATTCTACGTCAACGAAGAACTCAAGGTTGAGGTGGCATGGAACGGAAAGTTCCGGATAGCTCCTTCCTCCCGCAGGCTCAACGGCATCCTTTTGGAAAGCCTCGAGGATCTGGCGGCCGACAAGACGCTGGCCTTATGGGATCGGGCAGCTCCGCGGGACCTGGTAGACGTTTGGTTTCTGGCGGAGCACTACGGCGGTGCGCCTCGGCTCATGGCTTGGGCGGCAGCTAAGGACCCCGGCTTTGATCCGTATACCTTCGCCCGTTCCCTGGCCAGGGCACGCAGGGCCGACTTTCGGCAAGTACGGTTTCTAAAATCCTTTGAGCGGGAAAAATGCGTCGCCTGGTGCGAGACGGAGGCGGCTAGGATCGTAGAGGATTTGGAGCGCCGGAAGTGACCGCTTGGAGGTTGAACGCTGCTTTGGGGAACCTCGCGCAAAAAGGTGAAGACGGCCAAATGGTTATGTTTTTGAGGTAAACGCAGGAAGGAGCCACCGGAGGGTTGTTAACTGATAGGATCTCCGTGGTATTGCAATCCATCTCATGGTGGTTTATACTAATGCCATGAAGCTATCCGATTGGGCCAGGCAGCAAGGGATCCAATACAAAACGGCGTACCACTGGTTCAAGAGCGGCATCCTGCCGGTCCCTGCGCAGCAGCTGCCTACGGGAACCATCTTGGTCCATCCGGATTCTCCGGAGAACCGTGGGGCCCCATTGTATGCCCGTGTTTCTTCCGATGACCAGAAGTCTGATCTCGACCGGCAGATCGCTCGGCTTTCCACCTATGCCGCGGAGCGCGAAATGCGCGTGCTCAAGGTGATCGGCGAAGTGGGGTCGGGGCTCAACGGGCATCGCCCCCGGCTGCAGTCGTTGCTTCGGGATCCGAAGATCGGGACAATCCTTGTTGAGCATCGGGATCGGTTGGCCCGATTTGGTTCCGAGTACATCGAGGCCGCCATGGCGGCTTCCGGACGCCGCCTGGTGGTGGTGGATCCCGAGGAGATGAAGGACGACCTGGTGCAGGACATGATCGACGTGCTGACCAGCTTCTGCGCTCGGCTGTATGGACGCAGGTCGGCCAGAAACCGGGCCAAACGGGCGATTGCCGCCGCGGGAGAGGGGGCTTTGGGCGGTGCAGGCGACGTATCAGGCGAAGGTTCGCGATAAGGGCGTCTAGCCGCTCCTGGACGCCATGGCCGCCCTGTACGGCCGGGCGGAGCGCGCCCTCTTCGTGGACCTTCATGTGCGCTGCCGCGCGCTTTCGGAATGCAAGCGGGAGTACATCCGGAATTTCGGTCTGACCGCGCGGCAGTTCAACGCCCTTCGGGCAAACCTGGACGGCAAGGTGGAGGCGGCGCGGGAAGGCCAATAGAACCGTATCGCCCACCTGCAAGACGCCATCGCTGCCTCGAAAAAAGCGGCGAGGAAGGCTGAGCGGGACCTGGCGAAGCTCCGGAACCAGAAGGCCCGCGGCGCGCAGGCGGCGTCCATGTGGCATCGGCTGCGCTTCACCCTGCACCAGAAGAGGCGGCGCCTTTACGCATTGAAAGGACGCCTTGCTGCCGCCCAGGCGGATCACGAGGCGGGGCGGGTACGCCTCTGCTTCGGAGGGAAGAAGCTTTTCCATGCCCAATTCCACCGGGAGGCCAACGGCTTCGCGGACTTGGCCGCTTGGCAGGCGGCGTGGCGCAAGCGGCGCTCCTCCCAGTTCCTTTGCCTGGGGTCCAAGGACGAGCTGGCGGGCAACCAGACCTGCACCCGAGTGCCGGACGGCACGCTTCGTTTGCGGGTGCCGCCTCAATTGGAGGCGGCCTTCGGAAAGCACGTCCTGGTCAAGAACGTCAAGTTCGCCTACGGCCAATCGGAGATCGACGCCGCCCTGCGTCGCGGGGAGGCGGTGACCTATCGTTTCCTGCGGTGCGACGACAAGCAGGCCTGGTACGTGCGCCTCGGTGGAGCGTCCGGACGCGAAGCTCACCACGGATCGGCGCCTGGGAGCCCTGGGGGTGGATTTCAACCCGGCCCACGTGGACGTGGGCGAGATCGACCGCTTCGGGAATCCCGTGGGTGTCCGGTCCTTTCCCCTGGACCTGGCCAAGAAGACCAAGGCCAGGGCTACGGCTATCCTCGCGGAGGTGGGGGCGGACATCGTGGACTGGGCCCGGCTTTCCGGCAAGCCCCTGGTGGTGGAGGAGCTGGACTTTCGGAAGAAGAAGGCCGCCCTGCGGGAGAAGTCGCCCCGCTACGCGAGGACGCTGTCGGCCTTCGCCTATCGGAAGTTCTTCCAGTTGCTGTTCTCCCGGGCGGCCCGGGATGGCGTGGAGGTGATCGGCGAGGGGGGAAAGCCGGGGGTGAACCCGGCCTTCACCAGCGTGATCGGCGAGGTCAAGTTTGCCTCGGGTTACGGGCTGTCGTCGCACTGCGCGGCGGCGGTAGCGATAGCCCCTCCCCGGCCTTGCCGGCCTGAGGCACGGGAGCGTCTTCGGTCCAGAGCCGCCTTTCCGCTACCTGCAAGGAATCGCGGGAAGCACGTCTGGAGCGACTGGAGGCGTGTGGTCCAGAGGCGGCGGGCCGAAAGAGCCCGTGGTCGGTGTCCCTCCGAGGGAGACCGCAGCAGGGGGATACCCCTATCCTCGGCGGCACCCGCCAGAGGCTCGGGCTCTGGCGAAGGCCCGCCTTGGGATGGTTTTGCCGCGGTACTGGGGTGCAACACCCCGGCGCAAACGGTCGGGAAAACTGTTCGCCCGGCCTGCATGGTATAAAAGGCCATGTTTCAAGGAACGGTTAGGAAATGCTCATGCCGCACAAAGGCGGCGGTGAACATGGTCGGCTGCAACTGCAAGAGCCCGTCTAGCAGCCAAAGCCCGCCGAAGCCGCGCCACAGGAGCCGCCGCGCCCCTCCCCCTATCCGGCGGCATGGGCGGCTTGATAAAGGTCCAGGACGCCATGCCGATCCAGGGAGGGGAGGCCGGGCAGGTGATCCTGGCCGCGTCCGCTGATGCGGATGACCTCCTCCTTGGCGAAGCCACGGTCGGCCAGGAGGACCACTTGGGTTTGGGCGGGGATCATCCGGTGCAGGGCGCGGAGCAACTTCCGCTCGGTCTCGGTCAGGTTATTGGCCAAGTCCTCCTTGGGCACCGTGATCCAGTAGATGGGGAGGGAGCGTCCGCAGCAGTTGGCCGAGGCCATGAGCCGCTCAAAAAGATGCAAGCATGCCGGCAATCAATCCGGCTTATTGCCTGTCGCCACCGGGTAATGGTCGTTGTACCAGCCGGGAAACCCGCCTTTGAGTACCCGCAGGCTGTGGAAACCCTTCTGCATCAGCACCTGGGAGGCCATGTCGGCTTCCATGTTGGGGCAGGAGCAATACAGCACCACCGGTTCGCGGTGCGGGAAGACGGCGTAGCCGGCTTGGATCTTGGGCAGGGGTACGGAGATCGCCCCCGAGATGTGGCCTGCGGCATAGTCTACGGGGGTCCGCACGTCCACGATCAGGATCTTCTTGTGTTGATCGACCCAACGCTTGAGCTGCACCTCATGGATCCAGGGGGCGTGGGTCGCCGTGGGCTGGTCGTGGCCGACCGAATAGCCAGGTTGGTTGCTGGGCGCCGACTGCTGACCGCAGCCCGCTAACAGGGCCAGGCCAGAAAATGGCGCCAGGGGTAGGAGTAAGGTCCGGCGCAGTTTTCCCAATAAAACCACCTGCTCGTGTAGTTGAGCGCTCGCCATGGACTGCGACATTCCGCCACAGGACAACGGCATTTTATCACCGATCGGTCAAGCTTTCGCCAAAGCTCGGTAAAGATATGGTAAAGATATGGGAAAGGCATCGTCTAACCACGGTTACCAGGGGTCAGGCGGCATCCGGTAAGCCCCGCCGGTGCAGGAACACGGCACCTGCGATCCCGCCCAAAGCGGCCAACAAGGACAAGCCCAACAGAACCCGTCCGGCGATCCGATCCTCGGGCGGCAGCGACGCTCTGGGAAGGTGCCGTGCCAACTCCAGGTTCACCCGAAAAGCGGCCCCCGGCGCCAAGGGGCGCGAGTAAAAGGAGGAAAAGACTACCCCGTCTAGAACCTCCGTCGGGGGTTTGGTCTGGTAAAAAAGCTGGTTCAAAACCAACGGCAGCTTCACGCCCGGTCCAGTCAGAAGATAAAAGGTCTCCGTGGGGTCGTATACCCGCTGGATCCAGCGCGCCTGATAGCTGGAGACGGGCAGATCGAAGGTGAGAAACGCTTGTCCGGCCTTTCCCGGGAGCACCAGGTAGTCCGGCCCCGCGCGCACCGTGGTGTCCGCCCGGCGCACCGCCAAGGAGCGGTAGCCGGTGGGCAGGGAGATTCGCCACCCGCGGGGCTCGGTCCCTTGGAAGGTTAGGAACTCCATTACCCGCAATTGGTGGCCTTGCGCCACCAGGAAGACCGCCTGCCGATGCACGAAGGGAAAGGAGGATGAGGCCCAGGTCGTCCGGCCCAGGGCCAGGGAGACCGTGAGCAGGCTTATCATGAGCAACCGCCGTCTCATCGAGGGGTCTCCGAGGCCGAACCGGCGGGGCTTCGCGCCGGGCGGAAACAGGGAGCCAGTACCAGACCCAGGACGGCCAGAGTGAAGAGGAGCCCCAGGGCTAGGGCCATCATGCTTCCCTCCGCCGGGGGGCTGACAGCGCAAAACCGGCCCCCGCCACCAGGAGGTACAATCCCATCCAGATCCAGGCTACCAAAGGCTCCGCCAGCGCGCGCACCGCCACCTGGTTGCCTTTCTCAGTAGGATTCCAGCCCATCTCGATGTACAGATCCTTGGCCCATCCCCCTCGGATGGCCACCTTGGCGTAGTAGGGAGTGGTGGTGCCGGGGAGGAAGTACTCCCGGGGGGTAACCGTACCCAAAGCGCGCGAGCCGTTCGCCAACGCGAGATGGGCGGCCACATCGATGTAGCGGCCGTTCACCCGGGTGTCCAGGCCGTGGTACGTGAGGGCGTAGCCGGCCAGGTGCATGCTTTGACCCGGTTGCAGGTTGACCGTTGCCTGCCGAGTGTACAGGGTGGAGGCGGCCACTCCGACCAGGATGACGGCTACCGCCGCATGCACCAGGTAGCCGCCCCAGCGGCGCCGGTCCGAGAGCAAGAGGCCTACGGCGGCCCGTAGGATGCTTTCCCGGCGACCCTTCCGACGGGCGACCGTGGCCCGGGCGAACTCGCTCGCCACCCCTGCCAGGAGGAAGGCGGCTGCGAAGGCGGCGGCCAGCATCGCTGCCTGGTGCACCCTGACGGCCACCAGGGCGGTCACTGTGGTCAGGGCAAAGCCCAAGGGTACGATTAAGAGCCTCATAAGCCGCCGCCTGCCCGCCTGCTTCCAACGCAGGGCTTGTCCCGCCCCCATGAGGACCACCACGGCCAAGAGCAGCGGAACCACCGCCGCGTTGAAGAAAGCCGGATCCACCGCCACCTGCTGTTTGCTGCCGATGTCGCTCAGGATGGGGGCGAGGGTGCCCAAGAGGGTCACCACGGCCGCCCCCGACAGCACCAGGTTGGCCAAGGCCACCGCCGTCTCCCGGGACGCGGTTCCCTCCAGGGATCGCTGTGCCGCCAGGACATCGCGACGGAGGTAGAGCAGCACGCCCAGGCCAGCCGCCAGGAGGGCGAAGAAAGCCAGGAAATAAGGGCCTACTTTAGTACCCGAGAAGGCGTGCACCGAGGAGACCAGGCCGCTGCGGGTCAGAAAGGTGCCGAAGATGGTCAGGAAGAAGGTGGTGAAAAGCAGCGCAAAGGTCCAACCGCGGAGCACCCGCCGTCTTTCCTGAGCCAGGGCCGAGTGCAGGAAGGCGGTGGCCGTGAGCCAGGGCATGAAGGAGGCGTTCTCCACCGGGTCCCAGGCCCAGTAACCGCCCCAGCCCAGCTCCAAGTAGGCCCACATCCCGCCTAGGACGATGCCGACGCTTAGAAAAAGCCAAGCCACCACCGTCCAGCGGCGAGTCAGGCGCAGCCAATCGGCGTTGCGTTGCCGGGCCCAAAGGGCCGCCACGCCGTAAGCAAAGGGTATGGCCATGCCCACATAGCCGAGGTAGAGAGCCGGGGGGTGCACCAGCATCATGGGGTTGTCCAGGAGGGGGTTCAGCCCCACCCCGTCGGCGGCTGCTTGGGGGAGGAGGGCGAAGGGAGGCGCCGCAGCCACCAGAAGCAGCTGAAAAAACGAGGCGATGCCGGCCAAAAGCCCCAAAACCTTGGGGACCAACTCCCGCTGCCGGGGGACCAGAGCCAGGTAGGCGGCGTAGAGGGAGAGGACCCAGACCCATAAAAGGAGGGAGCCGGCGTCTCCACCCCACAAAGCCGCCAACTTGTAGGGTAGGGGGAGGGTGCGCGCCGTGTGATCCACCACGTAGGCCACCCGGAAATCCGAGGTGACCAAGAGATACAGGAGCGTCAGGACGGCTCCCGTGTTCACCAGGGCCAGGGCCAGCACGGCGCCCCTGCCGCTGGCCGCGAGCTTTCCCCGGCCCAGGCCGGAGGCCAGCGCCGCATAGACGGCCAGCGGCAAGGCCAGCCCCGTGAGGTAGGTGCCCAAAAGGGCCACGTCAACTCTCTCCTCTCGGCGCAGGGCATGGGGCGGTCAGTGCGCTGGACGCTGGCTCCGCACCTACCGTTCCTGCCGCGTTTCGGCGCATCCGCCGCATGCCCAACCAGCTCACCACCAGGATGGGCACGGTGAACAGCTGCTCCATGGTGGTGAAGCCGATGCCCCAAGTGGGGTTCACGTAATGGATGAGGTAGAGGGGATTGTTGCGCACCGTCTCCTCCACCAGCCCCCGGCCCAATTGGTAGTAGAAGGAGAAGGACCAGAACTGGTAGCCTATCGGGAGCTGCCTGCGCT
>JAJZIM010000109.1 GCA_021810565.1 Bacillota bacterium
TGGCCGCCGTGGCCCGGCGCGCGCCGCCGGCTCGCCGCGGGCGGGCGCTCGGCCTGGTGGGGGCGGTGTTCGGGGTGGCCGGAGTGCTGGGGCCGAATCTGGGGGGCCTGGTGCTGGCGGTGAGTTCCTGGCGGTGGATCTTCCTGCTCAACCTGCCCCTGGCGGCGGCGGCCTGGTCGGGGACGTGGCGGCTGGAGTCGCGCCGCGCGGCCGGCCGGTCGCTGGATTGGGCCGGGGCGGGGGGCGTCACCCTGGGGGTGGGGGGACTGCTGTACGCGGTGATGGAGCTCGGAGGGCATCCGCTGCTCTCCGGGGGCGTTTTGCTTCCGGCCGGGGTGGGAGTCGCCGGACTGGCCTGGCTGGGCCGCTCCCAGCCCCGGGCCGTCGACCCGGTGGTGCCGCCGCGCTTTTTGGGGGAGGGACGGGGGGTGCTGGCGGCGGGGATCCTCGCGGGGATCCTCATGAGCGCCATGGCCCTGGTGCCGCTATATCTGCAGGACCGCCTGGGGCTGTCCGCGCCGGCCTCCGGCTACGGCCTTACCCCCATGGCCGTGGCGGCGGCGGTGTGCGCAGGGATGGGCGGGGTGCTGGTCGACCGCTTCGGCCCGCGCTCGGTCCTCACGGCGGGCTTCGCCGGCTTCGCCGCCGGCTACGCTTTGCTTTTTTGGGGAGGAACCGGGCTGGGGGTGACCATGCTGGGGTTGGCCCTGGCGGGGCTGGGGACCGGACTGTCCACCGGGGCACCCCTCAACTACCTGGCCCTGGAGGTGGCCGGGGGCGGGCGCGAGGCGGCGGGGACGGCGGTGATCAGCCTGGCCCGCACCTTGGGCGCCAGCATGGGCCCCGCCCTCCTGGCCCTTTTCCTGGCAGCGGGACGGGAATTCCAGGCGGCGGCCGCCTTGGGGCTGGTGGGGACGGTGCTGGCTCTGGGCTTGAGCGGGGGCAAGGCTTCCGCAGGTGGTACAGGGAGCCAGAGGGGGATTTGAGCCCGTAGGCTGGGCTAAATCGCGAAATTTGCCCTTAAGCTTTGCCAAATCTTCAACGACAAAGAAAAAGGAGGGGTGTCCGCGCGGAAGGAGGATGACCCTTGGCGCGGGTATTGGTGGTAGACGACGCGGAGTTCGTGCGGATGCGCATGCGCCGCTTGTTGGCGGAGCACGGGTACGAGGTGGTGGAGGCGGACAACGGTCTCTCAGCGGTGCACCAGTACCGGGCGGAGCACCCGGACCTGGTGTTCATGGACATCACCATGCCGCTTTTGGACGGCATCAGCGCGGTGCGGGAGATCCGCAAGGAAGATCCCGGGGCCAGCATCGTCATGTGCAGCGCGGCCGGGCAGCAGGCCATGGTGATCGAGGCGCTGAAGGCGGGGGCCAAGGATTTCATCATCAAGCCCTATCAGCCGGAGAAGATCCTGGAGGCGATCGGGAAATTCATGCACAAGGGGGAGCCGCATTGAGTGGTATCAAGGTGGAGTTTCTGAACCCGTTCATCAAAGCAGCCTATCAGGTTTTGGAGCAGGAAGCCAAGGCAAACATCGGCAAGGGTATTCCCTCGGTTCAGGAGTCCTACTTCACCTTGAAGGACATCTCGGTGAGCATCGGCGTTACCGGCAAGGTGCAGGGCACGGTGCTGTACGGCATGGACGAGCGCACGGCCAAGGGGATCGTGTCGGCCATGGTGGGGGGGCCGGTGCCCATCTTCGATCGGGTGGCCGAGAGCGCGGTGGCCGAGCTCGGGAACATGATCACCGGCATCGCCAGCGGCGAGTTGGAGGCGGCGGGATATCCGTGCACCATCTCCCCGCCCACCGTCATCGCCGGCCGGGGCACGATCATCTCCACGGTGAACATCAAGCGGGTCCTCTTGCCCCTCAACACGCAATACGGGGAGTTGGAGATCAGCCTGGCGCTGCAGGAGCGGCTGGTCTAGCATTTTGCCGGCCGGCGTTGACAGGCCATGACGCCTTTGTTAGACTGGATTTCGGGGCCATGAGGGAGAGGAGTAGGCGAGAGGGCGCCCTCCAGCGAGCCGGGGCGGGTGGAAGCCCGGCGGGAGAGTCTCGCCGAAGGCGCTTCCGAGCCGCCGGAGGAAACCCCGCGCGGGGGAGTAAAGCCGGCCGGGAATGAGGAGGTCCCCCGGGCGGGGACAAGCAGGGTGGAACCGCGGGAGGAGACTCTCGTCCCTGCCAGTGAACTGGTAGGGCGGGGGTTTTTTTGATCGGGAGGGGGGCATCACCGTGCGGGAGCTTTCACGGACGGATCCGGAGGTGGCGGCGGCCATCCGGGGGGAGGAGGCGCGGCAGCGGGACTACCTGGAGCTCATCGCCTCGGAGAATTTCGCCAGCCGGGCGGTGCTGGAGGCGGCGGGGTCGGTGCTGACCAACAAATACGCGGAGGGATATCCCGGCAAGCGCTACTACGGCGGCTGCCGTTGGGCCGACGAGGTGGAGGAGCTGGCGCGAGGGCGCGCCCTGGCCCTCTTCGGGGCCGAGCACGTCAACGTGCAGCCCCATGCCGGCGCCCAGGCCAATCTGGCCGCCTATCTCGCGCTCTTGGAGCCCGGGGACACGGTGCTGGGGATGAACCTGGCCCACGGCGGGCATCTGACCCACGGCAGCCCGGTGAACCTCTCGGGGCAGCTGTATCGCTTCGTGCCCTACGGGGTGGACCGGGAGACGGAGCGGATCGACTACGCTCAGTTGGCCGAGTTGGCGCACCGGGAGCGCCCGCGACTGATCGTGGCCGGCGCCACCGCCTATCCCCGCTCCCTGGACTTCACCGCCTTTGCCCGCATCGCGGCGGAGGTGGGGGCGCGCCTGATGGTGGACATGGCCCACATCGCCGGGCTGGTGGCGGCCGGGGTGCACGAAAGCCCGGTTCCCCACGCCGACGTGGTCACCTCCACCACCCACAAGACCTTGCGGGGACCGCGGGGCGGCCTGATCTTCTGCCGCCGGGAGTTGGCCCGGGCCGTGGACCGGGCGGTGTTCCCAGGCACCCAGGGGGGGCCGTTGATGCACATCATCGCCGCCAAGGCGGTGGCCTTCCGGGAGGCCCTGGAGCCCTCCTTCCGGGACTATCAGCTGCAGGTGGTGGCCAATGCCCGCGCCCTGAGCGACGCCTTGCGCCGGCGGGGCTACCGTCCGGTGTCGGGGGGCACGGACAACCACCTCCTGCTCCTGGACCTGACGCCCCAGGGGCTCACGGGCCGGGAGGCCGAGGCGATGCTGGAGGAGGTGGGGATCACCGTGAACAAGAACGCCATCCCCTTCGACCCTCAGCCGCCCACGGTCACCAGCGGCATCCGGCTGGGCACGCCGGCGGTGACCACCCGGGGCATGGGGGAGGGGGAGATGGAGACCATCGCCGCCGTCGTCGACAACGCCCTGACCCACGCCCGGGAAGGCGCGGTCCTGGAGCGGCTGCGCCGACAGGTGCGGGAGCTTTGCGCCGCCTTCCCGCTCCCCGCCGAAGGGGAGTAGGCGGGGGGCGTCCTTGCCAGGGGGCCGGACCTTGCGTATGATGGGGGCGAAGAGGGGGGAGCAGCGATTCGCAAGATCATGGTGATCCACGGCCCCAACCTGAACCTCCTGGGGGAACGGGAACCGGAGGTCTACGGCCGCACCACCCTGGCCGAGATTGACGCACTGCTCATCGAGCAGGCCCAGGCGGCGGGCTTCCGGGCGGAGTGCCACCAGTCCAACCACGAGGGGGAGATCGTGGAGCTCTTGCACCGGGCCGGGCGGGAGGCGGCGGCGGTGGTGCTGAACCCGGGGGCCTTCACCCACTACAGCCTGGCCATCCGCGACGCGGCCGCCGCCTTGGACGTGCCCCTCATCGAGGTGCATCTGTCCAACGTCTACCGGCGGGAGCCCTTCCGGCACCGCTCGGTGGTGGCCGCCGTGGCCACGGGCCAGATCAGCGGCTTCGGTGCCTTGAGCTACCGCTTGGCCATGGAGGCTGCCCTGACCCTGGCGGGAGGGGAGCCGGCTTGACCGGGGAACGGCTGGCCGGGCTGCGCTTACTCCTGGCGCGCGAGGGGGTGGACGGCATCCTGGTGCGGGGGGCGGCCAACCGCCGCTACCTCTCCGGTTTCACCGGTTCGGCCGGCACGCTTTTGATCACGGCCGGGGAGGCGGTGCTGGGCACCGATTTCCGCTACCTGGAGCAGGCCGGCGAGCAGGCCCCGGGGTGGCGGGTGGTGCGCACGGCGTCCGAGGAGGAGCGCACCCTGGGAGAGGTCGTGCGGGAGCTGGGGGTGCGGCGGCTGGCCTTCGAGGCCGACCACACCAGTTGTGCCGCCCGGGATCGCCTGGAGCGGTCCCTGGCCGGGGTCGAGCTGGTGCCGGTGCAAGGCTGGGTGGAGCAGCAGCGGCGGGTGAAGGACGCGGCGGAGCAGGCCTCGATCCGCCGGGCGGCGGCCGTGGCCGACGCCGTGGTCGGCCAGCTGCCGCGGTTCGTGCGGACGGGGCAGCCGGAGGAGCGCATCGCGGCCGAGGTGGAGTATCGGCTGCGCCTGGCGGGGGGTCGGGAGCGCTCCTTTCCCTGCATCGCGGCGGCGGGGCCGCGGGGAGCCCTGCCGCACGCCACGCCCACCGAGCGGGTTTGGTCGTCGGGAGAATTTTTGGTACTGGACTTCGGGGCGGTGGTGGACGGCTACTGCTCGGACATCACCCGCACCGTGGCGGCGGGGGATCCCCCCGAGGAGTTGCGGCGGGTGCATGCGGCGGTGCTGGGCGCCCAAAAGGCTGCCCGGGAGGGGATCCGACCGGGGCTCACCGGTGCCCAGGTGGACGCCTTGGCGCGGCGGTATCTGACCGAGGCCGGCTACGGGGAGGCCTTCGGCCACGGTCTGGGCCACGGTGTGGGGCTGGAGGTGCATGAGGGGCCGGTGCTTAGCCCCACCAGCCGGGACCTCTTGGCCCCCGGGATGGTGGTCACCCTGGAGCCGGGGGTGTACCTGCCCGGTCTGGGCGGCGTGCGGGTGGAGGACATGGTGCTCGTGACCGAGGAGGGGTGCGAGGTGCTTACCCGGTCGCCGCGGGAACTGGTCTGCCTGTCAACCACCCACGGCTAAAGCCGTGGGCATGAGGGACCAAGGTCCCGAATGCCCGGCTGACCAGACCCGGCGCGGGAGGCATGCCAGCCGATGACCGCGCTACGTTGGAGCCAGGTTCCAGGACCCGCTCCGGGGTGCCTCTCCAGCCCCGGACCACAAAAGCCGCGGTTCACGGAAGCCCAGGGGTAGGGCGGAA